>JBQTJR010000102.1:0-3056 GCA_052386895.1 Sphingosinicella sp.
ACCCGCCCTCCATATTCGTCGCGCTTCACGCGGCCGGCCAGCCACAGCCGCCGGTGCGAAGGCGCCGCCAGCAGCGCCTCTCCGAGCGGGCTGTCGGCCGCGCGGAACGCGACCGCCTTCAGCCTCTTCCCGTCCTCGCCGGCGGCGATCAGCCGCACGTGCCGCGGCCGCGTGCTGCCGACCAGGTCCGCCTTGACGATGGAGACCGGGCCGGTGGCGACGCGCGGCGCCGGCCAGCCCTGGCCGTAGGGCCCGCCGCCGTCCAATGCGTCGCACAGCTCCGGGCAGACGCCCGCCGGCGCCACCACCGCGTCCAGGCTTAGCTCCCGCCCGTCGCGACTCTTCGCGACGTCGGCCGCCAGCCTTTCCTCGAGGAAATCGGCCAGCGCCTCGACTTTGTCTTCGGCGACGGTCAGACCCGCCGCCATCTTGTGGCCGCCGCCGGCGATCAGCAGCCCGGCGTCCTTCGCCGCCAGCACCGCCGCGCCGAGGTCGGCGCCGCCGACCGATCGCCCCGAGCCCTTGCCGGTGCCGTCGTCCGCCAGCGCGATCACCATCGCCGGCCGGCTCCATTTCTCCTTGAGGCGGCTTGCGACGATGCCGATCACGCCCGGGTGCCAGCCCTTCGCGGCGACGGTGATCACCGCCCGGTTGCCCTGGCTTTCGCCCAGCGCCTCGGCCGCCTCGCAAACCTGCGCCTCGATCGCGCGGCGCTCCTCGTTCAGGCGGTCGAGCTCGGCGGCGATCGCTTGCGCTTCCGCCTCGTCCTCGCTGGTCAGCAGCCGCACGCCGAGATCGGACTTGCCGACCCGGCCGCCGGCATTGATCCGTGGCCCGAACGCGAAGCCCAGCTCGTGGCAGGCCGGCGCGCGCGTCAAGCGCGCGGCGTCGGCCAGCGCCGCCAGCCCGATATTGCCGCGCCTCGCCATCAGCTTCAGCCCCTGCGCGACGAAGGCGCGGTTGAGACCCTTCAGCGCCGCGACGTCGGCGACCGTGCCTAATGCCACCAGGTCCAGCAGCTCGATCAGTTTCGGTTCCTCGCGGCCCTCGAAATATCCCCGCGCGCGCAGCTCCCGCAGCAGCGCCGCGCCGAGCAGGAAGGCGACGCCGACCGCGGCGAGGTGGCCGTGCGCCGCCACCTCGGGTTCTTCGTCGAGCCGGTTCGGGTTGACGATCGCGTAGCCGTCCGGGAGCCGCGTCGCGCACTGGTGATGGTCGACGACGATGACGTCGGCGCCGGCGGCGCGCGCCGCCGCGAGCGCCTCGAATGCCTGCGCGCCGCAATCGACCGTGACGATCAGCTTGGTGCCGCCCTCGATGATCCGGAGCAGCGCCTCGCCCGACGGCCCATAGCCCTCCATCAGCCGGTCGGGGATGTAGGCCTTGGGATCGCAGCCAAGCGCGCGAAGCAGCCGGATCAGCAAGGCCGCCGAGGTCGCGCCGTCGACGTCGTAATCGCCGAAGATGGTGACCGGCTCGCGGCCCGCTACCGCGTCGGCGAGCCGCGCCGCCGCTCTGTCCATGTCCTTGAAAAGGGACGGGTCGGGCATGAAACCGCGCAGGGTCGGCGTCCGGTACCGCTCCAGCTCGTCGCGCGCGACGCCGCGCGACAGCAATAGCCGGTCGATGAGATCGTCGGGGCGGAAGGCCTCGTCCTCGTCGCCGGCGAGCCCGCGCCAGCGCCACGGCTGGCCGAGGATCGACCGCTCGACGCCGCACACGAAAACACTCACCGCCACCTCCAGTAATTGGGGACAGTATACATTTTTCACGAACAGCTCGCAGGGCGGCACCGAAGCACAGGCCGAAAAATGTATACTGTCCCCAATTACCTATGCGTCCCCGGCTCTCGCCGGTGCTCACCGCGCACCCAGCGCACCGTGCCGGTGCTGGCGCGCATCACCACGCTCTCGGTGGTGAGGCGGTCGCGGCGCCTTTTCACCCCTTCCAGCAGCGTCCCGTCGGTGACGCCGGTGGCGGCGAAGATGACGTCGCCCTTCGCCAGGTCCTCGAGCTGGTAGATGCGCTTCAAATCGGTGACGCCGCATTTGGCGGCGCGGCCGCGCTCGTCGTCGTTGCGGAACACCAGCCGCCCCTGGAACTGGCCGCCGACGCAGCGCAACGCCGCCGCCGCCAGTACCCCTTCGGGCGCGCCGCCCTGGCCGAGATAGACGTCGATCGTCGTGTCGGGATCGGTGACCGCGATCACCCCGGCGACGTCGCCGTCGGGAATGAGGCTGATGCCGCACCCCAGCGCGCGCAGCTCCGCGATGATCTCGGCGTGGCGCGGCCGGTCGAGCACGCAGGCGATGATCTCGTTCGGCTTCACCCCCTTGGCCTTGGCGATCGCCTTGATGTTGTCCGAAACCGGCCGCGCGAGGTCGATCACCCCGTCGGGATAGCCGGGCCCGACCGCCAGTTTCTCCATGTAGACGTCGGGCGCGTAGAGCAGGCAGCCCTGCTCGGCGATCGCCAGCACCGCCAGCGCGTTGGGCGCCGCCTTGGCGGTGATCGTCGTCCCCTCGAGCGGGTCCAAAGCGATGTCGATCTGCGGGCCCGAGCCCTGCGCGGACCCCACCTTCTCGCCGATATAGAGCATCGGCGCCTCGTCGCGCTCGCCCTCACCGATCACCACGGTGCCGTCGAACGGCAGCTCGTTGAGCGCGCCGCGCATCGCCTCGACCGCGGCCTGGTCGGCCGCGCGCTCGTCGCCGCGGCCGACCAGCTTCGAGGCCGCCACCGCCGCCGCCTCGGTCACCCGCACCATTTCGAGCACCAGCACCCGGTCGAGGGCGTGGCTGCCGGTCATCGTCATCGTTGTCCCCAGTTTTGAAGGCGGTCGCGTCGCCGTGCGGTTAGGGGCGGCTCGGCGCAAAGTCGAGCCGTTCGACGAAGCACAGGCTCCGCTCGACGTGCCGCGCTCGACCGCAAGCGCTGCGGGGGTCTATGGGCGCCTGCAACGAGCCGAGTCGGGCCTGGGAGGGAAGAGATGCCGCAGTCGATCTTCGTCAACCTGGCGGTCAGCGACCTCGCGCGCTCGATAGCCTTCTACGAGG
>JBQTJR010000103.1:0-47391 GCA_052386895.1 Sphingosinicella sp.
CTCGCTTCCGCAGCCGGCTGCGAAGCCTGCTCGACACGCCGCTCGCGTCGGCGCGGGCGCGCCAAGTCGGGACCAGCAGCGGCAGCAGCGAGCGTACCGCCCCCTAGCGGGTCACTAGCTTTCGGGAATCTGGGTCGGGGTTCAGCGGCCTTGGGCGCGCCAGCGCTTGACCACTCGGCTGACCATCGCGTCCTCGTCGCCGATCTTGCGCCACAGCTCGGAAAAGACCGGGTCCGACGAAGCTGGGCAAAGATCGCGCTCGAGTTCGTCGAATGATACCCGCACGGGGATGGAAACGCCCTCGCCGCATACAATGCCTTCGCGGTTGCGCAGCGCCGGGATGACGTCGAGGAAGCCGCGCGAGCCTTCCGGCATCGCGTTCTTCACGAATTGCTGGTCGCGGTCGTTGTTTAGCCGCATTGCGACGATGGTGCCGCATTGCGAGAGCACGCCCTCGGCGAGGTCGGAGGGCCGCTGGGTGATGAGGCCAAGCGAGACACCATATTTGCGGCCTTCCTTGGCGATCCGCTCGAGCACCTTGCGCACCGCCTGGCCGCTGCTGGTCTTGTCGGCCGGCACGTAGCGGTGCGCTTCCTCGCACACGAGCAGGATCGGCCGCTGCACCTCGCTGCGCGACCAGATCGCGTAATCGAACACGAGCCGCGACAGCATGGCCACCACCACCGAAACGATGTCGGAAGGCACGCCCGACACGTCGATGATCGAGATCGGCTTGCCCTTGGCGGGCAAGCGAAAGATCTTGCCGATGAAATTGGCCATCGAATCGGTCACCAGCATGCCCGAGAACATGAACTGGTAGCGGGGATCGGCCTTCAGCTCGTCGATCTTGCCCTTGAGGCGCATGTAGGGCGCCGTGTCGGTAGCCTTGTTCAAGAGCCCCATCTCGTTCGTGATGGCGCTGGTCAGGTCGGACAGGGTGTAGGGGATCGGTGAATCGACTGTGAGCTTCGACAGGCCCTCGGCGACGCGGTTGCGGCCGCGTGCCATCAGCAGGCACTTGGCGAGGATGTCCATGTCACACTGGCGGTCAGCGCCCTGGGAGGTGATGAACACCTCGCAATGTTCCTCGAAGTTCATCAACCAATAGGGCATTGCCAGGTTGTCGACGTTGAACAGCTCGCCATGGCCCTTGAACGCGGCCGAGAATTCGCCGTGGGGATCGATCATCACGACATGGCCCTCTGGCGACAGGTCGCAGATGCGGTGCATTATCAGAGAGGCCGCAGTCGATTTTCCGGTGCCGGTCGAGCCCAACAGCGCGAAATGCTTGCCGAGGAAGGAATCGACATACAGCGCCGCGCGTACGTCATTGGTCGGATAGACGGTGCCGATCTCGATATGGGCCCGCTCGTCGGCTGCGAAGATCTGCTTCAGATCGCAGCCGGTGACCGGGTAGATGCGGCTGCCGGGGATCGGGTAGGCGGTGATGCCGCGGCGGAAATTGACCAGCTTGCCGGTGCTGGCGTCCTCGTCGCCGTCGCCGAGAAAGTCGATCTCGGCGACGATCATGCCGGCTTCCGCATCGGTTACGCACAGCCGCCGCACATTGGCGAGCAGCCAGCGGCGGCCGGAGTCGATCTTGATCTGGCTTCCCACTTGTCCAGACATCGCGACGCAGGCGTCGGGATCGTCGGCCAGTTCACGCAAGCGGTGCGCGACGATCTCGATGCGGGCGCCGCTGCCGGAGATTTCCACCACCTGGCCAATCGCTTCGTGCTTGGCCACCAGCACGCGCTTGGGCGCACGCGCCGAGCCGGGCGTCGGCTCTTCGGATGGCACAGGAAAACTGTGAAACGTAATCCCATCGGTCATGCTGAGAGGCCCCACGCTCGCTCGGTTGCGAAATGTGCCTAGCCGATCCGGGTAAACAAGCGGTTTGCGATATCTTCGTTGGGCTCAAGCGAAGCGGCGAGTGAACAGCGAGCTGGCCGCCCAGCCGAGCAGCAGGGCGAGGGCGACGGCGGCCAGGCCGTAGGCAAACGACCAGCTCTCGGCCGCCTCGGCGACGAACCTTTCGAAGCCGAGTTTCTCGATGCGGATGTCGCGGGCGGCGCCGGCGATCACCCGGCCCTCGCGAATCAGGAAGGTCTCGGCGGTATAGGCCCCGACCGGAACGCGCGCCGGGATGTTGATGCGGGCACGGTAGAGCACGCCTTCGCTGATTTCCACGCCGCGCGGATATTCGGCGTAGAGCTGGCCGCGCTGGCGAAGGTCGACGAGGCCATGTTCGAAGCGCCGCAGCACCTCTGGTGCGGCGCCGCCACCGGGTGAAAGCTGCAGATTGTCCAGCCCGAGCTCGAAGATCGATGCGGTGCGTTCGTCGACCAGCTGGGCAAGCGGCCGCGACGACGCGACCGCGTAGAAAGCCGGCACCGAGCGGAAGCGCACGCGGTCGACATTCATCCAGATGCCGGCCACCTGCTGCTTCTCGCGGACGATGATCCGCTGCAGCGGCCCCTTGATGACGACGGCGACGTCGGTTCCCGGCAACGGCGGCCGGCCACCGGGATAGAGGATCGCTCCGAACAGCAGAAGCTCGGTGCCGGTAAAGCTGTAGCGTATCTCGATCTGGCGGTGCGAAACGTCGGGTACCAGCCGCGGCTGCGCCTGGGCCAGCACCAGGGGCGCCAGCAGCGCCAGCATCAGCGCGCGCAGGCGGGCGCCGTTCACAGCATCTGCACCGTGTAGATTTCCTCGGGACGCCAGCCGAGCTGCAGCGCCATGCGCAGCGCCACCGCGAGCACGGCGATGGCGAGGATCAGCCGCAACAACTCCGGCCGCATGGTCTGGGCGAGCCGCACGCCATATTGCGCGCCGACCACCGAGCCCAGCAGCAGCAGCAGCGCGAGCACGATGTCGACCGAGCGGGTGGTGGTGGCGTGGACCAGGGTGGTGGCGCCGGTGACGAACACGATCTGGAGCAAGGAGGTTCCGACCACCACCTGCGCCGACATCCCGAGCAGGTAGATCATCGCCGGTACCATGATGAAGCCGCCGCCGATGCCGAGCAACACGGTCAGCAAGCCGGAAAGGAAACCCAGCGCCAGCGGCGCCAGCGGCGAAATGTAGAGGCCGGAGCGGTAGAATCGCCAGCGCATCGGCAATGCCGCGATCAGCGGATTGTGGCGTCGGGGCTTGCGCTCCTTTTGCCGCTTCGTCGCCGGGATCAGCTCGAGCGCGATTGCCGCCTCGCGCGCCATCATCGCACCGATCCCGCCGAGCAGGATCACGTAGAGCACTGAAATGACGGTCTCGATCTGTCCCGACTGCTGCAGCGCCCGGACCAGGATGCCGCCGACCGCCGAGCCGGCAAGTCCGCCGGCAATGAGCACCACCCCCATCTGCAGGTCGACGCCGCGGCGGCGGCGGTGGGCGAGCGCGCCGGAAACGCTGGTGCCGGTGATCTGGGTCGCGGCCGAGGCGACCGCCACCGGCGGCGGGATGCCGTAGAAGATCAGGATCGGCGAAGTCAGGAAGCCGCCGCCGACACCCACCATCCCGGTCAGCAGGCCGGCCAGTCCGCCAAGCGCGACGATCACCAGCGCGTTGACCGAAAGGCCGGCAACCGGGAGGTATATGTCCATTTTGGGACCCTAGCGGCTCGCTCCGGCCTGCGGAAGCAAGCGGCCGAGATCGGCGTTCAGCGGCGGCCCTGCGCGGTCCGAATCAATCCCAGCGCGAACAAACCGCCCCCGATCACTGCCGCCAGGACCGGCTCTGTCGACAGTCCATCGTCGGCGACGTCGAGCCCCGCGACGATGAAGAACAGGGCCGCGCCGACGAAATAGAGAAGCTGCTGCCGGTCTTTCACAGCTTCTCGGTCAGTTCGGGCACGATCTTGAACAGGTCACCGACCAGGCCGATGTCGGCCACCTGGAAGATCGGCGCGTCTTCGTCCTTGTTGATCGCAACGATCACCTTCGAATCCTTCATCCCCGCCAGGTGCTGGATCGCGCCGGAAATGCCGATTGCGACATAGAGTTCGGGCGCGACCACCTTGCCGGTCTGTCCCACCTGGTAATCGTTGGGAACATAGCCGGCGTCGACCGCCGCCCGCGATGCGCCGACCGCGGCGCCAAGCTTGTCGGCGAGCGGCTCGATATATTGATGGAAGGCCTCGCCCGAGCCCAGCGCACGGCCGCCCGAGACGATGATCTTGGCACTGGTCAGCTCGGGCCGCTCGCTATGGGCGATCTCGGCGCCGACAAAGCTCGACAGGCCTTGGTCGCCGGTGCCGGCGAAGGGTTCGACTTGGCCGGAACCGCCGTCGCGCGCCGCTTTTTCGAACGCGGTTGTGCGAACCGTGATCACCTTCTTGGCGTCCGCCGACTTGACCGTGGCGATCGCATTGCCGGCATAGATTGGGCGGGTGAAGCTGTCCGCGCTTTCAACAGAAAGGATGTCGGAGACCTGCATCACGTCGAGCAGCGCGGCGACCCGCGGCGCGATGTTCTTGCCGGTGGTGGTGGCGGGCGCGAGGAACACATCGTGGCTCTCCATCAGCTTGGCAACCAGCGGCGCGACATTCTCGGCGAGGCTGTGGGCATAGGCCGGGTCGTCGGCGACATGGACCTTGCCGACGCCGGCGATCTTCGCCGCCTGCTCAGCGATCGCACCAATGCCGGCGCCGGCGACAATCACGTGCACCTCGCCGAGCCTGCCGGCGGCGGTGACGGCCGGCAGCGTCGCGTCCTTGAGCTGGCCTTCCTCATGTTCGACCCAGACCAGAGTCTTCATCCGATCACTCCCGTTTCCCGGACCTTGTCGATCAGCTCGTCAACCGAGCCGACCTTGATGCCGGCCTGACGTCGCGGCGGCTCGCTCACCTTCAGCGTAATCAGCCGCGGCGACGTATCGACGCCGTAATCGGCCGGTGCCTTGACCGCGAGCGGCTTCGATTTCGCTTTCATGATGTTGGGCAGACTGGCGTAGCGCGGCTCATTGAGCCTCAAATCGGTGGTCACCACCGCCGGCAGCTTCAGCTTCACCGTTTCGAGGCCGCCATCGACCTCGCGGGTGACGTTGACCCCGTCACTGCCCTGCACCTCGACCTTGGAAGCGAACGTTCCCTGCGGCCAACCGAGCAAGGCGGCGAGCATCTGGCCGGTCTGGTTGCTGTCGTCGTCGATCGCCTGCTTGCCGAGTATTACCATCCCGGGCTGTTCCTCGGCGGCGACCTTGGCGAGCAGCTTGGCCACCGCCAGCGGCTCGAGCTCATCGTCGGTCTGGATCAGGATGGCGCGATCGGCGCCCATTGCCAGCGCGGTGCGCAAGGTTTCCTGCGCCTTGGCCGGCCCGATCGACACGGCGACGATCTCGTCCGCCGTCCCCTTTTCCTTGAGCCTTATCGCCTCTTCGACCGCGATCTCGTCGAACGGGTTCATGCTCATCTTGACGTTGGCAAGGTCGACCCCGGTCTGGTCCGCTTTGACGCGCGGCTTGACGTTGAAATCGATCACCCGCTTGACCGCTACCAACAGCTTCATCCGCTCTTCCTTTTCTGGCCCAGCCGCGCGGTCTATGCCGTCTGCTTCACTTCCGCGACGATCTTGCGCGCCGCGTCGCCGAGGTCGTCGGCCGGCACGATCGCCAGTCCGCTGTCGGCCAGGATCGCCTTGCCCTGCTCGACATTGGTGCCTTCCAGCCGCACCACCAGCGGCACGTCCAGCTTTATTTCGCGGGCGGCCGCGATGATCCCTTCGGCAATGATGTCGCAGCGCATGATGCCGCCGAAGATGTTGACCAATATGCCCTCGACCGCCGGGTCGGAGAGGATGATCTTGAAGGCGGCGGTTACCTTTTCCTTCGAGGCGCCGCCGCCGACGTCGAGGAAATTCGCCGGCTCGGCGCCGTTCAGTTTGACGATGTCCATCGTCGCCATCGCCAGGCCCGCGCCGTTGACCATGCAGCCGATATTGCCGTCGAGCTTGATGTAGGCGAGGTCGTGGCGCGACGCCTCGATCTCCATCGGCTCCTCCTCGCTCTCGTCGCGCAGCGCTTCGATCTCGGGATGGCGGAACAAGGCGTTGCCGTCGAAGCCCAGTTTCGCGTCGAGCACCAGCATGCGGCTATCGTCGGTCACCGCCAGCGGGTTGATCTCGATCTGCGAGGCATCGCAGGCAAGGAACGCGGCATAGAGCCGCTCGGCAATGCGCTGCGCCTGGCGGGCGAGGTTGCCATCGAGGCCCAGCGCCTCGGCCACCGCATGGCCATGGTGCGGCATGAAGCCGGTGGCTGGGTCGACGGCGAAGGTCTGAATTTTCTCCGGGCTGTCATGGGCGACCTGCTCGATGTCCATCCCGCCCTCGGTCGAGACAACGAACGCGATCCGGCCGCTTTTGCGCTCGACCAGCAGCGCCAGGTAGAATTCGCGGGCGATTTCGACGCCATCGGTGATGTAGAGCCGGTTGACCTGCTTGCCAGCGGCGCCGGTCTGCACCGTCACCAGCGTCTTGCCGAGCATCTCGGCGGCATGCGCGCGGACCTCGTCGAGGCTGCGGGCGAGCCGCACCCCTCCCTTGGCGGCGGCCGGCAATTCTTTGAAGCGGCCCTTACCGCGGCCGCCGGCGTGGATTTGCGCCTTGACCACGTAGAGCGGCCCGGGGAGCCTTGCCGCCGCCGCCACGGCGTCGTCGACGCTCATCGCGGCAAAGCCGGCCGGGACTGGCACCTCGTGCTTCGCCAGCAGCTCCTTGCCCTGGTATTCGTGGATGTTCATCGGCCGCGCGGCTAAAGCATAGAGTCGCGGCGGCGGGAAGCGGTGCCTCCGGGAGTCTGCGGGTGCGGTTGTGCTGCTGCTCGACCTCGAGCTGAATCAGTCGGCGAGGCCGGTGGCGCACAGAGCGGCTGAGCTCGAGGTGACCGCCAGGATCTCGGGATCGCCGAGCGCGCCCACCCGCGACAGGAACTGATCGAGCGAAGCGGCACTGCGCGCCCGTGGCAGGCTGGCGAGGCGCCGCAGCTGCCCGAGCGACAAGCGATCGACCATTCGTTCCGCCATGCAGGCGGCAAGCGGGCGCGGAAGGCCGCCGTTTATCAGCCCGGCACGCAGCTTTGCCTCGGGAATGGCGCAGCCGGAAATGAGCAAGGGCAGGGCCAGCGCCACACCAACTCTGCGCACCTCAGGCGGCCCGGCCGAGCGCCTTCTGGCGCCGGCGCTGGACCGACGAGCCGAGCCCGAGCGCCTCGCGATACTTGGCGACGGTGCGGCGGGCGATGTCGTAGCCATTGCTACGCAGCCGCTCGACCAACTGGTCGTCGGACAGGATCTGGTCGGCGCTCTCTGCCGCGATCAACGCCCTTATGCGGCTCTTTACCGCCTCGGCCGAAACCGCTTCGCCGCCGTCGGCGGCCTGGATGCCGCTGGTGAAGAAATATTTGAGCTCGAACAGGCCGCGGTCGCAGGCGAGATACTTGTTCGAAGTCACCCGGCTCACGGTCGATTCGTGCATGCCGATTGCGTCCGCCACCGTTCGCAGCGTCAGCGGTTTCATGTGCGCGACACCGTGACGAAAGAAACCGTCCTGGCGAGTGACGATCTCGGCCGCCACCTTGAGGATGGTGCGGGCACGTTGATCGAGCGACTTCATCAGCCAGTTGGCGTTTTGCAGGCATTCCGAGAGCCAGGTTTTCGATCGCCGGTCCTGCGCGCCGGCGGCGAGCTCGGCGTGATAATCGCGGTTGACGATCAGCCGCGGCAGCGTTGCCTGGTTGAGCTCGATGGCGAATCCGGCGCCACGGCCCAGAACGAACACGTCGGGCACGATCGCATCGATTCGCTCCGTCGAGACGAAGCGGCAGCCGGGCTTGGGATCGTAACCGCGCAACTCGCTGATCATGTCGGCGAGATCCTCGTCGTCGACTCCGCAGATGCGGCGAAGCGCGGCGAGATTACCCTTTGCCAGATAATCGAGATTGTCGATCAGCCGCGCCATTGCCGGGTCGTGGCGATCGGCGTCCTTCGCCTGCAGCGCCAGGCATTCGGCGAGGCTGCGGGCACCGACGCCGGCCGGGTCGAAGGTCTGGATCGCCGCCAGCACGCGCTCGGCCTCCTTGAGTGCGACACCCAGCTTTTGGGCGATGTCGAGCAGCGAGCCTTGAAACCAGCCGGTCTCCTCGATCTGCTCGATAATCGCCTCGGCGATCGCCAGGTCCGGCCCGTCGAGCGTTTCCCCGGCCTGGCGGCTCAAATGGTCGTGCAGGCTGACTCCACTGCTCGCAAAATTGTCAAAGTCCATGCCTTCGCCGTCGCCGCCGGAAGCCCGGTGGCCGTCAACGTTCAAGAACGTGTCGGCGGCGCTGTCCTGGTGGAAGTCCTCGCTGTTGTAATCGACATCGAGCGGCGCGTCGGCGATCGCGTCGCCGCTCATCACCAGCTCGTCGACCGTTGCCGCTTCCTCGCGCTCGACCGGGGATTCGGGAGCGTCGGCTTCCTCGCCGGCATCGGCCGTCCCCGATTCGAGCAAGGGATTGCGCTCGATTTCCTCGGCGATGACGCTTTCGAGCTCGAGGTTCGACAACGCCAGCAGGCGGATCGCCTGCTGCAATTGCGGCGTCATCACCAGCGCCTGCGTCTGGCGGATCTGGAGGCTTGGACCCAATGACATCGCTAGAGCTCGAAACTCTCGCCGAGATAGAGGCGGCGGACATGGGGGTCGCGCACCAGCTCGTCGGGCTGGCCGGCGAACAGCACCTGGCCGCCATAGATGATGCAGGCGCGGTCGACGATATCGAGCGTTTCGCGGACATTGTGATCGGTGATCAGCACGCCGATGTTGCGCTTCTTCAGCTCGCCGATCAGCCCGCGAATGTCCTGGATCGAAATCGGGTCGATGCCGGCGAACGGCTCGTCGAGCAGCATGATCGACGGATTGGCGGCCAGTGCCCGGGCAATCTCGCAACGCCGCCTTTCGCCGCCCGACAGGGTCATCGCCGGCGAGTCGCGCAATGGCTCGAGGTGGAACTCGCTGAGCAATTGTTCGAGCCGCTCTCCGCGCGCATTGGCATCGGGCTCGGCGACCTCGAGCACGGCCATGATGTTCTGCGACACGGTCAGGCCGCGGAAGATCGAGGTTTCCTGCGGCAGATAGCCGAGGCCAAGAATAGCGCGGCGGTACATCGGCAGCCCGGTGATGTCGCGGCCGTCGAGCAGGATGCGGCCACCGTCCGGCTTCACCAGCCCCATGATCGAATAGAAGCAAGTCGTCTTGCCGGCGCCATTGGGTCCGAGCAGCCCCAGCGCCTCGCCGCGGTCGACATTCAGGGAGACGTCGTTGAGCACCGCCTTGCGGTCGTAGGACTTGGAAATCGAGACCACCGCCAGCCCATGATCCGGAGCGGCCTCGGCCTCGACTGTCATCGGCCTTTCCTGGGTGCGGGCGTCGTTCATTCGTCCTCGATGCCAACGTAGGCGATGGCCGCCTTCGTCTCAACCGGCACCATTCTTGCACGGAATTTCTTTGCGAATGGTGTGGGCGGCGCTCGCCAGCCTCAGTTGCGGCGCTCCGGTACGGTGAAACGGCCGGTGACGCGCCCCGGCGCGCCCGGGACGCCGGCCCTGCCGCCGTCCATCACCGCGCGGCCGCTGGCCAGGTCGATCACCAGCCGGCCGCCGCGGACCTGGGCGTCGCCGCGCGCCAGCGTGACCCCGCCGATCATCGTCACCACCCGCCGGTCGAGATCGTAGATCGCATATTGGCTGCGCGCGGTTTCGCCTGGCCGCTGCAGCTGCACGCCGCCGCTTGCTTCCAGCCGCCGGATCTCGATTCCACCCGCCCGCGCATAGGTCACGGTCAGCCGCGCGGTACTGAGATGAAGATTGCCCTGCCGCACCTCAACCTGGCCGGAAAAGATCGCCCGGTCAGCTTGCTCCTCCACCTCGATCCTGTTGGCAGCGACGTCGACCGGCGCGCTGCTGTCGTGCCCCGCCAGCGCCGATCCGGCGCCCTGACCGACCGCGCCGGTAGCGGCGGCAGTCAGCGCCAGCGCAGCGGCGATCGCTGCCAGGCGCGTCACCGGCGGCCTGTCTGGACGATGTGCAGCCGCGCGCGGCCGTCAAGCACCACCTTGCGGTCGGGCAGACTGGCCTGCATCCGGCCAGCAGCGAAGCGGCCGAGCGGCATCGCTCCGGCTACCGGCCCTCGACTCGCGAGCCGTTGCGAACGCAGGTCGACGCTGACGTCGCTGGTATCGAGCCGGTAGCCGTCGGCGGCTGCCACCCGCACCGGCCCGACGATGTCGACCTGGTCGGTGCTCATGTCGTAGCGGCCGCGATCTGCGACCACGCGCGCCGGGCCGTCATCGAGCTGGATCTGCGCACTCATTCCGCGGATATCGACCACCGGCACCGCCGAGCTTTGTTGCAACGCCGAGCGTGCGGTCAGCAGGAACGGCCGGCCGCGATTGTCCTGGCCGCGATACTGCGCCATTTCGACCCGCATCCGTTCCTCGGCCTGCTCGACCTTGGACTTGTCGAGCAGGAAGCTGGGATCCTGGCTCTGGCCGAGTGGCGAGAAGGCCAGGAAGAGAATGATCACCGCGATCGCCCCGGGCAGCGCGATCTTCATCAAGTGGATAGTACGGTCGTGGGCGCTGCCCGGCGCCGCCCACGCCCGGCGGGCGAGGCGTTCCTGGTCGGCGAGCTCAGACATGGGCGAAAATGTCCTCGTCCGCCCAGCCGGCGAGGTCGAGCATGGCGCGATGCGGGAGGAAGTCGAAACAGGCCTGCGCCAGGCCGATTCGGCCCTCCCGTTCCAGCCTTTCGTCCAGTTTCTCCTTGAGCGCGTGCAAATAGCGCACGTCGGCGGCGGCATAATCGAGTTGCGCCTCCGAAAGCGCCCTGGCTCCCCAGTCGGTCTGCTGCTGCTGCTTGGAAATATCCTGGCCCAGCAGGTCCTTGACGATGTCCTTGAGCCCGTGACGATCGGTGTAGGTGCGAACCAGTCGCGACGCGGTCTTGGTGCAATAGACCGGCACCGCGTCGACCCCGAGATAGGCCTTGATCGAGGCGAGGTCGAAGCGCGCGAAATGAAAGAGTTTCAGGCGGCCGGGGTCGGCCAGCAGCGCCTTGAGGTTGGGCGCCTCGTAGCGGCTGGCGCGGCTGAAGCGGACGAGATGCTCGTCGCCGTGGCCGTCGGTCAGCTGCACCAGGCAAAGCCGGTCGCGGCTCAGTTGCAGTCCCATCGTCTCGGTGTCGACGGCGATCACGCCTTCACCGATTGCGCCGGCGGGCAAATCCTCCTCGTGAAAGTGGACGCTCATCGTGCTGGCGCCTCTAGGCGCAAGCGCGTGAACGCTCAATGCACCGGCAGCGCGAGGCCACTGCTAGGCCTGCTTTGCCCTCGCCTCGCGGCGGCCACGTGCCCTGCGCGCCGCCATGTTGAGCCCTTCGACCAGCGCCGAGAAAGCCATTGCGGCATAGATATAGCCCTTGGGCACGTGGATGCCGAAGCCGTCGGCGATCAGCACCGCGCCGATCATCAACAGGAAGCCGAGCGCCAGCATCACCACCGTCGGGTTGCGATTGATGAACTCGGCGAGCGGGTTGGAAGCCCACATCATCGCCGCCACCGCGACGATCACCGCGATCACCATGATCGCGAGATGCTCGGTCATGCCGATCGCGGTCAGGATCGAATCGATCGAAAAAACGATGTCGAGCAAGATGATCTGGATGATTGCCGCGCCGACGGCGAGCGTCGCCTTCGACGTGTCGAACACATCGTCGATCGGCCTGGGATCGACACTATGATGGATTTCCTTTGTCGCCTTCCACAACAGGAACAGGCCGCCGGCGATCAGGATCAGGTCGCGCCAGGAGAAAGCGGTCTCAAAGCCCGGCTCGCCATGGGGACCGGCCGGCCCGGATAGGCCGAGATCGAACACCGGCTGGGTCAGCCCGACCAGCCAGGCGATCATCGACAGCAGGATCAGCCGCAGAATCAAGGCCAGGCTGATGCCGAGCCGCCGTACCTTCGCGCGGTGCTCGGACGGGAGCTTGTTCGACAGGATCGAGATGAAGATCAAATTGTCGATGCCGAGCACCACTTCCATCACGATCAGGGTCACCAGGGCGGCCCAGGCTTCCGGCTGGGCGAGGATGGCAAGAGCATCGATCATGGCGGCAAGGCTCCCCGGATTGGCGAACCAAGCCTTGCCCGAGACGGAAGCGGCGGGCAATCGCGCGACTTTTCGGGCTTCGGCAAAACCCCTCGCCCCGCCGAATCTTTTCGGCTATGGGCATGCCCCGCGCGCCGCTTTCCGGCGCCAAGGCCTATGCGCGATCTGCCCAGCGCGCTGGTTTTTTGACAGGGGAATGGGTGCTGGAAAGTCACTGATTTAATGGGTTTTGACAAAGGGCGCCGCGGCGAACGCGGCGGGCGCGGCCGAGACAAGCGCGAATTCATCGGTGAGGAAGCTCCAAGCGAGGAACGCAGCTTCGGCGGCGGCGACCGGTTCGGCGGCGGCGGCGGCGGCGGCTTTGGCGCCCCGCGTGGCGGCGGCGGCTTCGGCGGACCCCGCGGCGGCGGCGGCGGTGGCTTCGGCGGCCCGCGTGGCGGCGGTAGCGGCGGCGGCGGCATGCCGCCCCAGGTCGTCGGCGAGGGCAAGGGTGTAGTCAAATTCTTCAATTCGCAAAAAGGCTTCGGCTTCATCGTCCGCGACGATGGCGGCGAGGACGTCTTCGTGCACATCTCGGCGGTCGAGCAGGCCGGGCTCACCGGGCTGGCCGACGGTCAGCCGCTCGCTTTCACCCTCGTCGATCGCGGCGGACGGGTGTCGGCGACCGACCTCAAGATTGAGGGCGATCCAATGCCGGTAGAGGCGGCCCCGCGCGATCGCGGGCCGCAGCGCCAGCTGACCGGCGAGAAGGCGACCGGGACGGTGAAGTTCTTCAACGCCACTAAGGGCTTTGGCTTCATCACTCGCGATGACGGCCAGCCCGATGCGTTCGTCCACATCTCGGCGGTGGAGCGGGCCGGGATGGTTTCGCTCAACGAAGGCGACCGGCTCGAATTTGAGCTGGAGGTCGATCGCCGCGGCAAGACGGCGGCGGTCAACCTCGTTTCCATTGCCTGAAGGCGAGGGTCCAAACCCTCTCCGCCGGGCCGAAACGTAGTGACCGGCCCGTAAACCAATTCTCCTGAGCGAACCTCCACCTTTGGCCGCTAGCGACACGGCGTGGAAAGCGTGCTCATTGCCTTGGCCGTCGCGGCGGCGCCCCTAAACCCGACAGGGGAGGGTGCCGCCGCGGCGTCTCTCGATCAGCTTTGCTATCGCGCGATGGCCCAGCTTGCCGAGCATGACGATCCGCGCGTTCGCACCACCGGCCGCATCGCGGCGCAATATTTCCGCGGCCGGCTCGATGCCAGCGCAACGTCCGGCAATGCATCGAACCTCGCAGCCAACTGGCCGGCGCTGCTCGCCCGCTGCGGCGAGCTGCTGCGCGATCGCGGCCACGATCTGCGCTCGCTCGGCGATGCGCTTGCGCCGCCGACTCCCGAAGCCTGACCAGGGTCAGACCCTAGGTCACCAGCCTCCGTAACGTCGCGATCGTGTCGGCCTCGTTCGCCGGCCTGTCGCGGCGGATGCGCGCGATCCGCGGGAAGCGCATCGCCAGTCCGGATTTGTGCCGCCGGCTGTCATGGATCGAATCGAACGCGACCTCGAGCACCAGGCTCTTCTCGACCTCGCGTACCGGCCCGAATCGCTGCACCGTGCTGGTGCGCACGAAACGGTCCAGCCACATCAATTCCTCGTCGGTGAAGCCGAAATAGGCCTTGCCGACCGGCAGCAGCTCGCCCTCTTCGTTCCAGCAGCCGAAAGTGTAATCGGAATAATAAGACGATCGCTTGCCGCTGCCGCGTGCCGCATACATCAGCACGCAATCGGCGGTCAGCGGGTCGCGCTTCCACTTGTACCACAGGCCGGTGCGCCGGCCCGCGACGTATAGGCTGTCGCGCCGCTTCAGCATCACCCCCTCGATGGCCGCGTCCCGCGCACCCGCGCGTATCTCCTCCAGCGCCTCGAAGCTGGTGGCAGCGATGATCGCCGACACGTCGAAGCGCTCCGGATCGAGGTTCCCGGCAAAGCGCTCCAGCCGCTGGCGCCGCCCGCACCACGGCAGGGACCGGACGTCCTCGCGGCCGTCGAACAATATGTCGTAGAGCCGGACAAAGGCCGGATAGTCGGCGAGCATCCTGGCCGATACGGTCTTGCGGCCGAGTCGCTGCTGCAGCGCGTTGAAGCTGGCCGCCTCGCCGCCCTGTATATGCCCGCGCACCAATAGTTTGCCGTCGAGCACGCCCTCGCTGCGATAAGCCTCGGCCACGTCGGGAAAGCTGCGGCTGATGTCGTCGCCGGCCCGGCTGTAGAGACGGGTGTCGCCGCCGGCGCTGACCAGCTGAACGCGAATGCCGTCCCATTTCCACTCCGCGGCATAGTCGTCGAGCGAGAGGCGCTGCTGCTCGAGAGGCTGCGCCAGCATGAACGGTCGGAAGACCGGGATGTCGGCGGTGGCCGGCTGCGGCGCCCTGCTCTCGGCCCAGGCGAACAGCGTCGCATAAGGCGGCACCAGGGCGTGCCAGACTTCTTCGACCGCTTCGAGGTCGAGCTTGAACGCCTGCGCCAGCGCGGTCTTGGCCAGCCGCGCCGAAATGCCGATGCGAAGTTCGCCGGTAGCGAGCTTGAGCAGGGCGAAGCGGCCGCTGGCGTCGAGATGATCGAGCATGCGCACGAGCGCGCCCGGCGCATCCGCGCGGCTGAGACCGGCAAGCCGCTCGGCTACCGCACCGATGCGCAGCGTGCCATCGTCAAGCTCGGCCGGCTCGCCGGATGACTTGGGCCAAAGCAACGACACGGTTTCGGCAAGATCGCCGACATAGTCCCAGCTCATGTAGAACAGGGTCGGGTCGACTCTTTCCTCGACGATGGCGCGGATAGCCGCCGGCTTGATCGCCGGCAGGTTGAGCTCGCCGGTCAGGGCGGCGAGCGCATAGCCGCGGTCCGGGTCGGGGGTGCGCCTGAGATAATCGCCGATCAGCTTCAGCTTGGTGGTGCGCGACCGCGTGTAGACGAGCGCATCGAGCAGCTGGGAAAAGTCTCGCATCCTGTCGCGCCAACCCGTGAATGGTGTTCAACCCGGCGGAACAGCGTCATACGCGGACCGTTCCTCGTGCGATACGTTCAGGGAGGATAGGATATGATTCGGATAATCGGGTGGATCGTGGTGATCGCGATCGTCATTTTCCTGTTGATGGTGTTCGGGGTCCTCGACGCGATTCTCTAGGCGGGTGCCGCGGCCGCTAGGCGAGCTGCAGCGCGCTGATCGCGGCGAAGAAGCCGGCGACCAGGAACAGCGATGCTCCGCCGAGCCGGATCGCGCGCAGCGGCACGGCCTTGGGCAGGCTGCCGGCGAGCATCGCGGCCGGCAGCGCCGCTACGAACATCCCGGCGGCGGCCCCGGCGGCGGTGAGCCAGGGAGGGTCGAAGCGCGCGGCCAGCGCGAACGTCAGGAACTGGCTGCGATCGCCGATTTCGGCGGCCAGGCACAGGATGACGCTGGCGAGAAAAAGCGGCGTCCGGCCCGCCGCGGCCGCCGGCCAGCGCGGTTTCATCAAGCCCGCTACCGCCGCAAACAGCAAGGCCAGCGCGGCCAGCAGCCCCGCCGCTCGCGAAGTGATGGTGGTGCCGATCAGGGCGCCGGCGGCAGCCGCGGCGCCGCTGCTCGCGATCGCTGCCAGCAACAGGCCGGCGAGCACTGTCCCCGGTCGATGCGAACGCGCAACCAGCAGCGCGACGATGAGTTGGGTCTTGTCGCCGAACTGGGCAATGGCGGTGGCGATAAAGGCGGTGAGCAGCGCGTCCACGGCCGCTGGTCGCTAGCTGTTCAATCGGATCGAGACCGAGGCGAGCAGAGCTTCCTGGACTTGCGCATCGACGCGCTGGCAGCCGATCGCGTCGCGCAGCCGCTCGAAATAGAGCGAAGCGGGGCAGCCTCGCGGTTGGGCGCGAATCGCGCGCGCGAACGCTTCGGCCAGCGCGGCGACCGGCTTCAGCCCATAGGCAGCGGCGAGCATCGCCATCGTGTCGAGATCCTGGGCCAGGTCGCGGATCGACATTCGCTCGGCTACCCGTTGCAGCCGGTCGAGCCGGTCGCTTAGGTCCGCCCGCACCACCAGCAGCCCGTCCTGATCGTAGCGCATCGATCGTCTCCCCCGTGTCCGGAGGAGGATGGACGCTTATGGTTACCGTCTTGTTAACCATGGCGTGGACCTTGACAGAATCTCTCTCTCCGGGCAGGGGCGCCGGCGAACGGGGCGGCGTCAGCGCCGCTTTCTTTTTTCTGGCATTGTCTTCGAAAGAGAGGCTGTCATGGCCAAGCCGACCACGGTGAAGATCAAGCTCGTCAGCAGCGCCGACACGGGCTTCTATTACGTCACCAAGAAGAACCCGCGGAACATCACCGAGAAATTGAGCTTCCGCAAATACGATCCGGTCGCGCGCAAGCACGTCGAGTTCAGGGAATCGAAGATCAAGTAAGTTGAGAGCGGGCGCGCCGCGCCGCGCTCCGCCTAGCGCAGCAAGTGCGCCACCGCGTCGATGAACCGCGCCACCGAGATCGGCTTCGATACATAGCCTTCGGCGCCGGCGTCCCTGATCCGCTCCTCGTCGCCGCGCGCCGCATAAGCGGTAACCGCCAGGATCGGGGTCGCCCTCAGCTCGCCGTCGTGTTTCATCTGCTCGATCAGCTCCAGGCCGCTGACGTGCGGCAGCTGGATGTCCATGACGATGAGATCGGGCCCGAAGGTGCGGGCGCGCGCCAGCGCCTGGCGGCCATCGCCGACCGGTTCCACGTCATAGCCGTGCGCGCGCAACAGGTCGCAGAACAGCTTCAGATTGAGCGCGTTGTCCTCGACAACCAGGATTTTCTGGCTCACCGAAGCGCGAATAAGCGATGAGCGGTGAACAAACAAATGACGCGCTGGCGTTGCGCGCCTTGGGCTGGACGCTTGCCGACGACCGGCTCGCCGCGCGCTTTTTGGCACTCACCGGACTGACTCCGGACACTCTGCGCGCCCGGCTGCAGGATCCAGCCTTGCTTGCCGGCCTGCTTCGCTTTCTCGAGCAATACGAGCCCGACCTTTTGGCTTGCGCCGCCGCGCTTGATGTCGACCCGGCGGCCCTGGTCGAGGCGCGGCAGGAGCTGGAAGCTTGAGCCGTCCGCTCGTCATCAGCGACTGCGACGAGGTCATCCTCCATTTCATCGGCCATTTCGCCGAATGGCTGGGCGAGTCGGCCGGCCTCACCTTCCTGCTCGACGCGCCGGGCTTTGCCGGCGCGGTGCGCGATCGCGATGGCCTCGTCGTCCCGGAGGAGAGGGTGTGGACGCTGCTCGACCTTTTCTTCGAGCGCGAGATGCATCGCCAGAATGTCGTGCCGGGTGCCGCCGAGGCGCTCGCCGAGATCGGGCGTCACGCCGACATCGTCATCCTCACCAATATCGGCGACGAATATCAGGCCAACCGCGTCGCCCAGCTGGAGGCGTTCGATATCCGCCATCGCGTGCTGTGCAACCGCGGCGGCAAGGGCCGGCCGGTGATGGAGCTGATCGGCGAGATGCAGCCGCGCAGCGCGCTGTTCATCGACGATCTCGCGGTTCATCACCGCTCGGTGGCCGAGCACGCGCCCGGCGTCTGGCGGCTGCACATGATCGCCGAGCCACGGCTGGCGGCGATGACCCCGCCGGCCGAGCACGCCCACACCCGCATCGACGACTGGAACCGGGCGCTGCCGTGGATCCTCGAACGGCTGGGCGAAACGGCGGGGCCGCAGGGTTGACGCTGGCGGCCGCGCGGTGCTTACCCGCGCGCCATGTCCGATTCCGTTGCCGTCAGGCTCGACCAGCTCGGCATTACACTGCCCGAACCGGCAGCTCCGGTTGCCTCTTATGTTCCCGCGGTCGAAGCCGGTGGCCTGCTGCACGTGTCCGGGCAGCTGCCGTTCCGCGCCGACGGCTCCCTGATCACCGGCCGGCTCGGCGAGGACCATGACGTCGATACGGGCCGCCAGGCGGCGGAGCGCTGCGCGATCATGCTACTGGCGCAGATGCGCGCCGCTTTGGGGTCGCTGGCGCGGGTCGAGCGGGTGGTGAAGCTCGGCGTGTTCGTCAACAGCACCGCCGCCTTCACCGATCAGCCGAAAGTTGCCAACGGTGCGTCCGACCTCATGGAGAGAGTGTTCGGAGAGGGCGGCCGCCACGCGCGCAGCGCGGTCGGTGTACCCACTCTGCCGCTCGGGGTCGCGGTCGAAGTGGACGCCATCGTTGCGGTCAAGGCGGGATAGGCTTGCCGACCTGATCGCGCGGCCGTTCGCCCATCGCGGACTGCATCGCCCCGGTGTGCAGGAGAACAGCCGCGCCGCGTTCCAGGCGGCGGTCGACGCCGGCTATGGCATCGAGCTCGACGTCCAGGCGACAAGCGAGGGGGCACCGGTCGTCATCCACGACGCCGGGCTCGATCGGCTGAGCGAGGCAAAAGGCCGCGTGTCCGACCATGGCTGGGAGACACTGGCGAACATCCGCCTCAAGGACAGCGACGAGACCATTCCGCTGCTCGACGAAGTGCTGGCGCTGATCGGCGGACGGGTGCCCCTGCTGATCGAGATCAAGGCCGGGACCCTGAATCGCCCGCTGGCGGATTGGGTAAACTTCGACCTGCACGATTATCCCGGTCCGGTGGCCGTGATGTCGTTCAATCCGCGCATCGTGCGCCGAATCGACTCAGCTTATCTTTGCGGCCTGGTGGTCAGCGAGGGGGGAAAGAAAGGCCTGCGCGGTTACGTCGAGAGATTCTTCGCATTTCTGTGGTCGCGTCCCGATTTCCTCGCCTACGACGTCCGCGACTTGCCATCGCGTTTCGCCTCCCGGCAACGCGGGCGAGACGTGCCCATAATCACCTGGACCTGTCGGACCGAGAGCGACCGCGAACGGGCTGTCCAGCATGCCGATCAAGTCATCTTCGAAGGATCGCCGGCGTGAGCGGCGAAGTCATCGTCGCCCGACTCGCGAGCGGTGTTGCGGCCTTCGATCCGGCACATTGGAATGCCTGCGCCGGCGCGGACGATCCGTTCGTCAGCCACGCCTTCCTCGCCGCGCTCGAGGAATCGGGCAGCGTCGGCGCGGGCACCGGTTGGCGGCCGCTGCCGCTGGCGATCGACGGGCCGAACTCTGCTCCCGACGCCGCGCTGCCCAGCTATCTGAAGAGCCACAGCCTTGGCGAATATGTGTTCGATCAGGGCTGGGCCGATGCCTGGCAGGGCGCAGGCAAAGCTTACTATCCCAAGCTGCAGATCGCAGTGCCGTTCACGCCGGTTTCAGGGCCCAGGTTGCTCGCCCGCCGCCGCGAGCTGCGCCCGGCATTGATCGCCGCCGCCGAGCGGGTCGTGCTCGATCACGGCCTGTCCTCGGCGCATGCCACTTTCATCGCCGACCAGGAGGCGGAATTGTTCGCGCAGGCGGGCTGGCTGATCCGCACCGACTGTCAGTTTCGCTGGTGCAATCGCGGCTATTCCGATTTCGACGATTTTCTTGCATCGCTATCGTCGCGCAAACGCAAGATGATCCGGCGCGAGCGCGAGCAGGCGCAGCGCGGCATCGAAATCCTGAAGCTTGCGGGCGGCGACATCGGCGAGCGCGAATGGGATTTCTTCTGGACCTGCTACCAGGATACCGGCGCGCGCAAATGGGGCCGCCCCTACCTCACCCGTGCTTTTTTCTCGCTGATCGGTGCGCGGCTCGGCGATCGGGTGCTGATGTTCCTCGCGATGCGCGGCGGCCGGCCGGTGGCGGCGGCGCTCAATCTGGTCGGCGGCGACGCCCTCTATGGCCGCTATTGGGGCACGCTCGAATCCATCCCCTATCTGCATTTCGAGCTTTGCTATTACCAGGCAATCGAAGCGGCGATCGCGCGCGGGCTGGGCAGGGTGGAGGCCGGTGCCCAGGGGGGCCACAAGCTGGCGCGCGGCCACGAACCGGCGATCACCCGCTCGGCCCATTTCATCGCCGATGCGGGGTTCAGGGCGGCGGTGGCGAAATTTCTGCGGTCCGAGGGGCGGGCTCTCGAGCAGGACGTCGGCGCGCTGGCCGGGCTCACGCCCTTTCGAAAGAGTTGATACGGTCGTTCAGGCGGCGCGGCGGCCGTGCGACAGTTCGGCGAGCCAGGCCCGTGCCTGGCGCTGCGCCTCGGCGATCTCGCGCGCCGACATGTCTTCGGCGATGTCCGCCCGGCACTCCTGGGCGGCGCGGCTGCCGTTCAGCGCGGCAAGGTTGAACCACTTGTGCGCCTCGATGAGGTCGACCGTCACGCCACCGCTGCCGGTCGAAAAAGCGATGCCGAGTTCGTACAATGCCTGCACGTCGCCGGCGGCGGCATCGGCAATCCGGTTTTCGATCAGGAAAGCGGCCGATTTCGCACTGTGAGCCATCCTTGTTGCCCCCGTTCCAAGTGAACGGTTCAAGGATGTGGGACTATCTTCCCAACAAATGGTTAACGCCGCGCTCAGCTCTTTTCTTGTGCCACCGCGAAATTGTCGATCAGGCGCGCCCGGCCGATCCTGGCCGCGGCCATCAGCCGCCCCGGGGCCGTCGCGGCGGCCAGCGGCGCCAGCGTCGCGGCATCGCGCAGCTCGACATAATCGACCCTCTCGAAGCCGGCCGCCAGCAGCCCTTCGCGAACCCGCGCCACCGCCGCCGCGGCGTCGCCTCCGGCTTCGATGTCGTTGGCAGCACGCGCCAGCAGCGTGGGCAGTGACCGCGCGGCGATGCGCTGGTCCGGGCTCAGATAGGCATTGCGCGATGAGAGAGCGAGGCCATCGTCGTCGCGCTGGGTCGCAACGCCGACGATTTCGACGCCCATGTCGAGATCATCGACCATGCGGCGGATGACAATGAGCTGCTGGTAATCCTTTTCGCCGAACAGGGCGATGTCCGGCCGAACCTGGTTGAGCAACTTGGCGACCACCGTCGCCACCCCTGAGAAATGGCCGGGCCGCGCACCGCCGCACAACCCGTCGCTCACCTTGTCCACGATTATCTTTGTGGCAAAGCCGGGCGGGTACATGGTCGCGGCATCCGGCACCCACAGCAAGGCACAACCGGCGGCCGCCAGCTGCTCGCCATCTTCCACCTCCGAGCGCGGATAGGCGGCGAAGTCTTCGCCCGCCCCGAATTGCAGCGGATTGACGAAGATCGAGGCGACGACGTTGCGCGCCCGGCGTCGCGCTTCCTCGACCAATGCGAGATGGCCCGCATGGAGCGCGCCCATCGTCGGCACCAGCGCGATCGTGCCGTCGCAGCGCAGCGCATGGAGCGCGCGCCGCAGCGCTGCACGATCACGGACGATTTGCACCGCTCTTTCGCCTCCGGTAGAGCCGGAGGGCGGCTTTTGCGGGCCGCGGCGTGCAAGTTCAAGGGTTCGAGAGCCAAAGGCTGATGGCCGGCGCGGCGCCGCATTTCCTCGTTTTCGCCAACGAAAAGGGCGGCACCGGCAAGTCGACGACGGCGGTGCACAGCGCGGTCGCGCTCGCTGCCCAGGGGCGAAGGGTGGCAGCGCTCGATCTCGATTCCCGCCAGCGCACGCTGAGCCGCTATCTCGGCAATCGCGCCGCGACGATCGAGCGGCTCGGCGTCGAGCTGGCGATGCCGGCCTTCGTCACGTTCGATCCGCGCGGCGGCCGCGAGCTCGAGTCGCTCATCGACGAGCTTGCCCAAGACCGCGACATCGTCGTCGTCGACACGCCCGGCCGCGACGATCCGTTCGCGCGCGCCGCCATGCTCCGCGCCGACACTTTGGTGACTCCTATCAACGACAGCTTTGTCGATCTCGACCTGATCGGCGAGGTGGACGCCGAGACCTACCGGGTGCGGCGGCCCAGTTTCTACGCCGAGCTGGTCTGGAACAGCCGCACCCAGCGAGCGCGCATCGAGGGCCGCGGCGTCGATTGGGTGCTGCTGCGCAACCGCATGCAGTATATCGAGGCCCGCAACATGCGCCGGGTCGGCGATGCATTGGGGGAACTCGCCCGCCGCGTCGGCTTCCGCATCATTCCCGGCCTGCACGAAAGGGTGATCTATCGTGAGCTGTTTCCAAAGGGCCTCACGCTGCTCGATCTGCCCTTGCTCGGCGAGGCCAGCATCGCCCATGTCGCCGCCCGCCAGGAGCTTCGCGAGATGATCGCCGGCTTCGCGCTGCCGGTCCAGCCGGAGTCCACGCTCGCGATGCAATCGGTCGCGACATGATCGTCAAGCTGCTGATCGCGCTTGCCCTGCTGGCCGGCCTCGCTTTGCTGTGGCGCAGCCTCGCTCGCCGCGGCGACACCATGGGTGTGGCCGAGGCGCGGGCACTGCTCGGCGTCGGCGAGCAGGCGACGACCGAGGAAATCCGCGACGCGCATCGCCGGCTGATCGCGCGCGTCCATCCCGATGCCGGCGGCTCGGCGGAGCTGGCCCACCGCGTCAATGCCGCCCGCGACACGCTTGTTGCCGATCGCAATCGCATCGCAAGCTGAAGCCGATGTCGCACCGATTCGACCCGACCATCCTGCGCGAATATGACATCCGGGGGGTGGTCGGCGCGACACTGGGCGAACCGGACGCCCTCGCCCTCGGCCGCTCGTTCGCCACCGTCCTTCGCCAGCGCGGCGGCGGCCGCCGCGTCGCGGTCGGCCGCGATGGCCGGCTGAGCTCGCCGGCGCTGGAAGCGGCCCTGATCGAAGGCCTCGTCGGCAGCGGTATTGAGGTGGTCCGCGTCGGCATCGGGCCGACGCCGATGCTCTATTATGCCGAGTCGGAAACAGGCGTCGACGCCGGCATCCAGATCACCGGCAGCCACAACCCGGGTAATTATAACGGCTTCAAGATGGTGATCGGCCACGCCGCTTTCTTTGGCGAGGACATCCAGGCGCTTGGCCGGATCGCCGCAGCCGGGGAATGGTCCGATGGTGAGGGAAGAGTCGAGGAGCAGCCAGCGCTCGATCGATACGTCGAGCGGCTCGTGCGCGATTTCGATGGCCAGGGTTTTCGCGTCGGCTGGGACGCCGGCAATGGCGCCGCCGGGCCGGCTCTCGAAAAGCTCGTCACCTTGCTGCCCGGCGAGCATCACCTGCTTTACACCGAGATGGACGGGCGCTTTCCCAACCATCATCCCGATCCGACGGTCGAAACCAACCTCGCCGATTTGAAGGCTCTGGTTCGCGACAAGCAACTCGATCTCGGCTTCGCGTTTGACGGCGATGGCGACCGCATCGGCGCGATCGACGGCGAAGGGCGGGTGATCTGGGGCGATCAGCTGCTGATGATCCTGGTCGAGCCGGTGCTGGCTGCCCAGCCCGGCGCGACCATCATCGCCGACGTCAAGGCGAGCCAGGCGCTGTTCGACCGGGTGGCGGAGCTCGGCGGCAAGCCCTGCATGTGGAAGACCGGCCACAGCCTGATCAAGGCGAAGATGAAGCAAACCGGCGCGCCGCTCGCCGGCGAGATGAGCGGACACATCTTTTTCGCCCACCAATATTACGGCTTCGACGATGCGCTCTACGCGGCGGTGCGGCTGATCCGGGCCTTGAGCTGGGCTGGCCGATCCTTGAGCGATTGGCGTTCGACGATGCCGGACCTGGTCAACACGCCCGAGCTTCGCTTTCAGGTCGACGAAGCCCGCAAGTTCGCCATCGTCGAGGAAGTGCTCGATCGCCTGTCCAATGCGGGTGCGGTGGTCGACCGCACCGATGGCGCGCGGGTGACGACCGCCGACGGCTGGTGGCTGCTGCGCGCGTCCAACACCCAGGACGTGCTGGTCGCCCGCGCCGAGGCGAAGGACGAAGCCGGGCTGGAGCGGCTGGTGGCCCAGGTCGACGCGCAGCTCGCTTTGTCGGGCGTGAGCCGGGACGCGCCGGCGAGCCACTGATGGATCGCCAGGTCGACGTGCTGGTCGCCGGCGGCGGGCCCGCAGGAATGATGGCGGGCCTGCTGTTCGCCCGCGCCGGGCTTCGCACCCTGGTGCTTGAGAAGCATGGCGATTTCCTGCGCGATTTCCGCGGCGATACGGTTCATCCTTCGACCTTGCGAATCTTCGAGGAACTGGGTCTGCGCAAGCGGCTGCTCGAGCTGCCGCACGTCAAGTTCCGTACCGTGCGGCCGATCGTCCGGGGCCGCCGCCTCGAGATCGGCGACTTGTTCGACGGCATCGATCCGCGCTGGAATTTCATCGCCCTGATGCCGCAATGGGACTTCCTCGATTTCGTCGCCGACGCGGCCCGCGCATATCCCGGATTTGCGCTGGCAATGAACGCCGAGGCGCACACGCTGGTCGAGGACAGCGGACGGGTGTCCGGCCTCGTCTGTGCCATCGACGGCCGCGAGCGGCGGATCGGCAGCCGGCTGGTGGTTGCCGCCGACGGCCGCGGCTCGAACCTGCGCGAGCAGGCGGGGCTGAGAGTGCGCTCGCTCGGCGCGCCGATGGACGTTTTCTGGTTCCGCGTTCCGAAGCAGCGCGGCGCTGACAATGAGACGACCGGCGTGCTTGACGCCGGCCGCATCCTCGCGCTGCTCGACCGCGGCGATTACTGGCAGTGCGCTTATCTTTTCGCCAAGGGCCAGGCCGTGAAGGTCAGGGCCGCCGGCCTCGACGCCTTTCGCGACGAGGTTACCCGCATTGCGCCGATGCTCGCCGATGGCATCGGCGCGGTGGCGGATTGGGACGAGGTCAAGCTGCTTACCGTTAGGCTCGATCGCCTCGATCGCTGGCATCGGCCCGGACTGCTGGTTATCGGCGATGCCGCGCACGCGATGTCGCCGGTCGGCGGCGTCGGCATCAACGTCGCCATCCAGGACGCGGTCGCTGCGGCCAATGTGCTCGCCGGGCCGATGGCGAGGGGCGAGGATCCCGACCGGTTGCTGGCGAGGGTCGAACGCCGCCGGCGCTGGCCGGTCCGCCTGACCCAGGCCTTCCAGGCGACGGCGCAGAAACGCGTGATCGGCCCTGTGCTCGCCGGCGCCTCGGCGCCGATGGTCCCGTCATGGCTGACCGCCTTGTTTGGCCGCTTCGCCTGGCTGCGGCGGCTGCCGGCGCGATTCCTCGCCTTCGGGGTGCGCGCCGAGCATGTCCGCTCGCCCGAGGCACTGCGCTGAACACTTGCTTCGCGCCCGCGGCAGGCTCAGCATGAGCCTGGAGGAGAGCAGAATGAGTTCGAGGCCCCCCTTTGACGACAACGATTCGTCTTTGTCGGAGATCGTCGATTTCACCGTTCGCCGGCTGGCCACGGTCACCGTGATCGCTGCCGGCGTGATCGCCCTGGCGATCTACGCCCGGCCGTCGCCGCCCCGCTACACGGCGGTCCCGGTCGGTGAAGGGGTCGTCCGCGTCAACGGCAATAGCGGCACCCTGATCTATTGCGATCCGAACGGATGCGGCATCCTCGTCCGCTCGGGCAGCGACCTCAACCGGATGCGGCTGCCGAAGGCTCAGCCGGCGGCGGTGGCGGCGCCAAGAGCCACCCCCGCGCTGCCGGCGCCATCGGCATCCCGTTCGCCTTCGCCTTCGCCGTCGCCCTCGGCTTCGCCGTCGAACTAGCTAATCGTCCTCGTAGCCGACCAGGCCTAGCTCGCGCGCCTTGATCTGGCGGGTCATGCACCAGTGCATCAGCGCGTCCTCGCGGCCGTGGGTGATCCACACCTCGCGCGGTCGCAGCTCCTCGATCGTGCAGGTCAGCTCGTTCCAGTCGGCATGATCGGAGACGATCAACGGCAGTTCGACCATCCGTTGCCGCGCGCGTTGGCGGATGCGCATCCATCCCGACGCCATCGCCGTGATCGGATCGGGCAGCCGACGCGACCAGCGGTCGTTGAGGCAGCCCGGCGGCGCCAGCACAACTCTGCCGCGTAGCTCGTCTTTGGCCGCGCCGGTGGCGAGGCGCAGCTCGCCGAGCGCCACGCCGAAGCCCTCGTAGATCTCGCATAGCTTCTGCAGCGCGCCATGGATGTAGATCGGGGCGTCGTGACCGCGCCGGCGCATTTCGGCGATCAACCGCTGCGCCTTGCCCAGCGCATAGGCGCCAACCAGCACGCAGCGTTCTGGATTGTCGTGAAGCCGCGCCAGCAACCGATCGATCTCCGAGCCGGTGTCGGGGTGAAGAAACACCGGCAAACCGAACGTCGCCTCGGTGATGAAGACGTCGCAGGGCACCGGCTCGAACGGCTGGCAGGTCGGGTCCTCGCGCCGCTTGTAATCGCCCGAGACGACGATTCGCTCGCCGGCATGTTCGAGCTCGATCTGCGCCGATCCAAGCACGTGGCCGGCAGGAACGAAGCGGACCGAGACGTCGCCGAGCTGAAAGCTCTCGCCATAGACGGCTACGTTCTCCGGCTGCGGCCCGTAGCGGCAGGCCATGATCGCCAGCGTTTCCGGTGTCGCCCACACCTGCCGGTGGCCGCCACGGGCATGGTCGGATTGACCGTGGGTGATCAGCGCCCGCGGCTTCGGCTGCGCCGGGTCGATCCAGGCGTCGGCCGGGCGCACGTAGATGCCTTCGGAAAAGGGCTCGATCCAGGCACCGAGACGGGCCATGGCGTGCTATAGGACGGCGAGCCCGCGCAGCAAAAGGAGCCGGAATCATGGATCTGGGCGGATTGAATTGGTCGATGCTGACCATCGTCGGCGCGGCTGTGCTGGCGGTGGCGGTCGCCTGGGCAGCGCTGCGCAACCGCGGCAAGGCGCCGCCGCCCGCGCAGTCGGACGACGCGACCCGGCGCCTCTATGAGGAGGAGGACGCCGAACATCGCGGCGAGAGCGACAACGTTCCCTGACGCGAGCCAGTCCAAACTGCCGAAAATGGAAATGCTGCCCGAGCCATTCGCCGGCTGGTTCGCGGCGAAGGGCTGGCAACTCCGGCGCCACCAGCACGAATTGCTCGCCGCCGCCCGCGCCGGCCGCAGCGCCTTGCTGGTCGCGCCGACCGGCGCCGGCAAGACCCTGGCCGGCTTCCTGCCGAGCCTGATCCAGCTCGCCGAGCGACCGGGCGACCGGCTCGATACCCTTTACGTCTCACCGTTGAAGGCGCTCGCGGTCGACGTGCAGCGCAACCTGCTCGATCCGGTTCGGGAAATGGGACTCGACTTTCGCATCGAGACCCGCACCGGCGACACCCCCGCCGACCGCAAGGCGCGCCAGCGGCTGCGGCCGCCGCACATGCTGCTGACCACCCCCGAATCGCTTAGCCTGCTGTTGAGTCACGAGGATGGCTTGCGGCTGTTCGAGTCGTTGCGAACGGTGGTGATCGACGAAATCCACGCCTTCGCCACCAGCAAGCGCGGCGACCTTCTGGCGCTGGCGCTGGCGCGGCTGCAAAAGCTGGCTTCATTCCGCCGCGTCGGCTTGTCGGCGACGATTGCCGATGTCGACGCCTATCGTGCCTGGCTGGCGCCGGCCGGCGCGGCCGGCGAGGTCGCGCTGGTCGAGGGTGATTCCGGCGCCGAGCCGCAAGTGACGATAATGCTGCCGGAAGACGAGCGCGTGCCCTGGTCGGGCCATAGCGGCCGCTGGGCGGCACAGCAGGTGATGCGCGAGATAAAACGCCACCGCACCACCTTGGTGTTTTGCAACACCCGCGGCCTCGCAGAGCTGATTTTTCAGGCTCTGTGGGCGGAAAACGAATCGGCGCTGCCGATTGGCATCCACCATGGCAGCCTGGCGGTCGAGGCGCGGCGCAAGGTCGAGGCGGCAATCGCGGCCGGCAAGCTCAGGGCGCTGGTCTGTACCGCCAGCCTCGACCTCGGCGTCGATTGGGGCGATGTCGACCTCGTAATCCAGATGGGGGCGCCGAAAGGCTCGTCGCGGCTGCTGCAGCGGATCGGCCGCGCCAACCACCGCCTCGATGAGCCGAGCGAAGCGATCCTGGTGCCCGGCAACCGCTTCGAGTTTCTCGAGGCGCGTGCCGCGCTCGACGCGATCGATGAGGGTGAGCTCGATCATGAGCTGTTCCGCGACGGCGCGCTCGACGTGCTCGCCCAGCACATCATGGCGCTGGCCTGCGCCGGGCCGATCGACGAAGCGGAGTTGCTTGGCGAGCTTCGCGGCGCCACCCCTTATGCATCGCTCGAAGCCGGGACGCTGAGCCGCATCCTCTCGTTCATCGAAAGCGGCGGCTATGCCTTGCAGGCCTACGATCGCTTCAAGCGCATCGCCCGCGGCGCCGACGGCCGCTGGCGGGTGTCGCATCCGCGTTTCGTCGTCCAGCATCGCCAGAATGCCGGCATCATCGTCGATGCGCCCTTGCTCGACATTCGCTTCCGCAATGGCCGCCGCCTTGGCACGGTCGAGGATTATTTCGCCGCGACTTTATCGGTCGGCGACACATTTTTCTTCGCCGGCCTGACGCTCGAGGTCGAGCGCATGAGCGCATCGGAGATCACGGTCCGTGCCACCAGTCGCTCGGCGCGTATCCCGACCTATGTCGGCACCAGGCTGGCGATGACGACCCATCTCGCCGACCGGGTCCGGGCCTTCCTCGCCGACCGGGAGAGTTGGCAGCGCTTTCCCGACGATGTCCGCGACTGGCTCGAGGCGCAGGACCGCCGCTCGTGCCTGCCACAGCCCGACCAGTTGCTGGTCGAGACCTTTCCGCACGAACAGCGCCATTATCTCGTCGCCTACAGCTTCGAGGGCTGGAACGCCCACCAGGCGCTCGGCATGCTGGTCACCAGGCGGATGGAGGCGATGGGGCTGAAGCCGCTGGGCTTCGTCTCCAACGATTATGCGCTCGCCTGCTATGGGCTCGAGCCGATCGCCGACCCGCACAGGCTGTTCAGCCCGGACTTGCTCGAAGACGAGTTCACGCAGTGGGTACAGGGCTCGAACTTATTGAAACGCGCGTTCCGCGAGGTGGCGGTGATCGGCGGCCTGGTCGAGCGGCAGCATGCCGGCCGGCGCAAGACCGGCCGCCAGGTCACTTTCTCCACCGACCTCATCTTCGACGTGCTGCGCCGCTACGAGCCCGATCACTTGCTGCTGCGCGCCGCCTGGGAGGATGCCAAGGTGCGGCTGACCGACGTTCGCCGGCTTGGGCAGCTGCTCGACCGCGCGGCGCGCACCATGCTTCATGTCGCGCTTGATCGGATCACGCCGATGGCGGTGCCGGTGTTGATCATGATCGGGCGCGAGCGTTTTCCGGCCGGTACCGCCGAGGACGAATTGCTGGTCGAGGCGGAAGCGCTGGCCGAAGCGGCGATGCGGGTGGGTTAGGCGGTGATCTTCGCGGCACTGGCGCCGATCTGCTCGAGGTCGCCGACGAAGCGGCGATATTCCTCGCGCTTGCGGTCTTCCTCGGGGATGCGCAGCAGGAAAGAGGGGTGGACCGTGACCCAGGCCTCGCCGGCCGAACCGTCGGGCATCGGGTGCGGCTGGCCGCGCATCCTTGAAATGGTCACGGTGCGGGCGAAGATCGACCGCGCCGCGGTGGCGCCGAGCGCGACCAGCAGGGGCGGCTGGATCAGCGCCCTCTCCTGCTCGATCCACCAGCGGCACGCCTCGATCTCGGAGGCGTCCGGCTTCTGGTGGATGCGGCGCTTGCCGCGCGGCTCGAACTTGAAATGCTTGACCGCGTTGGAGACGTAGGTGGTGGTGCGGTCGATCCCGGCCTCGGCGAGCGCGCGGTCGAACAGCTGGCCGGCCGGGCCGACGAACGGACGCCCCTGCAAGTCCTCCTGGTCGCCGGGCTGCTCGCCGACGAACATGATGCGCGCGTCGAGCGGGCCTTCGCCGAACACCGTCTGGGTGGCTTGACGGTAGAGATGGCAGCGCCTGCAGCCGCGCGCCTCCTTCAGCGTCGCTTTCCAGGCGGCGAGCCGGTTACCGCCGGGCTGCAGCCGCCGCTCGGCGGCGATTGCGTCGCGCAGGTCTTCGCTTTTTCCTGTCATCTTCCCCGTCAACGCCGTTTCGCCGTGCTTTTTCCCGACGTCCTCGCGGCGCACGTCCTGCGCCATGCGCTCGAGCCGCTGCCAGCCTTGGCCGCCTTCGCCATAATCTTGCGGGCGGGCGCGCAACCGAAGCAAAGCGGCATAGAGCAAGCCAAAGCGCTCCGGGTCGGAATGACGGATCACCGTCTCGGCGAGGGTGAGGAAAGCGCGCGGCACCGCGAACGCGGCGTTCGATGCCGCGGCCGAAGTCTCGCTGGCCTCGTCGAACAGCCCGCGCTCGCCGATCTGCCACTCGATCTCCGCCGACGGCACGTTCGCCCACGCCAACACGCGCGCCGCCGCCCGCCAACCCTCGAAGTCCTTGTCGTGGGCAAGCCGGGCGATGGGCATCAGGCGCTTTCCGGCAGCCGGCAGACCTCGACCCAGCGGCTCGACACAAGGTCGGCGAGCCGCTCCGGCGCCACCGCGACCGAGGCATTGAGTGCGCCGGCGGCGGGATAGACGAGGTCGAACGCCTGCAAGCTGACGTCGCAATAGATCGGCAGCTCGGTCGCGAGACCGAACGGACAGACGCCGCCGACCGGGTGGCCGGTCAGCCGCTCGATTTCCTCGGCCCCAAGCAGGCGCGGCCGGCCGCCGAATTCCCGCTTGGTCTTTACATTGTCGAGCCGCGCATCGCCGCGCGCGACGACCAGCATCGCCTGCTCGCCGACCCGCAGTGCCAGCGTCTTGGCGATGCGGCTTGGCTCGACGCCCAGGGTTTGCGCCGCCGTCGCCACCGTCGCGGTACTGTCATGCGCCTCGATCAGTTTGAGGTCGGGCGCATGCTCGGCGAGCCACGAGCGGACGGCGGCCAGGCCCATCGTCACTCGCCGATCAGGTGCAGCGCCAGCGTTCGCCGCTGCGGCTGGCGGCGATGCTCGAACAGGTAGACGCCCTGCCAGCGCCCGAGCGCGAGCGCGCCGCCGATCATCGGGATCGACAGCTGCACCTGCGTAAGCGCCGCTCGCAGGTGCGCTGGCATGTCGTCGGGCCCCTCGTCGTCGTGGCGATAGCGGTAATTTTCTGGCGCGATGCGGGCGAAATAGTCTTCCAGGTCAGCCCGGGCGTCGGGCGCGGCATTCTCCTGGATCAGCAGCGACGCGGACGTGTGGCGGCAGTAAAGGGTCAAGAGTCCGGCCTCGATCCCCTGGGCGCGGGTCCATTCGGCCACGTCCGCGGTGATGTCGAGCAGGCCCTGCCGCTCGGTCGCGATGCTGAGCGTGCCGGTCGCCTGGCGCATGCCGCCCGTTAACTCCGGCGGCGGCGCGGCGCGAGAACCTTTCGGGCGGCCGCGCGCTTCACTAAATAGCCTCGCGCGAGAGGAAGGCAGTATGGCCGAGCAACAGACCAGCGAAAAATCCGGGCCGGCGGCGGCGATGCCGTCGCTCGAGGAGCTGCAGCACTGGACCTGGGTGATGGGCCGCGCTCAGCAGCTGATGATGGAGCATCTCGCGCGCCAGTGGGACGAGGCCGCCGGAACCGACCAGGCCGATCCGGCGCGCTTCGCCACCGCCTGGCCGGCGATGAACTGGTTCGCCGATCCCGGCCGCATCGCCGAGGCACAGGTCAATCTCTGGAGTGAAGGCCTGTCGCTATGGCAGCGGGTAGTGGGGCTGGCGCCGCCGGTTCCGGAAGCGCGCCCGGACCTCGAGGAGCAGGCCGACCGCGACCGACGGTTTGCCGCGCCCGCGTGGCACGATCACCCGCTCTTCAACCTCATCCGGCAGACCTATCTGCTGGTTTCGGAACGGCTGCTCGGCTCGGTGGACGCGATCGAGGGCGTCGACGACAAGACCCGTGAGCGGCTGCGCTTTACCACCCGCACCTTCGTCGACGCGATGTCGCCGTCCAATTTCGCGCTGACCAACCCGCAGGTGATCGAGCGCGCGGTCGAGACCCGCGGCGAGAGCCTGCTCAAGGGGCTCGAACACATGCTGCACGATCTCTCGCGCGGACAGCTCACCCACACCGACCCCGAGGCGTTCGAGGTCGGCCGTAACATCGCAGTCACCCCCGGCAAGGTGATCAAACAGACGCCGCTCTACCAGTTGATCCAGTACAGCCCGGCGACCGACGAAATATTGCAGGTGCCGCTGGTGATTTTCCCGCCGTGGATCAACCGCTACTACATCCTCGATCTCAACCCACAAAAGAGCTTCATCAAGTGGGCGGTCGATCAGGGGCTGACGGTGTTCGTCGTGTCGTGGAAATCGGCCGACGAGAGCCTCGCCGGCATCCAGCTCGGCGATTACGTCAAGGCGCAGGCCGAAGTGATCCGCACGATCAGGCGCGCACTGGGTGTCAAGCAGGTACACGCGATCGGCTATTGCGTCGCCGGCACCGCGCTCGCCGCCACCCTCGCCTGGCTGGCGGCGCAGGGCGAGCTCGATCAGCTTGCATCGGCCACCTTCTTTACCGCGCAGGTCGATTTCACCGAGGCGGGCGATCTCAGCTTCTTCCTCGGCGATGAACAGATGGAGCTGATCCGCCAGCTCTCGGCCGACAAGGGCTATCTCGACGGCCGCTACATGGCCGCGACCTTCAACCTGTTGCGCGGCCGCGACCTCATCTGGAACTACGTCACCGCCAATTATTTGCTCGGCGAGGAATATCCGCAGTTCGACCTGCTCTACTGGAACTCGGACACCACCAACCTGCCGGCCGCCTGGCACCAGGCCTATTTGCAGCAGCTTTATCGCGAGAACCGGCTGGTGCAGCCGGGCGCAATCGAGGTCGATGGCACTCCGATCGACCTCGGAAAAGTGACGCTCCCGGTCTATGTCCAGGCCGGTCGCGAGGACCATATCGCGCCGCCGCAAAGCGTGTGGAAGATCACCCACCATTTTCAGGGGCCGATGCGGTTCGTGCTTGCCGGCTCGGGTCATATCGCCGGTGTCATCAACCCACCGGCAGCGCATAAATACCAGTATTGGACCAACGAGAAAAAGGTGGATTCGCTCGCCCAATTCGTCGCCGGTGCCGAGGAACATAAGGGAAGCTGGTGGCCGGACTGGCTCGCCTGGATCGAATCGATCTCGGACAAAAGGATCAAGGTGAAGGGCGGCCGCAACCCCGGCGAAGGACGCCTGAAGGCGATCGAGGACGCCCCCGGCTCCTACGTGAAGGCGCGCTAGGCTTGGCACGGATTGAGCTTGGCTAAGTAATTGCCGAGCGCGTCTTCTACATCGATGGGCGCCCGGCGGTGACGGTTCGGATCGGGCGTCCTCGGCCTTGGCCGCGCGACGACGGTGACGCAGATAGCGAGTGCCCTTACCAGATCGAGGGCCTTGGATCTGGGAGGGTTCGGCGGGCTTGCGGCGTCGATCACATTCAGGCGCTTTGGCTTGCCTCCCAGACAGTGGGTACCGAACTCTATGGCTCGCAGGAATTCAAGGAAGAGCGCCTGCGGGCTCATTCGCCTGACAACTGGTCGCGCGATCTGGGTATGCCCGTGTTGGAGAACTTCGGGGACCTGCTTCCCGAGGAGGTGCTCGATCCGGAAATCATCAGGACTCGGCGCCCCGAATAATTTTGCTGCACCGCACAATTTTCCCTTGAATCGCCCGCTCGAGGCCCCTAAATGCTGCGTTGCAACATGAACAGGGGTCGCAGCGTGATGAAGAACAAATCCAGCGCGAAGAAATCCGGCAAGCGCGCGCGCAAGCCGATCACCAGGGTGACGGCCGCCAGGCCGGCCGTGGTGAAGGCCGCGGCCAAGCCGCAGCCCGCCCCGGAGCCGGTGATCGCCGTGGCGATCGACGCCGTTGCCGCGGCCGCGCCGATCGCCATCGAAACAATCGAAACGGTGTCGAGGGCGGCTGTCGAGGCGGCCGAAACGGCGATCGAAGTGACCGCAATCGCCGAGGAAATCGTCGCGGTTGCGATCGAGGAAGCGGCCTTTGCGCCGACTGCCATTGAAAACCTGCCGGTTTCTGCCGGCATCAACATCGAAGAAGGAGTGAAGTCTATGACCGAGACCAGCAAGAAGACCATCGACGCCGGCCGTGCCGCGTTCGACCAGTTCAACAGCGTGTTCGGCGACGTCAATGAGCGCACCAAGGCGGCGGCCGAGCGTTCGACGAAGATCGTCGAGGAGCTCACCGAGCTCACCCGTGGCAACGTCGAGGCGCTCGTCGCTTCGTCCAAGCTTGCCGCCAAGGGCGTCGAGACCCTGGGCCAGGACGCGGCCGACTACAGCCGCAAGAGCTTCGAGGAGGCTTCGGCCGTCCTGAAGCGCCTCGCCGAGGTCCGCACCGCCACCGACTTCGTCAAGCTGCAGGGCGAATATGCCCGTGCCGCTTTCGACAGCGCGGTCGCCGAGAGCGCCCGCGTCAGCGAGAAGGTGCTGAAGCTCGCCGGCGAAGTCGCCGAGCCGATCACCGACCGCTACAGCGTCGCGGCCGAGCGCGCCAAGACGCTCGCGGCCTAAGCGGCCTGCGATTGGCCGGGTCATGCATCCGGCTACAGGAGGGCGGCTTTCCCGGTTGCGGGAAGGCCGCCTTTTCCTTTTGGGCGTGCGACCGTTCGACCGCGGGACAAGGCGGCCTCGGCGCCTTCTCAACCCCTCGCTCACCCTTGCCCGCTAAGGGCACGATGTCATATTTAGCGCGTTGGCTGTGAACATGGATGCGTACCGCCTGATCATGTCTTCCGGTGACGGTGAGGACGAAGGAGGAACCGGCCTCGGCGTCGCCACCAGGACGCGCACCCGCACGCGTACGCCTTCTCCCTACAAGGTGCTGATGCTGAATGACGATTACACGCCGATGGAATTCGTCGTGCACGTGCTGCAGCATTTCTTCAAGATGGGCATCGAGGACGCCACCCGCGTCATGCTGCACGTTCACCAGCGCGGCGTCGGAGTGTGCGGCATCTTTCCCTACGAGGTGGCGGAAACCAAGGTCAGCCAGGTGATCGACTTCGCCCGCCAGAACCAGCACCCGCTGCAATGCACGATGGAAAAGGCGTAGCCCGGCTCTGGCTACATCGGCTGCGGCAGCCAGCCGGTCGACAAGCTTGCGCGATCGACGAAATTGCCTTCGGTGCACAGCCGTGCTTCGTCGAGCACTCGGAAATGGCCGGAAACACGCTCGATCAGCCCGTCCTCGGAGAGCGCGCGCATCATCCGGTTGACGTGGACCGCGGTGAGGCCGGTGGCATCGCCGATATCCTCTTGGGTCAGCGGCAGCTGGATGGAGCCTGCTTTGGTGAGACCGAGCCGGCGCAGCCGTATCCAGATCTCGCACAGCAAATAGGAAACGCGGGTGCGCGCTGAAGTGCGTCCGATCGAGGCCATGCGGTCGGCGAGCGACACCCGCTCGGCCACGGTCAGCGCCAGCAGCAGCATCCCTAGCCGCGGCTGGTCGCCGATCAAAGATGCCAGTTTCTCGCGGCTGAAGCCGGCCAGTGTCAGGTCGGTAACCGCGGCCAGGGTCTCCGGTGAATCCGCGAACGCCAGCAGCGGCAGCCCGACGAGGTCGCCGGAAAAGTGGAAACGCTTGATCTGGCGGGCACCGTTGCCGAGCATGACGCTGCTGTGCAGCCAGCCGCTGCGGACGACGAACAATTCGCGCCCGGCCTCGCCCTCGCCGAGCACAATTGCGCCGCGGCGAAAGCTGCGCTCGATTTCCTCGAGCCGGTCGAGCGCGGCACGCTCGCCCTGCGACAGCCGCGCATGCTGGCCAAGCCGCTCCGCCAGGCACGATGTCAACTTCAAACCCCCCGGTACACGCATACTCCAGCTGGACATTAGCGAAGCGAAACAAAGCTGCCCTGATCGAAATCAAGCCATCGGCGCCGGCCCGAGCCCGGCTTGCACGGCCCGGACGTGCGCCTCATAGCGCGCGCCGATGGACCGCATCATCATCAGGGGCGGGCGGCCGCTGAAGGGACGTATCCCCATCTCGGGTGCCAAGAACGCCGCACTCACGCTGATGCCCTGCGCGCTGCTGACCGACGAGCCGCTGACGCTGCGCAACCTGCCGCGGCTCGCGGACGTCGACAGCTTCGGCCATCTGTTGAACCAGCTCGGAGTCTCGACCACCATCGAGGGCGCACGTCCTGGCGAGATGGGCCGGGTGATGACCTTGCGCGCCGGCCGCATCGTCTCGACCGTCGCGCCCTACGACATCGTCCGCAAGATGCGCGCCTCGATCCTCGTGCTCGGGCCATTGCTCGCCCGCGCCGGCGAGGCGACCGTGTCGCTGCCCGGCGGCTGCGCGATCGGCAACCGCCCGATCGACCTGCATTTGAAGGTGCTTCAGGCGCTGGGCGCCGAGATCGAGCTGGCTGCCGGCTACGTGAAGGCTACCGCGCCGAAAGGCGGCCTTGCCGGTGGCACCTTCAGCTTCCCGATCGTCTCGGTCGGCGCGACCGAGAATGCGTTGATGGCCGCCGTCCTGGCCAAGGGGAAGAGCGTCATCGAGAATGCCGCTCGCGAGCCCGAGATCACCGATCTCGCGCAATGCCTCAACGCGATGGGCGCGCGCATAACCGGCCTGCGCACCGACACCCTCACCGTCGAGGGCGTCGATCGGCTGCACGGCGCCACGTACGCGGTGATGCCCGATCGGATCGAGGCGGGCAGCTATGCCTGCGCGGCGATGATTACCGGCGGCACCCTCGAACTGGCCGGCGCAAAACGCGAAACCATGCCTGCGATCCTCTCGGGCCTGCAGGATGCCGGCGCGGTCCTTGAGGAAGGCAGCAAGGGGATCAAGGTCGGCGCCGATGGCCCGATCCGGCCGCTGACCATCTCGACCGCGCCGTTCCCGGCCTTCCCCACCGACATGCAGGCGCAGTTCATGGCGATGCTGACCCTCGCCGAGGGTACCAGCCTCTTGACCGAGACGATCTTCGAAAATCGCTACATGCACGTCCCCGAGATGAACCGGATGGGCGCCGATATCGAGGTCCGGGGGCGCTCGGCGGTGGTACGCGGCGTCGGCAGCCTGGTCGGCGCACCGGTGATGGCGACCGACCTGCGCGCGTCGATGGGGCTGGTGATTGCCGGCCTCGCGGCCAAGGGCGAAACGCAGCTCCACCGCGTCTATCATCTCGACCGCGGTTACGAGCGGCTCGAGGAGAAATTGCGCGAGGTCGGCGCCGATATCGAGCGGGTCAGCGACGGCTAGCCGGAAGGGCCTTGAAAAAGCGATAGCTGGTCCGCTCGAAGCCGTGACCGCGGTAGAATGCGTGGGCGCGCAGCCGCTTTACTTCGCTCGTTACCTCGATCTGCGTGCAGCGCGGTTCGCGGCCATTTCGCGAAGCGCCCGTTCGACTCCGGTCACCACGCCGTCTCGGCGGCGTGGATCGCCAGCCCGATCAGCCCGCCGACAATCGTGCCGTTGATGCGGATATATTGCAGGTCGCGCCCGACCGCCGCCTCGAGCCGGTCGGTGACGGTGCCGGCGTCCCAGCCGCGCACCGTGTCCGAGACCAGCCGCACGATGTCGTGACCGTAGCTGGCGGCGGCGCCGGCGGCCGCGCGCCGCGCGAAGCGGTTGATCGCCCGCTTTAGCCGTGGCTCGCTCTGCAGCGTTTCGCCCAGTTGCCGCAGCGCTTCGCCGAATCGCCCCGCCAGTGCCGCGTCGGGGTCGCGCGCCGCCTTCAACAAGGCGGTGCGGCTCTTCTCCCAGATGCCGCCGATCCAGTCGCTCACCGCCTCGTTGGCGATGATCTCGTTCTTCCACTCCTCGACTCGCGCCCGCGTGTCGGGGTCGTTCTGCAACTTGTCGGCCAGCCGGGCGAGCCCTTCCACGGCTTTCTCCCGGATCGGGTGGTTGGGGTCGATCGCCATGTCGATGCTGAGCTTCCTGAGCCCGTCAACGATCGCGTCGGCGATGCGCACGTCGAGCCCGGCAAGCTTCAGGATCCAGTTGGCGCGCTCGTGCACCATGTCGCGCACCAAATCCTCGTTGGCGTCGAGCGTGCGGCCGGCCCAGGTGACCATGCCGTCGACGATTGGCACGTGCCGGTCCTCGGTCATCGCCGCCTCGATCGTCTGGCCGAGCAAAGGCGCGATCTCGATCGCCCTCAGTCGCGAGGCAATGGCGGACTTGACCATGCCGCCCAGCTGCTCCTCGTCGAGCGCCTCGAGGATGTCGGCGATCAGCCGCGACGCGCCCCGGCGCAGCCTGCCGTTGCCCGACGGCTGGGCGAGGAAGCGGCCGATCGCGCCGGCGACGTCGACCTGGCGCATCCGCCGCGCGACGACGCCGGGGATCAGGAAATTGTCCTTGAGGAAGGCGGCGAGCGCATCGCCGATCCGCTCCTTGTTCCTGGGGATGATCGCGGTGTGCGGGATCGGAATGCCGAGCGGGTGGCGGAACAGGGCAGTGACCGCGAACCAGTCGGCAATGCCGCCGACCATCGCCGCCTCGGTGAACGCGCGGACATAGCCCCAGGCCGGGTCGAGCTGGTCGAGACGCGTGGCGGCGATGAAGATCGTCGCCATTCCCGCCAGCATCGCGGTGGCGACGACGCGCATGCCGCGCGCGCCGCGCTGGGCGGGGTTGAACCTGGCAAGGTCGAGGCCGCTCATTGCCCTCTCAATAGACGGCGGCGGCCGGGGTTCAAAGGTGATCGGACCATCCTCTCGCCGAAGACGGTGCAGTTCAATCGCGGGTCCCTCTGCCTTAATCTGAAGTCAACGGCGCTTGACTGGCAATCAATTTCCGGCATTAATTTGGCTCGGCCGCGACAGGCCGAGAAGGGGAGGACGCGACAGTGAAGAAAACACGAAAGCTCAGCAGAGCGGCCTTGTTCGTAGTGGCGACTGTGATCCTGAGCACATCCGGGCCAAGTGTGGCGTATGCGCAAGATGCATGTGACCCAATCTGCTACGTTAACTGCGGGAGCAACATCTTTTGCCACGCGCTGCAAATTGCCTTGGGCTGCTCCCGGCAATTTTGTGGTGAGTAAGAAAGAAGAATTCGAAAAGTACTGGTGACAAATGCTGAGGGGACACATCCCCCTCAGCTCGTCATTCCGCCGGCAGCGGCGTCGTGGGGCTTGGCGCGTCCCTGCCGCCGGTGGTGAACCAGCGCCGGAACCGCGGCCCCAGCCGCTGCTCGAGGCCGAGCGCTAGGCTGAAAGTGCCGGGCACCAGGACCAGCGTCAGCACGGTCGACAGCAACAGTCCGCCGATCACAACCACGCCCATCGGCGCGCGCCAGGCGGCGTCGCCCGACAGCGCCATCGCGGTCGGCATCATGCCCGCGCTCATCGCCACCGTCGTCATCACGATCGGCTGCGCGCGCTTGTGGCCGGCGTCGAGGATCGCCTCCATCTTCGGCACCCCCTTGTCCATCTCCTCGAGCGCGAAGTCTATCAGCAGGATCGAGTTCTTGGCGACGATGCCGAGCAGCATCAGCAGGCCGATATAGACCATCAGCGAGATCGGATGGCCGGTGATCATCAGTGCGATGAGACCGCCCAGCGGCGCTAGCAGCAGCGAGCCCAGATTGACCAGCGGCGGCATGAACCGGTGGTAGAGCAGCATCAAAACCGCGAGCACGAGCAGGATGCCCGAAACGACCGCAATCATGAAATTGAACATCATCTCGGCTTGCCAGCGGTTCTGCCCGATCAGCAGCTCGCTCACCCCGCGCGGCATATTCTGCATCGTCGGCAGCTGGCGAATCTTGGTCCAGACGTCGCCGCTGACGACGCCCGGCGCCAGATCGGCGCCGATCGTGATCCGCCGGACCTGGTTGGTGCGCTGGATCAAGGTGGGCCCGGCACCGAAGGAGATTTCGGCAACCAGCTTCAGCGGCACCGAGCCGCCCGTGGCGGTCGGAACGGGCAGGTTCTCGATATTGGCGAGCCGCTGGCGCGCATTCTGGTTCAGCGACACGCGAATGGGGATCTGGCGGTCGGAGAGGGAGAAGCGCGCGCTGTTCTGGTCGATCTCGCCGAGCGTGGCGACCCGGATCGCGTTGCTCAAGGCAGCGGTGGTAACGCCAAGATCGGCCGCAAGGTCGAGCCGCGGCCGAATCTCGATCTCCGGGCGCTGCAAGTCCCCGCTGATGCGCGGCGCAACCAACTCAGGGATCGTCGCCATTTCGTCGATGATGCGCTGTGCGACCTGATTGAGCTGAACCGGGTCTGCGCCGCCGAGCATCAGGTTTAGTGCGCGCCCGCCGGTTTGCTGGGACCGGAAGAAGGCCCGCGTATCGGGAATGCGATTGAGCAGCGGCGCTACCGCGCGCTCCAGCTCCTGGCTTGTGCGCTCGCGCTCGGCCCGATCCTTCAGCATCACCGACACTGTCGCGTTGCCGACGCGCACGCGTGAGAATACGCTTTCGACTTCAGGTTGCTGCTGAAGCACCGCTGCAACTTGCCGCGCCGCGGCGCCGGTCTGCTCGAGCGTGGTGCCGGGAACCATCTCCACCGTAACGCTGGTGAAGTCCTGGTCGGTGTCCGGGAAGAACACCTGCGACATCGAGGCGAAAGCGAACAGCGTCAACACCAACGAGAATAAGCCGCCGACTACGGTGGTCCAGCGATGCCTCAGCGTGAAGCCGAGCACCGCCATATACTTGTCCATCAGCCAGCCTTCGCCGTGGCGGGCATGGCCCTTGGCCTTGAGGAAATAGGCGCAGAGCATCGGCGTGATCAGGCGGGCGACGCCGAGGCTGATCAGCACCGACGCGACCACGGTGAAGCCGAAGTTGCGGAAATATTCGCCGGCCACATCCGGCATGAGGCCCACCGGCAGGAACACCGCAACGATCGAGAAGGTGGTGCCGACCACGGCCAGGCCGATCTCGTCGGCGGCGTCGATCGCCGCCTGATAGGCGCTTTTGCCCATGCGCATGTGGCGTACGATATTCTCGATCTCGACGATTGCGTCGTCGACGAGCACACCGGCGACAAGGCCGAGCGCCATCAGCGTCATCGAGTTGAGAGTGAAGCCGAGCAGCTCCATGAACCAGAAAGTCGGGATCGCCGATAGCGGGATCGCGATCGCCGAGATCAATGTCGCCCGCCAGTCCCTAAGGAACAGGAAAACGACGAGCACGGCCAGGACTGCACCCTCGATCAGCGCCTCCATCGCCGAATGGTACTGCGCCTCGGCATATTCGACCGCGTTGAAGATCTGCTCGAAGCGGACGTTGGGATTGCGTTCCTGAATCTGCCTCAGCCGCTCGGCGGCGCCATCATAGACCGAAATATCGGACTCGTTCTTCGCGCGCTGAATGCCGAAGGAGAGGACCTGTCGGCCGTTGAAGGTGGCGTAGCTACGCTGCTCGGCATAGAGGTCGCGCACCTCCGCGATATCGGCAAGCTGGACGGTGCGACCGCCGCCAATCGAAATCTGGGTCTGGCCGAGCTGGTGGGCGGAGCGGGCGTTGCCGAGGATGCGCATCGACTGCTCCGAGCCGGCGATCTGGGCGCGGCCGCCGGCCGCGTTCATGTTCATCTGCCTGAGCTGCAGATTCACCTGACTGGCGGTGATGCCGAGCGCCTGGAGGCGGCCGGGATCGAGGATGACGCGGATTTCGCGAGAAACACCGCCGGTTCGATTGACTGCCGCCAAGCCAGGGACGGAGAGCAACTCCCGAGCGATGGTATTGTCCACGTACCAGCTCAGCTGCTCGAGCGTCATGTCGTTCGCGATCACCGCCCAGCTAGCGATATCGTCACCGGCAGTGTCGGCACGCCCCACCTGCGGCTCCAAGATGCCGTCGGGGAGGTCGCCGCGGATTTGGGTGATCGCATCGCGCACGTCGTTGACGGCGCGATCGACCGGCGTCCCTAGATCGAGCTGCACGAAAGTCTGCGAGCTGCCTTCGCTGACGCTCGAATTGATCTCGTCGATGCCCTCGATGGACCGCACGGCCGCTTCGACCCGCTGAGTGACCTGAGTTTCGAGCTCGGTCGGGGCGGCGCCGGGCTGCGAGATGGAGATCCAGACGATCGGAAACTCGATGTCCGGGTCATTCTGGACCTGCATCCGCACGAAGCTGACCACGCCGGCAAGCAGCAGCGCCGCGAAAAGGACGAGGGAAGGAATCGGATTCCGGATCGACCAGGCGGAGATGTTGCGGAAGAACATGGCTTCAGGGTCCTATCGCGACGCACGCGCCCTTTCCGGCCGGACGCGCTGGCCGGGGTTGAGGAAGGCGCCGGCCGATTGCACGACCCGCTCGTTGCCGCGCAGACCCTCGACGATGGCGATGCCGCGATCACTGACTTCACCGATCCGCACGTCTCGCCGCACGACCTTGTTGTCGTTGTCGACGATGTACACGAAGCTTCCGCGCGAATCGCTCTGCACGGCCGATTCCGGCAGCATCGGTGCGTTCACCGAACCGGCGCGGATTTCAACCGAGGCAAAGCCGCCCGGCCGCAGGTCGCGGTGATAGGGCACCCGCACCCGCGCCTCGCCCTGGCGGCTGGTCGGATCGATTACCGGCGACACCTGCCAGACGCTGCCCTGGAAGCTCTGTCCCGAGCCGACCGGCGTGACGACGGCGGGGATGCCGACCGACAGTCGTGCGAGGTCGGTCTGGGGAAGCCTGGCCCGCACTTCCATCTCGCCGCCCGCGGCGATCCGGAACAGGGCACCCGAGCCGGCACCGACCACCTGGCCCGATTCGACACTGCGGGTCAACACCAGGCCGGCGGCAGGCGCACGCACGTCGAGCCGGCCGATGCGGGCGCGGCTGGCGCCGAGCTGGGCCTGGGCGACGCGAACCCGCGCCGCCGCCGCGTCGCGCGCCGCCCGCTTGCGGTCGAGATCGGCCTGGCTGACGAAGCCGCGCGACACCAGCGCCTGGGCGCGATCGAGCTCGTTCTGGGCAAGCCGCATGTCGGCGCGGGCGACCTCGACCTGGGCGGCGAGCTGCGAGGCTTCCTGCGCCTGCACTCGCCGGTCGATCACGGCCAGCGCCTGGCCGGCGCCGACCCGCTGGCCGGGCTCGACCAGCACCCGCAGCACCTGGCCGCCTTCGCCGGGCACGCCGACCGGCATGTCGCGGCGCGCGGCGAGCGAACCGGTGCCCGAGATCATGTTGGGGATGTCCTGCCGGCCCGGCACGATCACCGTCACCGCCGGCAGCTGCGCGCCTTCCTTGCCCTTCGGCTCCGCCGGCTGCTCGCCGCCGCCGCTGAACATGACGATTGCGGCCAGCAGCAGCACGGCCACCGCCGCGATGGCTATGATGATGTTGCGCCGGCGCCGGCGGCGGGCGAGCGTCTCGTCGTCGACCACGACGTCGTCGATCGCCTCGCGGCGCCATTTGCTCGTTTCGAAGTTCATCGCTTTCATTATCCCTGTGATCCGACGCGGCCCCCGCGCCGCTTCGCCGACTGTATTATCCAAATAAGGCACTGGCGACAAGCCGAAACAATAGGCGCCCGTTTTTGCGGTGCGCCCGGAACCGCGCTCCTACTCGCATTGTTACGCGGCTGTCATCGCCAAATGTGATAAGAGGCGCGCGCGTTCTAAAAGAAGGGAGAGTGGGAAATGTCCGAATATCTCGCCGATTATGGCTGGCTGACATGGATCCTGATCGGTCTCTTGGCCGGCGGCGTCGCCAAATTGCTGATGCCGGGGCGCGATCCCGGCGGCTGCATCGTCACCATCCTGATCGGCATCGCCGGCGCGGTGCTCGCCGGTTTCGCCGGCCAGGCGCTCGGCTGGTACCAGGCCGGCGAAGGTGCCGGTTTCCTCGCCGCGGTCGTCGGCGCATTCATCATCCTGTTCGTCTGGCGGTTGATCGCCGGCCGGCGATAGCGTCCAGGCCGGTTCAGCCTGCGTGCAGCGCGGGGCCGGCAGGGCTTCGCGCCGCACGTAGTAGGAGCCTGAAAATGTTGCGTCATTTTTTGGCCGCGGCCGCCTTGCTGGTCGCGAGCCCGGCGGCCGGCCAGGTCGTGGACACGGCGCCGATCAGCGGCACCAGGCTCGACGTCGTCGCCACCGGCGAGGTCGAGCGGGTGCCCAATCTCGCGATCATCAGCGCCGGCGTGGTGACCCAGGCGCCCACCGCCACCGAGGCGATTCGCCTGAACGCGGCGCGGATGGAGCGGGTGCGCACCGCGTTGCGCTCCGCCGGCATCGCCGACCGCGACATCCAGACCAGCGCCATCCACCTCAATCCCGAATATCGCTACGCCCAGAACGTGCCGCCGCGGCTGGTCGGCTACCAGGCGATGAACAACGTCTCGGTGCGATTCCGCGACATCGCCGAGACCGGCCGCATCCTCGACGCTTTGGTCGCCCAGGGGGCCAACCAGATCAACGGTCCGATGCTGACCATCGACCGGCCCGAGGCGGCGCTCGACGAGGCGCGCGCGCTGGCGCTGACCAACGCCCGTGCCCGCGCCGAAGTCTATGCCCGCTCGCTCGGCATGCGGGTGCGGCGAATCCTGTCGGTCAGCGAGGCCGGCATGCCGCACGTCCCGCGGCCGATGATGGTCGGCATGGCCCAGGCCGAAGCGCGCGATGCCGCGGCCAACACCCGCATCGATCCCGGCGAGCAGAGGATCAGCGCCAGCCTGACGGTCAGCTTCGAGCTGGAATGATTTCTCTCTTGTCGGCGCCAGACAGGCCGCAAGTCACCGCCTGAAGCGGCGGACGAAGCTCAGTATTTCTGCTGGCGCTCGTAGAGCGAACGATAATGCTGCAGCCGCGTGACGCGCAGCCCGGGCATGCCCGAGCGGTCGACCGCGCGCTGCCAGCCGGCAAATTCCTCGAGGGTCAGGCTGTAGCGCTCGCAGGCCTCGTCGACGCTGATCAGTCCGCCGTTGACCGCCGACACCACCTCCGCCTTGCGCCGCACGACCCAGCGGCTGGTGGAGGGCGCCGGCAGCGATTCGATCGTCAGCGGCTCGCCGAGCGGACCGATCACCTGCGCGGGGCGGATCTTCTGATTCTCAATCATCGACACCTCAAGCTCTACCCGGCGAACGGCCCGTGCCCTGTCCGCCTGTTCCGCCTTCTAGGCTGGTGCCCGCTAAGGAACGCTGAAGTCGCAGGGTAAAAATCGCGGTCAACATGCTTTACCGGCCCTTGCCCCGGCGTCCCGCCGCGGCACGGCTGAAACAACCGCCCTGGCGCGCCACCGCCTCGCGCCAGCCCGGCGCGCCGGTCAGCAGCTCGGTCAGCGGGTCCTCTGCGGCGGTCTCGGCGGATGGTTCGGCGCCGTCGGCCTTCTGCGCCGCCAGCTCCGCGACCAGCCGGTCATGATCGAACGGCGTCGGTTCGCTCTTGTCCAGCGCCCGCCGCGCGCGGCGAAAGAAGCTCATGTCCATCGCCCGCTCCTTAGTCCGGCCGGGGTGAAGAGCCGGTAAAGCGGAGGTGAGCAGACCGTTAAGGGTAGGACGCGGCGGCCGCGAAACCTATCTGGGGGCGATGATCGAGGCGGATTTCCAGCTGTCGAAGCCGGTCGCCGGCAGCCGGATCGTCGTCGCCATGTCGGGCGGCGTCGATTCCTCGGTGGTGGCCGCGCTCGCCGCCAGGGCCGGCGCCGAGGTGATCGGCGTCACGCTCCAGCTCTACGATCATGGCGAGGCGGTGGGACGCTCGCGCACCTGCTGCGCCGGGCGCGACATCGACGACGCCCGCGCCGTCGCCGGCAGGCTCGGCATCGCCCACTACGTGTTCGATTACGAAAGCCGGTTCCGCGATTCGGTGATCGCGGCGTTCGCCGACGAATATGCAAGCGGTCGCACTCCGATCCCCTGCATCCGCTGCAACCAGGGGGTGAAGTTCACCGATCTGGTCGGCCTCGCCCGCGATCTCGGCGCCGACTGCCTCGCCACCGGCCACTATGTCCGCCGCGTCGCCGGCGCCAGCGGCGCCGAGCTGCACCGCGCCGCCGACCCGGCCCGCGACCAGTCCTATTTCCTGTTCGCCACCACCAAGGACCAGCTCGATTTCCTGCGCTTTCCACTCGGGGACCTGCCCAAGCCGCGGGTTCGCGAGGTGGCGCGCGAGCTTGGCCTATCCGTCGCCGCCAAGCCCGACAGCCAGGACATCTGCTTCGTGCCGGGCGGCGATTACGCGGCGGTGGTCGCGAAGGTGCGGCCCGATGCCGCGACGCCCGGCGACATCGTCGACCAGGCGGGCGAGGTGCTCGGCCGCCACCGCGGCCTGATTCATTTCACCGTCGGCCAGCGCCGCGGGCTCGAGATCGGCGGCCAGGCCGGGCCGCTCTACGTGTTGCGCCTGGAGCCCGAGAGCGGCCGCGTCGTCGTCGGACCGAAGGCGGCGCTGGCGGTGAGCGGCGCCCGGCTCGATGCGGTCAACTGGCTCGGCGAGGACCAGGGTGACGGGCTCACCGTCAAGGTGCGCTCGCTGGCGCGCCCGGTGCCGGCGCGCTGGGACAAGGAGGCGGGCATCGTGACGTTCGCGCAGCCCGAGTTCGGCGTCGCGCCGGGCCAGGCGGCGGTGCTCTACGAGGGCGAGAGGCTGCTCGGCGGCGGCTGGATCGAGCAATCGATTGCGGTGGAGAGCAGGGATCTCGCGGCCTAATCCGGGCTATTCTCCTCGTCGGCTTCCTCGGCTTCCTGCTCGCCGATGCGCTGCATCCGCTCGCGCCGCGCCTGTTCGATCATTCCCTGCCAGTCGACCCCGCCGCCGCGCTCGGCGATCGCCTGGCGCGCCATCTGGTCGAAGCAGCCGGTAAAGCCGCCCGGCCCGACCGGCGAGCAGCTCTGGGCGCCGGTGCGCCCGACATAGGAGAGCTCGATCGCCCGCATCGACCAGCTCTGCCGCGCCGCCGCGTTGGGGTCCTCGCGCAGTGGCTCGGGGATGCGGAAGCGGTCCTCCTCCGGTAGCCGCGCGCAGACGATGATCTCGTCATTCGTCCCCGGCGGGCAGGGATCGTCGCCGTAGATGATCAGCTGGTTGACCCGCGGCTCGAGCCGGGGAGCGGGCGCGGCGGCGGTCGCCTCCGGCGCCGGCACGCCGGGCTGCTGCGCGAGGGCGGGGAAGGCGAGCATCGCCAGGGGAAGGGCAAGCAGGGCAGCGCGCATGGTCTCAGATCCTTTTCGTTAGCGCGATCGCCATACGGCAACCGGCGCGGATGACGGAATAGGTGATCGGGTGGAGGACGCTGTCGGAGGCGCCGGCGGCGAGCGCCGCGTCGCGATGCTCGCGCTCGTCGGCGCGGAATTGGGCGAGGCGGGCGCCAAGCTCGGGCTCGTCGTTGCCCAGCGCCGCGATCTGGCGCGAATAATGCTCGTCGATCTCGTCCTCGACCGCCTCGGTGCAGGCCATCGCCGTCGCCGGCCCGGCCAGCGCCGTCGCCACGCCGAGCGCGCGGCCGGCGCCGCTCCACAACGGCTGCCGCAAAGTCGGCCGCACTTCGCGTTCGGCGAGCCACGCGTCGACCCGCTCGAGGTGGCCCTGCTCCTGCTGC
>JBQTJR010000104.1:0-35132 GCA_052386895.1 Sphingosinicella sp.
CAGCTTTCGCTGGAATGACGACCTAAACCTTCAGCCTATACCCCGTCCGGAACATCCACCAGACGATGCCGAGGCACGCCGGGAAGAAGGCGAGCGTCGCCGCCAGGCTGATCCCCACCCCGACGTCGGCGGTGCCGTAGAAGCTCCAGCGAAAGCCGCTGATCAGGTACACCACCGGGTTGAAATAGGTGATCGTCCGCCACGGCTCGCCGAGCATGTCCAGCGAGTAGAACGCGCCGCCGAGGAAAGTCAGCGGCGTCACGATCAGCATCGGGATGAACTGGATCTGCTCGAAATTCTTGCCCCAGATGCCGATGATGAACCCGAACAGGCAGAAGGTGACCGAGATCAGCACCAGGAACGCGACCATGAAGAAGGGATGGGCGATGGTGATCGGTACGAACAAGGCGGCGGTGGCGAGGATGATGAGCCCGAGCACGATCGACTTGGTCGCGGCCGCGCCGACATAGCCGATCACCGTCTCGAACGGCGAGATCGGCGCCGACAACAGCTCGTAGATCGTGCCGATAAACTTGGGGAAGAAGATGCCGAACGAGGCGTTGAAGATGCTCTGGGTGAACAGGGAAAGCATGATCAGCCCGGGCACGATGAACGCGCCGTAGGCGACGCCGTCGATCTCGCTCATTCGCGAGCCGATCGCCGCACCGAACACGACGAAATAGAGCGAGGTGGTAATCACCGGCGTCACCAGGCTCTGCCACAAGGTGCGCATCGCCCGCGCCATCTCGAAGCGGTAGATCGCCCAGACGCCATATTTGTTGAACGTCATCGGCGCTCCATATCCTCCCTGCGCCGAAGGCGTGGGGAGGGGGACCGCGAAGCGGTGGAGGGGCCCTGCGCTGTCGCAACTGCCCCTCCACCACCTACGGTGGTCCCCCTCCCCATGGCGCTGTGCGCCACAGGGAGGACACGTGTTGCGACCGCCATCACCTCCCAGCCCCCTTCGTGCACCAGGCTCACGAAAATCTCCTCCAACTTCCGTCGTTGCAAGGCTCGCTTGCGCGCCGCGGCAATGACGAGTGGATGATCACCTCTCCTCGTGCACCAGGCTCACGAAAATCTCCTCGAGGCTCGATTGCTTGGTGTTCAGATCCTTGAACGCGATCCCCTCGTCACGCATCTTCGCCAGCAGCGACGGCACCCCGGTCCGCTCGGCATTGGCGTCGAACACGTATTTGAGCGCGTGCCCCTCGTCCTCGATCGTCAGCGACCACTCCTCGAGTTCCGCCGGCACCGTCGCGACCGGCTCGACCAGCTGCAGCACCAGCTCCTTCTTGCCGAGCTTCTTCATCAGCGAGGTCTTCTCGTCGACCACGATCAGCTCGCCCTTGTTGATCACCCCCACCCGGTCGGCCATCTCCTCGGCTTCCTCGATATAATGGGTGGTGAGGATGATGGTTACGCCGCCGGCGCGCAGCTCGCGCACCAGCTGCCACATGTCGCGCCTCAGCTCGACGTCGACGCCCGCGGTCGGCTCGTCGAGGAACAGGATCTCCGGCTCGTGGGCAAGCGCCTTGGCGATCATCACCCGGCGCTTCATGCCGCCCGAAAGTTCGAGGATCTTCGCCTTGCGCTTGTCCCACAGAGACAGGTTCTTGAGCACCCGCTCGATGTGGCCGGCGCTCGGTGCGCAGCCGTAAAGCCCGCGGCTGAAGCTCACCGTCGCCCACACCGTCTCGAACGCATCGGTGTGCAGCTCCTGCGGCACCAGACCGATCTTCGCCCGCGCGGCGCGATAGGCGCGGACATGGTCGTGGCCGTCGACCGTCACCGTCCCCGCGCTCGCCGTGACGATGCCGCAGATGATGTTGATCAGGGTCGTCTTGCCGGCGCCGTTGGGCCCGAGCAGCGCCAGGATCTCGCCTTTCTCGATGTCGAGATCGAGCGGCTTCAACGCCTCGACCCCGCCGGCATAGGTCTTCGCCAGACCGCGGATCGAGATAACAGCCCCCTCTCCCCTGTGGGGAGAGGGTTGGGGTGAGGGGGATCCCGGGGTCATTGGCTCGGCGGCAGCGGCGGTTCCTGCTCCGCCTCCTCGAGCGTCAGGCCATGGCGCATCAGCATCGGCACGTTGGCGGCCATGAACAGGAAGGTGATCGGCAGGAAAAGCCACAGCTTCAGGCTCACCCAGGTGTCGGTGCTGGTCGATCGCCAGGCGAACTCGTTGGCGATCGCCATCGCGACGAAGAAGACCACCCAGTTGCGGCTGAACAGGTACCAGCCGCGCTCCGACAGGCCAGGATAGACGCTGCCGAGCAGCAGCTTCAGCGGGTTGCGCCCGGTCGCCATGCCGAAGCCGAGCAGCGCCGCGACGAAGCTGTAATAGATGGTCGGCTTGATCTTGATGAAGGTCTCGTTGTGCAGCCAGATGGTGAGGCCGCCGAACAGCACCACCATCACGCCCGAGAACCATAGCAGCGGCGAGATGTGGCGGTAGAGGACGTACGATACGCCCATCGCCACGATCATCGCCGCCATGAAGAGGCCGGTGGCGACGAAGATCTTCAGCGTGTCGGGAACCGGCGCGAAGAAATTGGCTAGGAAGAAAGCGAGCAGCGGCCCGAGATCGATCAGCAGGCGCGCCCCGGCGGAAGGGCCCTTGGCCCCCTCTCCCCGGGGGGGAGAGGGCTGGGGTGAGGGGGTCCTTTCCGTTCGAACTTCGCTCATGCCACCCCCGCAATCGCCCGCGCCGCTTCATTCCTCCCCGCGATTTCGCGGGGTGGGGGACCGGCGGAGCCGGTGGGGGGGCCGCTATCTGACTCGCCGTCGCTCACGCTCACCCTCGAACTAAAACGTCACCCCAGCGAAAGCTGGGGCCCGAGCCGACTCGTTGAAATCCGGATGAGTCGCCAAGTCTGCTTGGATTCCAGCGTTCGCTGGAATGACGGTGAAAAGGGTGGCCGCAAAGGATCAATGCACCCCCGCAATCGCTCGCGCCGCTTCATTCCTCCCCGAGATTTCTCGGGGAGGGGGACCATGCAAAGCATGGTGGAGGGGCAGGTCGGAGCTCTTCGAACGACGATGCTCTGTCATCAGTCCACTCCGGCGATCGCCTGTGCGGCTTCCTTAGCGTCGAACGGACGCAGGTCGTCGAGCGTCTCGCCGACCCCGATCGCATGGATCGGCAAGCCTTCGGCTTCGGCCGCCGCCACCATCACCCCGCCGCGCGCGGTGCCGTCGAGCTTGGTCATCACCAGTCCGGTCACGCCTGCCACCTCGCGGAATACCTCGATCTGCGCCAGTGCGTTCTGCCCGGTGGTGGCGTCGAGCACCAGCACCACGTCGTGCGGTGCCGCCGGATTGAGTCGCCCCAGTACCCGCCGGATCTTGGCCAGCTCGTCCATCAGATGCTTCTTGTTCTGCAGCCGCCCGGCGGTGTCGACGATCAGCACGTCGACGCCCTCGGCGGTGGCTTGCTTGACCCCGTCATAGACGATCGCCGAACTGTCCGACCCTTCCGGCCCGGCGATCACCGGCACGCCGGCGCGATGGCCCCAGATCTGCAATTGCTCGATCGCCGCCGCGCGATACGTGTCGCCGGCGACCAGCAGCACCTTGTAGTCCTGCTCGGTCAGCAGGTGCGCGAGCTTGGCGATCGTCGTCGTCTTGCCCGAGCCGTTGACCCCGACCACCAGCATCACCTGCGGCCGCGGGAAGGCGTGCACCTCGAGCGCCTTGGCCACTGGCGCCAGGATCGCTTCCAGCTCCTTTGCCACCACGCCGCGCACCTCCCGCTCGGTGACGCCCATCGGAAACGTCTCCTTCGCCAGCCGGGCGCGGATGCGGCCTGCCGCGGCCGGGCCGAGGTCGGAGGCGACCAGCGCCTCCTCGATCTCGCCGAGCGATTGCTCGTCGAGCGCCGCCTTGCTGACCAGGTCGGCCAGATTCTCGCCCAGCCGGTCGGAAGTCTTGCGGAAACCGGCCCGCAGCCGGTCGAGCCAGGAGGTCGGCGCCGCCTCGCTCATTCCGGCACCCCGATGAGCATGTCGCCTTCGACGGCGGTGATCGCGACTTCGACGATTTCGCCGACGGCAATTTCCTCCCCTGCATTTGCAGGGGAGGGGAACCACCCGAAGGGTGGTGGAGGGGCCTCTTGGACGCTGATTTCCCCTCCACCGGACGTCGTCCGGTCCCCCTCCCCGCGCAATCGCGGGGAGGATACCTTCACCTCCGCAAAATTCTCGGCGTGGCCCCGTCCATCCTCCCGCTCGACCAGCACCCGCTGCCGGCTCCCAACCAGCGAGCAATGCCACGCCGCGTGCCGCCGCGCACAAGCCTCGCGCAGGTTCTTCGCCCGCGCTTTCACCACCGCCGGCGCTAACTGCTTCATTCTTGCCGCCGGCGTCCCCGCTTTCGGTGAGAAGGGAAAAACGTGCCCCATCACCACGTCGCATTCCTCGATCAGGCGCACGCTGTTCTCGTGCATCGCCCCGGTTTCGGTCGGGAAGCCGGCGATGAGGTCGGCGCCGATCGCCAGCTCCGGCCGCATCGCCTTCAGCCGCGCCACCGTTTCGATCGCCTGGCGCCGGCCGTGACGGCGCTTCATCCGCTTGAGTATCAGGTCGTCGCCCGATTGCAGGCTCAAATGGAGGTGCGGCATCAGCCTTGGCTCGCCGCCGATCAGTTCGGCAAGGCGCGGGTCGATCTCGATGCAGTCGAGCGACGACAGGCGCAGCCGCTGCAGCGCCGGCACGTGCTTCAGGATGCGCTCGACCAGCAGGCCGAGGCTCGGGCTCCCGGGCAGGTCGCCGCCGTAACTGGTCAAATCGACCCCGGTCAGCACCACCTCGTGGAGGCCATGGTCGATGAGCCGCGCGATCGCGTCGATCGCCTGTCCCGCCGGCACCGACCGGCTGGGGCCGCGGCCATAAGGGATGATGCAGAAGGTGCAGCGGTGGTCGCAGCCGGTCTGCACCTCGACGAAGACCCGGGCTCGTTCGGCATGGCTGCAGGCGAGCTGCGGCGCGTGCGCCCTCACCGTCATGATGTCGGAGACCAGATACCCCTCTCCCCTGTGGGGAGAGGGAGAGCCGCGCAGCGGCGAGGGTGAGGGGGTACAGCTGTAGGAGGAAACCTCCAGCTTCTCTCCATTCCCCACCACCCGCTCGACTTCGGGCATCGCCGCGAACGTCTCCGGCTCGACCTGCGCCGCGCAGCCGGTCACCACGATCCGCGCCTGCGGCCTTGCCCTTTTCGCCTTGCGGATCGCCTGCCGCGCGTGGCGCACCGCCTCGTTGGTCACCGCGCAGCGGTTGACGACGATCAGGTCGTCTTCGCCGGCCGCGAGCCGGGCGATCGTCGCGCTCTCGGCGGCGTTCAATCGGCAGCCGAGCGTGATGACTTCGGGCGTGCTCATTCGATCTCGCCGCTGAACACGTACGGTGCCGGGCCGCTCATCCGGATGCTCTCGCCCGGCTGCCATTCGATCGTCAGCGGTCCGCCCGGCAGCCGTACCTCGACCGGGCTCTTCGCCAGGCCGCGGCGGATCGCCGCGACCGCGGTCGCGCAGGCGCCGGGGCCGCACGCCAGCGTCAGGCCGGCGCCGCGCTCCCACACGCGCAGCCGGATCGCCTCGCCCTCGATCGACGCGACGTTGACGTTGATCCGCTCGGGGAAAAGCGGGTCCTGCTCGATCTGGGGCCCCAGCCGCTCGAGCTCCACCGCTTCGGCATCGGCGACGAAGAAGACCAGGTGAGGATTGCCGACATTGACCGCGGCCGGCCGTTCGAGGTCCTCCCAACCGACCGGCAAGGCCGCCGTGTCCATCGCGTAGGCGAGCGGGATCTCCTCCCAGCCGAAGCGCGGCTCGCCCATGTCGACCGTCGCTAGCCGTCCATTGGCACTGGCGCGGATGGTGCCGCCCTTGGTCTCGATATGCGTCACGCCTTCTTCGAGCAGGGCGACGCAGCGCGCGGCGTTGCCGCACGCCTCGACCTCGCCGCCGTCGGCGTTCCAGATCCGCATCTTTAGGTCGGCCGCGTCCGAAGGTTCGAGCAGGATCAATTGATCGCAGCCGATACCGGTATGGCGGTCGCACAGGGCACGGGCCCGATCGGCGTCGATCGCCACCGCGCCCTCGCGGGCGTCGACGATGACGAAGTCGTTGCCCAGCCCGTGCATCTTGCGGAAGCGCATTGCCGGCGGTCTAGGAAGCGCACGGGGCCGAGTCTACCTTGCCTTCCGGCCGTGCGACCCCTATCTGCGCGGCATCCCTTCTAGGGGTGTGTTTTGAAGCGCCATGGGCGCACGCTGGCCGGCGAGGTTTCGCCCGCCGGCGTTTTCGTGCTTGGATTTGAGGAGCTGTAATGTTCGAGACCCTCGGCGACTGTCTGTCCGGCGTGTTCGATCGCCTGCGCGGCCGCGGCGCCCTCAACGAGGGCGACGTGCGCGAGGCGATGCGCGAGGTCCGCATCGCGTTGCTCGAGGCCGACGTCGCGTTGCCGGTGGCCCGCGAATTCGTCGACAAGGCGACCGAGCAGGCTCTCGGCCAGCAGGTGCTTCGCTCGGTCACGCCCGGCCAGCAGGTCGTCAAGATCGTCCACGATGCCCTCATCGAGATGCTTGGCGCCGAGGAAGCGGAGCTCGATTTGGCGGCGGTGCCGCCGGCGGTGATCATGCTGGTCGGCCTGCAGGGCTCGGGCAAGACCACCACCACCGCCAAGCTCGCCAAGCGCCTCGCCGAGAAGGAGCGCAAGAAGGTGCTGATGGCGTCATTGGACGTCGCCCGCCCGGCCGCGCAGGAGCAGCTCGCCGTGCTCGGCCGCCAGGTCGAGGTCGCGACGCTGCCGGTCGTCCCCGGCCAGTCACCGGTCGAGATTGCCAGGCGCGCGCTCAATGCCGCCAGGCTCCAGGGCCACGACGTGCTGCTGCTCGACACCGCCGGCCGGCTCCATGTCGACCAGGCGCTGATGGACGAGATGAAGGCGGTCGCCGCGGCGTCCGAGCCGCAGGAAATCCTGCTCGTCGCCGACGCCATGACCGGCCAGGACGCGGTCAACGTCGCCAGGAGCTTCGTCGATCAGGTTGACCTCACCGGCATCGTCCTCACCCGGCTCGACGGCGACGCTCGCGGTGGCGCCGCACTGTCGATGCGCGCGGTCACCGGCAAGCCGATCAAGTTCGCCGGCGTCGGCGAGGCGATCGACGCGCTCGAGCCCTTCTCACCGGCGCGCGTCGCCGGGCGCATCCTCGGCATGGGCGACGTGGTCAGCCTGGTCGAAAAGGCACAGGAGACGATCAAGGCCGAGGAGGCCGAGGCGCTCGCCGCCAAGATGGCCAGGGGCCAGTTCGATTTGAACGATTTGCGTGCCCAGTTGCGGCAGATGCAGCGGATGGGCGGTCTCGGCGCGCTTGCCGGGATGTTGCCGGGCCTCGGCAAGATCAAGAACCAGATCAACCAGTCCGGCGTTCTGGAAGGGAACGTGCTCGGCCGCCTCGACGCGATCATCGGCTCGATGACGCCGAAAGAGCGGGCCAGGCCCGATGTGATGAACGCGAAGCGCAAGATCCGCGTCGCCAAAGGCTCGGGCACCACCGTCCAGGAGGTGAACAAGCTTCTGAAGATGCATCAGGACATGTCGACCGCGATGAAGCGGCTCAAGAAAATGGGCGGGCTTGGCAAGCTGGGCGCGATGCTCGGCGGCCTCGGCGGCGGCGGCGCGTTGCCGCCCGGCGGCCTGCCTGGTCTCCCCGGCGCCCCCGGCGGTGGTCCTCCGTTCAATCTTCCTCCCAATCTCAAGCGTTAGACCGAAAGGAAACACAAAATGTCAGTAGCCATCCGGCTTTCCCGCGCCGGCGCCAAGAAGCGGCCCTATTACAAGATCGTCGTCGCCCATTCGCGCAACGCGCGCGACGGCAAGTTCATCGAGCGCATCGGCAGCTACAATCCGCTGCTCGCGAAGGACGATCCCGAGCGCGTGAAGCTCGACGGCGAGCGTGCCCGCCACTGGCTGTCGGTCGGCGCCCAGCCGAGCGACCGCGTCCATCGCTTCCTCGACGCCGCCGGCATCCTGGCGCGGCCGGCGCGTATGAACCCGAACAAGGCCGAGCCGGGCGAAAAGGCGAAGGAGCGCGCCGAGCAGCGCGCCGCCCGCGACGCCGCCCCGGCGGAGGAAGCCGCTCCGGCGGAAGAGGCAGTGGCTGTGACCGGGGAAACCGCGCCGGCCGAGGCCGAGGCTGTCACCGAGGAAACCGCCGCGGCAGCGCCTGCTGAGCAGCCTGCCGAGGAGCCCGCTGCCGAGCCCGCGGCTGAAGCGCCTGCCGCAGAACAGCCTGCTGAGGAAGCTCCGGCTGAGGAAGCCGCCGCCGAACAGCCCGGTGAGGAAACTCCGGCTGAGGAAGCCGCTGCAGAACAGCCCGCCGAGGAAGCTCCGGTTGAGGAAGCCGTTGCCGAGCAGCCCGCCGAGGAAACGACCGCCGGGGAGCCTGTTGCCGAGGCGGAGGCCACCCCGGCCGACGAAGCGACCAACGAAGGCCAGTCGGCTGCCGAGCCTGCCGAGGGGGCGGAGGATGCGACCGCCGAGGAAGGCGCCGAGAAGGCCAGCTAGGCTGTTCCCTTGTCCGAACGGGTGATCCTCGCCGCGGTGGCCGGCGCGCACGGCGTGCGCGGCGAGGTCAGGCTGAAGCTGTTCGGCGACCTGGACAGCTTCAAACGCCACAAGACCCTGCAGGCCGGCGATCGGCCGCTGACACTCGTCTCGGTACGACCGGGCCGCAGCGGCGCCGTCGCCGCCTTTGCCGGCATCGAGGACCGCACAAGCGCCGAGGCTTTGCGCGGCCAGAAACTCACCGTGCCCAGGTCCGCGCTGCCGGCGCTCGCCGAGGGCGAATATTATCATGCCGACCTGGTCGGCCTTCGCTGCGAGGCCGCCGACGGCACGCCGCTTGGTACGGTCGTCGCGGTGCAGAATTTCGGCGCCGGCGACCTCATCGAAATCGCGCGGCCCAATGGCACGCGCGCCTTGATCCCGTTCCGCGAAGACATCGCGATGCACGAGGGCGGCCGCATCGTCGCCGATCCCGCTTTTCTGGCCTAGTTCCCTACCGTCACCCCAGCGCAAGCTGGGGTCCAAGCTGACTCCTTGCCTCCACTGACGCCGCTCGGATTCCAGGTTGGGCTCGCCTGCCGGCTTCGCCCGTCTGCGACTCCGCTGGAATGACGAAACTAGTTTGCATCAACGCATCAGCGGCCTCTGCTTTGCCAGGTCGTTGCGGATCGTCGTCGCGGCGACGCCGCCTTCGCCCATCGCGTGACTGAGCTGGTCCAGACCCAGCACGATATCTCCGGCCGCGTAGACGCCGGCCACGCTCGCCCGCTGGTGCGCATCGATCACGATGCACCCGGTCTCTGCGCTGAGCTCGACTCCAATCTGCTCGGCGAGCTCGGCGTGCACGTCCGAGCCTAGCGCGGGGTAAAGAGTATCGAACGCGAAATGGCCGTCGGCGGTGTCGACGACGATGCAATCGGCATCGATCGCGACCCCGCGCGACGGCCCGTCGACGGTGACGATGCCGTGCCGTTCAAGCTGCTCGCGGTCGGCTGGCGCCAGCGCGTGCGCCTTGTCCGGCGCTATCAGGGTGATGTCGGCCGAATAGCTGCGCAGGAACACCGCTTCGCCGACACCGTGCTTGCCGCTGCCGATCACCCCGATCTTCCTGTCGGTCACCTCGTAGCCGTCGCAGATCGGGCAATAGCGGATCAGGCCGCGAGCCAGCGCTTCGTCGTGCAGCGCCTCGTCCATGTCCGGCCGCCGGTTCTTGACCCCGGTCGCGATCAGCACGGTACGCGCGATCGCCGTGCCTTCGCCCCATTCGGCCTCGAACCCTTCGCCGGCCCGGTCGAGCCGCGTCACTCGGCCGTCGGTGAAGGCGGTGCCGTACTTCTCCGCTTGCGTCCGCATTCGCGCCAGCAGCTCGCGGCCGGTTAGGCCATCCGGAAAGCCCGGCAGGTTGCGCGTGCAGGGGATCCAGCCGGCGCGGCTCTTCCCCTCGTCGATAACCCGCACCTTCAAGTGAAAGCGCGCCAGGTAGATCGCCGCGGTCAGCCCGGCCGGGCCGCCGCCGATGATCAGGCAATCGAGCGTCTCGTCCGCCATGGTCCGGGACTAGCGCCGCGGCCCGTGCGATAGTTCCCACAGTGGCGCGGTGGCGCACGAGCGCCTAATCCTCGACCCGATGAGCGAGACCCAATTCTTTCTGGCCGCATTGGCCGGCGCGCTGGCGGTGCCGATGATCGGCGCGCTGCTGTCCCGTTGGCGCGGGATGAGCTGGCTGCGCGGGGCTGAGATCGTCGCCGGCGCCTGGCTGCTGCTCGCGTCGGCCGGCCTCTACTGGATGTGGCGCCAGGTGGAGGCGGAAGCTGCAACGCGCGGCCTCGCCAATATCGGCTTACCGGTCGGCTTCGGGCTGCTCTGGGTAGTGGTGGCGGTGATCGCGCCGGGCATGGGCCTGGTCGCGGTCGCGGCGCTGCGGCCGCGCCGCAAATGACCTGGCACGCAACGGTCCTCACTCTTTACCCCGAGATGTTTCCCGGGCCGCTCGGCCACAGCCTCGCCGGCCGCGCGCTCGCCGAGGGCGTCTGGGCGCTGGAGACGGTGCAGATCCGCGATTTCGCCACCGATCGCCATCGCTCGGTCGACGACACCCCGGCCGGGGGAGGGGCGGGGATGGTGATGCGCGCCGACGTGCTTGCCCGGGCGGTTGACCACGTGCTCGAACGGCGGCCGGACCTGCCGCTGCTGGCGCCCTCGCCGCGCGGGGCGCCGCTGACCCAGGCCAGGGTGCGCCAGCTCGCCGCCGGCCCGGGCATTTCGCTGCTTTGCGGCCGGTTCGAAGGCATCGACGAGCGGATTTTCGAGGCCCGGCCCATTGTCCCGGTGTCGGTCGGTGACTATGTGCTATCGGGCGGTGAGACCGCCGCTTTCGTCCTGCTCGATGCTTGCGTTAGGCTGCTCCCCGGGGTAATGGGCGCGCCTTCCAGCGGAGAGGAGGAAAGCTTCGAAAGCGGCCTTCTCGAATATCCGCATTATACCCGACCTTATGAATGGGAAGGGCGCACGATCCCCGAGGTGCTGCGGTCGGGGGATCATGCGAAAATCGCCGCCTGGCGACAGGGCCAGGCGGAACGGGATACACGGCTAAGGCGGCCGGACCTGATCGAGCGTCGCAGGGACGCTCGAAGGCCACCGCCCTCTGGCGCGCAGCGCGACAAGAAGAGCGAAGAGTCATGAATATCATCGAGCAGCTCGAGGCCGAGGCGATCGAGCATTTCCGCACCGGCAAGACCATTCCCGATTTCCGGCCCGGCGATACGCTGCGGATCGGCGTCAAGGTGGTCGAGGGCGACCGCACCCGCATCCAGAATTTCGAGGGCGTCTGCATCGCCCGCGCCAACCGCGGCATGGGCAGCTCGTTCACCGTCCGCAAGATCAGCTTCGGCGAGGGTGTCGAGCGCGTCTTCCCGCTTTATTCGCCGAACATCGACACCATCGAGGTGGTGCGCCGCGGCGACGTCCGCCGCGCCAAGCTCTATTACCTGCGCGGACGCACCGGCAAGGCGGCCCGCATCGCCGAACGGCGCGACCTGCGCGCCGGCTCGCAGCCTCGGGTCGAGTCCGAGACCGCCTCGCCCGAGACGGAAACCGCCGAAGGCTGAACTCGCTTCCCCCCTTCCCTTGATGGGGAGGGGAAGGGGTGGGGTAGACTTCGAACTCGCGCCATCGACCCTGTTTCCTCTTGACCGACTGACAAGAATGTTGTGGCAATGGGCGACTCCTCGGAGTCGCTCTTTGACATTATCGACCAGCTAGACGCTTTCCTGTGACGGTTTTCCCTCGAAACCGCGCATCAGCCCCAGCGACGCGAGCACCGACGCGGTCCCGAGCGAAACCGCCAACAATGTATTCCCCGCGGCATCGCTCCACTCGGGCCAGATCAGGGCCGCGGTCGCGATCACCCAGATCGCCGCCAGCACCAGTGGCCAGCGTCCGTAATGCGTCACCCGCAAGGGATGAATGACACGGATAGGCGCGAAGGTCAGCACCACCAGCACCGCCACCACCCACCCCCCGACGCTCGCGCCGGGCTCGGACACGAAAAGGTAAAACGCCACCAGATTCCACAGCGCCGGGAAGCCGCGGAAATAGTGATCCTCGGTTTTCATGTCCCGCCGCGCGAACACGTACAGCGAGGATATCTGGATAGCCGCCGCCAGCAGCGGTGCTGTGCTCGCCGGGATAAGTCCGGCCTGCCACATGAAAATTGTGGGGATGAACACATAATTGAGAAAATCGACGATGAGATCGAGCGCGTCGCCGTCGATCCGCGGCAGCCGCGTTTTGACGTGCGCCCAGCGCGCGAGCGTGCCGTCAACGCCATCGATCACCAGCGCGAGCCCCAGCCACAGCAGCGCCAGCCGAAAATCTTCCGCGGCGATCGCGAACAAGGCGAGCATCGCCAGGATGGCGCCGCTCGCGGTCAGGCCATGGACCAGCCAGGCCGCCACGACACCGAGCTTTGGCTCTTGCGCCATGAGCCGATTGTCGCCGCTTGCAGCGCCGACAACAACCGGCTTGCAAGATGGTCTCCGATAGCACGAAGATATATCTTGACTGTTCTAAGAAGCTCTCTAGTGTATCCTCGCTTTGACAGGAGGCTCCCGATGGTTTTTCGCGTGCACGCAAGCGGTCACCGCAGGTTCGGCTTTCCCGAGAACCTGATCTTTGCGGCCGGTACCAAGGGCTGGGACGGCTGGAACGAATGGGGCAGTTCGAACTGGGGCCGGCGCGGTCGCCGGCGGATGTTCGAGCCCGGCGAGCTGCGGCTGGTGTTGTTGAAGTTGATCGCCGACCAGCCGCGTCACGGCTACGATCTCATCCGCGCTATCGAGGAAATGACCGGCGGCAGCTACGCGCCCAGCCCCGGCGTCGTCTATCCGACCCTTACCATGCTGCAGGACATGGACCTGATCGAGGAGCGCAAGGGTGGCAAGGACGCGCCGCGCAAGGCATTTCGCGTCACCGACGAAGGCCTGGCCCACCTCGCCGACCGCGAGGAAGAGGTGCAGCGCCTGTTCGACCGGCTAGAGGAGCTTGGCAATCGCGGCCAGGCCGGCGGCGCGCCGATCCGCCGGGCGGTTGGCAATCTGTTGTCGGCGCTGTGGCACCGCGTCACCAGCGACGATGCAAACGAGCAGACCCTCCACAACATCGCCGAGGTGCTCGACGAGGCGGCGCAGAAGATCGAGCGGCTGAAATCGAGCCGGGCAGACAAGGACGAATAGACTAGGGGACTGGGCTCGTGCCGGGCTGGCGTCCGCCCTCGTTATGCTGGCGGATGATGCGCAAATAGGAATCGAGCAGCTGCTGGTTGACCGCGTCCCAGCCGAAGCGGCGGCTCGCTTCGAAGGCGGCCTGGCCGGCGCGCTTCCGCGCGTCCTCGTCACTGCAATAGTGCGCCAAGGCCGCGCAATATTCGTCGCACGCGCCGGGCCGGATCAGCCGGCCTGTCACACCGTCCTCGACCAGCGACCGGCTGCCGGTGGCCTTGGCCGCGACCACCGGCAGGCCGCTCGCCATCGCTTCCAGCGTGACGTTGCCGAACGTCTCGGTGACCGAGGGGTTGAATAGCATGTCGAGCGAGGCGACTCCTCGTCCCAGCTCAGGTCCCTCGAGCAGGCCGGTGAAGGTCGCCGCCGGCAGCCTCTTCTCGAACCAGGGCCGCGCCGGCCCGTCGCCGATCACCACTACCCGGTGCGGCACCCGGCGTCGCTGCAGCCGGTCGATCGTCTCCGAGAAGACATCGAGGCCCTTTTCCATCACCAGCCGGCCGACGAAGCCGATCAGCGGTCCGCCATTGTTTAGGCCCAAGCCGCGCCGCCAGGCGGTATCGCGGCGGCCTGGGTTGAAGATTTCGCTGTCGATGCCGCGCGTCCAGATGCCGACGTCGTAGTTCATGCGCTGGTCGCGCAGCAGTTGCGCCATCGAGTCCGACGGCGCAAAGATCGCGTCGCAGCGGCGGTAGAAGCGCCGCAGGATCGCCATGATCACCGGTTCAAGAAACGCCATGCCGTAATAGCGGGCATAGGTTTCGAAGCGGGTGTGGACCGAGGCGACCACCGGCAGGTCCCAGCGGTGCGCCAGCGTTATCGCGCGGTGGCCGACGATGTCCGGGCTGGCGACGTGAAGGATGTTGGGTCGGAATGCCTTCAGATCTCTTTTCACGTGCGGCGGCAACGCAAAACCGAGCCGGTATTCCTCGCGCCCGGGTATCGGCACCGACGGCACCGAGACGAGGTCGCCGGTCGGGGGAAAGGCGGGAAAGCGCGAGGTCGGCGAATAGACCCGCACCGCGGCGCCCTGGCGCAGCAGGTAGTCGGCCAGCCGGTTCAGCGCCTGGTTGGCGCCATCGCGGACGTAATTGTAATTGCCGCTGAACATCGCGACGCGAAGATCGATCGGCTCAGCCGAGGGAGCCTGGCGAATGTCCTGGTCGAATAGGTCTGCGGTAGCGCGATTCATGACTCTTCGTCCTGGCGCGGCCGCCCGCGCGGCAGCCGCCGCAGCCGGGCGACACCGATCAGGAGCGGCCCGATCAGCAGCACCAGCATGATGAGGACGAGCGCCTCTTTCATGCGTGCGAAATAGAAAGCGCCCCGCCGGAGGTCCAGCGGAGCGCTTTCCTTTCACCAGGCCGAAGCCGTCACTTGCGCGAGGCGGCACCCTCTTTCTGGAGATACTCGCCGGCGTCGGCATCGGTGCCGTGGCCGCTCTGGGTCACCTCGGCGAGCGGGTCGGCGTTGATCGCCGCCTCTCGCCCTTGTGCCAGCTCGGCCTTGTGCTCCTCGGCGGCGGTGTTGGCCGCGATCAGCTGCTCCTGGATTGCGCGGTGCTGTGCCCTCAGCGCGGCGTCGCGGGTCGAAGCGGCGATGCGCATCCGCTGCATGCCGGCACCGGTGCCCGCCGGGATCAGCCGGCCGACGATGACATTCTCCTTGAGCCCTTCGAGATTGTCGATCTTGCCCTGGACAGCCGCCTCGGTGAGCACCCGCGTCGTCTCCTGGAACGAGGCTGCCGAGATGAAGCTGCGGGTCTGCAGGCTCGCCTTGGTGATGCCGAGCAGCACCGGCCGGCCTTCCGCCAGCTTCTTCTTGTTGCCCTTTAGACGGGCGTTGATCTCGTTCATCTCCTGGCGGTCAACCTGCTCGCCGACCAGCAGGGTGGAATCGCCGCTCTCGGTGATCTCCACCTTCTGCAGCATCTGGCGGACGATCACCTCGATATGCTTGTCGTTGATCTTCACGCCCTGCAGCCGGTAGACCTCCTGGATCTCGGACACGAGATATTCGGCCAGCGCCTTGACGCCGAGCACTTCCAGGATGTCGTGCGGATCGGGTGAGCCGCCGATCAGATTATCGCCGCGCTTGACGAAGTCGCCTTCCTGCACGTCGATCGCCTTCGATTTCGGCACCAGATACTCGACCGGCTCGCCGCCCTCGTCGGGGATGATCGCGATCTTGCGCTTGGCCTTGTAGTCTTTGCCGAACGCGATACGGCCCGAAACCTTGGCGATGATCGCATTCTCCTTTGGCTTGCGCGCCTCGAACAGCTCGGCGACGCGCGGCAGACCGCCGGTGATGTCGCGGGTCTTGGCCGCTTCGCGGGTAACGCGGGCGAGCACTTCGCCGGCTTCGACCTTCTGGCCGTCCTCGACCGAGATCATCGCGCCCGGCGGGAGCATGTAACGCGCCGCCTCGCCGCTCTTGGCGTCGAGCAGGGTGATGCGCGGCCGCAGGTCTTCCTTGGTGCGTCCGGTTTTGGCCTGGTCGGTGACGACGCGCTGGGCAATGCCGGTCGCCTCGTCGATTTGCTCGGCGAGCGTCTTGCCCTCGATCAGGTCCTGGAACTTCACGACGCCGCCCTTCTCGGTGATCACCGGCATCATGAACGGATCCCACTCGGCCAGGCGCTCGCCCTTGCTCGCGACGTGGCCATGGTCGACCATCAGGTGCGCGCCATAGGGTATGCGATGCGAGGCGCGCTCGCGGCCGTCCATGTCGAGGAGCGCCAGCTCGCCGTTCCGCGCCATCGCGATGCGGCGGCCACGCGGGTCGACAATCGTCGGCAGGTCCCTGAGCTCAATCGTGCCGTCTACCGCCGCCTCGAGGCTCGACGTCTCGTTCAATTGGGCGGCGCCGCCGATGTGGAAAGTCCGCATCGTCAGCTGCGTACCCGGCTCGCCGATCGACTGGGCGGCGATCACCCCGACAGCCTCGCCAATATTAACCGGCGTGCCGCGCGCGAGATCGCGGCCATAGCATTTCGCACAGACGCCCATTTCGCTCTCGCACACCAAAGGAGAGCGGATGTTGACCGACTGGATGCCCATCTCGTCGATCCGCACCGCGGCAAATTCTTCGATCAGCTCGCCTTCCTTGGCGATCACGTCACCGGACTTGGAATCGACCACGTCCTCGGCTGGGGTGCGTCCGAGAATGCGCTCGCCGAGCGAAGCGATGATCGCGCCGCCCTGGACAATCGCGCGCATGTCGAGGCTGTTGGTGGTGCCGCAATCCTCTTCGACGATCACGCAGTCCTGGCTGACGTCGACCAGCCGCCGCGTCAGATAGCCTGAATTGGCCGTCTTCAGCGCGGTGTCGGCGAGGCCCTTGCGGGCGCCGTGGGTCGAGTTGAAATATTCAAGGACGGTGAGCCCCTCTTTGAAGTTGGAGATGATCGGCGTCTCGATGATCTCGCCCGACGGCTTGGCCATCAGGCCGCGCATGCCGGCCAGCTGCTTCATCTGCGCCTGGCTGCCGCGGGCGCCGGAATGGGCCATCATGTAGATCGAATTGACCGGTGCCAGCCGCCCGGTCTCGTCCTTCGTCGCAGCCTTGATCTTGTCCATCAGCGCGGTCGCCACCTGGTCACCGCATTTGCTCCAGGCGTCGATCACCTTGTTGTACTTTTCCTGCTGGGTGATCAGGCCGTCCTGGTATTGCTGCTCGAAGTCGCGCACTTGCTCGCGCGTTTCTTCGACCAGTTTCTCCTTCTCGACCGGGATGACCATGTCATCCTTGCCGAAGCTGATGCCGGCCTTGAACGCATGGCGGAAGCCCAGCGCCATGATCGCGTCGGCGAACAGCACCGTCTCCTTCTGACCGGTGTGGCGATAGACGATGTCGATAACGTCGGCGATTTCCTTCTTGGTCAGCAGCCGGTTGACCGTCTCGAACGGCACCTTGTGGCTCTTCGGCAGCGTCTCGCCGAGCAGCATCCGGCCCGGCGTCGTCTCGAAGCGCTTCATGTAGGTCTTGCCATCCTCTTCGACTTGCGGGACGCGGCTGACGATCTTCGAGTGGAGCGTGACCGAGCCGCCGAACAACGCCTGGTGCACCTCGGCCATGTCGGCCAGCATCGAGCCTTCGCCGGGCTCGCCCTCGCGTTCCATCGACAGGTAATAGAGTCCTAGCACCATGTCTTGGCTGGGCACGATGATCGGCTTGCCGTTAGCGGGCGACAGGATGTTGTTGGTCGACATCATCAACACGCGCGCCTCGAGCTGGGCCTCCAGGCTCAAGGGCACGTGCACCGCCATCTGGTCGCCGTCGAAGTCGGCGTTGAATGCAGCGCAGACCAACGGATGGAGCTGGATCGCCTTGCCCTCGATCAGCACCGGCTCGAATGCCTGGATGCCAAGGCGGTGGAGCGTCGGCGCGCGATTGAGCAGCACCGGGTGTTCGCGGATCACTTCGTCAAGGATGTCCCAGACTTCCTTGCGCTCCTTCTCGACCCACTTTTTCGCCTGCTTCAGCGTCATGCTGAGGCCCTTGGCGTCGAGCCGCGAGTAGATGAACGGCTTGAACAGCTCGAGCGCCATCTTTTTCGGCAGCCCGCACTGGTGGAGCTTGAGCTCCGGTCCGGTGACGATCACCGAGCGGCCGGAATAATCGACGCGCTTGCCGAGCAGGTTCTGGCGGAAGCGGCCCTGCTTGCCCTTGAGCATGTCGGACAGGCTCTTGAGCGGGCGCTTATTGGCACCGGTGATGGTGCGGCCGCGGCGGCCATTGTCGAACAAAGCGTCGACCGCTTCCTGCAGCATGCGCTTCTCGTTGCGCACGATGATGTCGGGGGCGCGCAGCTCCATCAGCCGCTTCAGGCGGTTGTTGCGGTTGATCACCCGGCGATAGAGATCGTTGAGGTCCGATGTCGCGAAGCGGCCGCCGTCCAGCGGCACCAACGGCCGCAGCTCGGGCGGAATCACCGGCACGACGTCGAGGATCATCCATTCCGGCCGGTTGCCGGATTCGAGGAAACTCTCGACAACCTTTAGCCGCTTGATGATCTTTTTCGGCTTCAGCTCGGACTTGGTCTCGGACAGCTCCTGCAGCAGCTGCTCGCGCTCGCCCTCGAGGTCGAGGTCGATCAGCATCTGCTTCACCGCCTCGGCGCCGATGCCGGCGGTGAACGCATCCTCGCCATACTGGTCCTGGGCGTCGATCAATTCGTCTTCGGTCAGCAGCTGGAACTTCTCCAGCGGCGTCAGGCCGGGTTCGGTGACGATGTAGCTCTCGAAATAGAGCACCCGCTCGAGCTGCTTAAGCTGCATGTCGAGCAGCAGGCCGATGCGGCTAGGCAACGATTTCAGGAACCAGATGTGGGCGACGGGCGCGGCCAGCTCGATATGGCCCATGCGCTCGCGGCGTACCTTCGACACGGTAACCTCGACGCCGCACTTCTCGCAGACGATCCCCTTGTATTTCATGCGCTTGTACTTGCCGCACAAGCATTCATAATCTTTGATCGGGCCAAAGATGCGGGCGCAGAACAGGCCGTCACGCTCGGGCTTGAACGTGCGGTAGTTGATCGTCTCCGGCTTCTTGATCTCGCCGAACGACCAGGAACGGATCCTCTCCGGCGACGCGATGCCGATGCGGATCTGGTCGAACGTCTCCGGCTTGGCGACCGGATTGGCGAAAGGGGTCATCTCGTTCATTGTCTTGCGTCTTTCTATTCCGCCGCCTGGGCGAATTCTTGTTCAGTCCCGTCGGAGAGGCTGTTCAGCTCGACATTGAGGCCAAGCGAGCGCATTTCCTTGACCAGCACGTTGAAGCTCTCGGGAATGCCTGCCTCGAACGTATCGTCGCCCTTGACGATCGCCTCGTAGACCTTGGTTCGGCCGATCACGTCGTCCGACTTCACGGTCAGCATTTCCTGCAGCGTGTACGCGGCGCCGTAAGCCTGCAGCGCCCACACCTCCATTTCGCCGAACCGCTGGCCGCCGAACTGGGCCTTGCCGCCCAGCGGTTGCTGGGTGACTAGGCTGTACGGGCCGATCGAACGGGCGTGGATCTTGTCGTCGACCAGGTGATGGAGCTTGAGCATGTAGATGTAGCCCACCGTCACCTTGCGATCGAAGGGTTCGCCGGTGCGGCCGTCGAACAAGGTCACCTGGCCGCTCTCGTCGAGCCCGGCCTTCTTCAGCATCGCGGTGACGTCGGCTTCCTTGGCACCGTCGAACACGGGTGTGCCGATCGGTAGGCCGGCGGTCAGGTTCCAGGCCAGCTCGAGCAACTGGTCGTCATCGCGGCTGTCAATCTCGCCATGATAGGCCTTGCCGTAGAAGTCCTTGATCTTGTTCCGCAGCTTGCCGACGCTGTCGGTCCCGATCGATTCCGCGCGCGCCCGCATGTCGGTCAGCATCTGCTCGATCTGCCGGCCGAGGCCGCGCGAGGCCCATCCGAGGTGGGTTTCGAAGATCTGGCCGACATTCATGCGCGACGGCACGCCCAGTGGGTTGAGCACGATGTCGGCCGGCGTCCCGTCCTCGAGGAAGGGCATGTCCTCCTCGGGCAGGATGCGGCTGATCACGCCCTTGTTGCCGTGGCGGCCGGCCATCTTGTCGCCGGGCTGGAGCTTGCGCTTCACCGCGACAAACACCTTGACCATCTTGAGCACGCCCGGGGGCAGCTCGTCGCCGCGCTCGAGCTTCTCGATGCGGTCTTCGAGCCGGCGCTTAATCGCCAGCTCGGCCTCGTCATACTGGGCGCGCAAGGCTTCAAGGTCGCCCTGGCGCTTGTCGCTCTTGACCGCGAACTTCCACCATTCGTGCGGCTCGACCGAATCCATCGCCTCGGCGTTGATCGTCGCGCCCTTCTTGACTCCCTTCGGCGTCGCGGTAGCGGTCTGGCCGAGCAGCATCTCGCGCATCCGCCCGTAGGTCGAGCGCTTCAGAATCGCGCGCTCGTCGTCGGCGTCCTTGCGCAGGCGGTCCTTTTCCTCGGCCTGGATCGCCCGCGTGCGGTCGTCAATGTCGATGCCGTGACGGTTGAACACCCGTACCTCGACCACCGTCCCCTGCACGCCTGGCGGGAGTCGCAGCGAAGTGTCGCGGACGTCGGAGGCCTTTTCGCCGAAGATGGCGCGGAGCAGTTTCTCCTCCGGCGTCATCGGGCTCTCGCCCTTGGGCGTGATCTTGCCGACCAGGATATCGCCCGGCTCGACCTCGGCACCGATATAGACGATGCCCGCCTCGTCGAGGTTGCGCAGCGCCTCCTCGCCGACATTGGGGATATCGCGGGTGATGTCTTCCGGCCCGAGCTTGGTGTCGCGGGCCATAACCTCAAATTCCTCGATGTGGATCGAGGTGAAGACGTCGTCCTTGACGATCCGCTCGGATATCAGAATCGAATCCTCGAAATTGTAGCCGTTCCACGGCATGAACGCGACGAGCACATTGCGCCCCAGCGCCAGCTCGCCGAGATCGGTCGACGGACCGTCGGCAATGACGTCGCCTTTGCGGACGAAATCACCCTTCTTCACCAGCGGCCGCTGGTTGATGCAGGTGTTCTGGTTGGAGCGCTGGAACTTCATCAGCGTATAGATGTCCACGCCCGACTTGCCGGCCTCGACATCCTCAGTCGCGCGCACGACAATGCGGCTGGCGTCGACCTGGTCGACGAAACCGCTGCGGCGGGCGGCAATCGCCGCGCCGGAATCGCGCGCCACCGTCTCTTCCATCCCGGTGCCCACCAATGGCGCCTCGGCCTGGACCAGCGGCACCGCCTGGCGCTGCATGTTCGAGCCCATCAGCGCGCGGTTTGCGTCGTCATTCTCGAGAAACGGAATGAGCGAGGCGGCCACCGACACGAGCTGCTTGGGCGACACGTCCATCAAGGTGATCTGATCGCGCGGCGCCATCAGGAAGTCGCCGCCGCGCCGCGACGAGACGATCTCCTCGGCGAAGCTGCCGTCGCGGTTCAACTCGGCATTGGCCTGGGCGATTGTGTGTTTCGCCTCCTCCATCGCCGACAGGTAGACGACCTCCTGCGTGACCTTGCCCTTCACCACCCGCCGGTAGGGCGTCTCGATGAAACCGTACTTGTTGACCCGGCTGAAGCTGGCGAGCGAGTTGATCAGGCCGATATTCGGGCCTTCTGGAGTCTCGATCGGGCAGATCCGGCCATAATGAGTCGGGTGGACGTCGCGCACCTCGAAGCCGGCGCGCTCGCGGGTCAGGCCGCCGGGGCCCAGCGCCGACACGCGCCTCTTGTGGGTAACCTCCGATAGCGGGTTGGTCTGGTCCATGAACTGTGAAAGCTGCGACGAGCCGAAGAACTCGCGCACGGCCGCCACCGCCGGCTTGGCGTTAATGAGGTCATTGGGCATCACCGTCGACACGTCGACCGAGCTCATCCTCTCCTTCACCGCTCGTTCCATCCTCAGGAGGCCGATGCGGTACTGGTTCTCGAGCAGCTCGCCGACCGAACGGACGCGACGGTTGCCGAGATTGTCGATGTCGTCGATCTCACCCTTACTGTCCTTGAGGTCGACCAGCGTCTTGACCACAGCGACAATGTCCTCGCGCCGCAACGTGGTGACGTCATCGGGGCATTCGAGGTCGAGTCGCATGTTAAGCTTGACCCGGCCCACCGCCGACAGGTCGTAGCGCTCAGGATCGAAGAACAACCCGGCAAACAGCGCCTCCGCGGTTTCGCGGGTCGGCGGCTCGCCGGGGCGCATCACGCGATAGATGTCGGCCAGTGCCTGGTCGCGATCCTCGGCCTTGTCGGCTTTTAGGGTGTTGCGGATCCACGGTCCGGTGTTGACGTGATCGATGTCGAGTAGCTCGATCTTGCCGATCCCGGCCTCGTCCAGCTTCGCCAGGTTCTCCGCCGACGCCTCTTCGCCGGCTTCGATATAGATCTCACCGGTTTTCTCGTTGATCAGATCGAACGCGGAATAGCGCCCGAACACTTCCTCGGTCGGGATGATCAGGTTCTTCAGGCCGTCCTTGGCCGCCTTGGCCGCCGCGCGCGGACTGATTTTCTGGCCGGCCTGAAACACGACCTCACCGGTCTTGCCATCAACGATGTCGAATTCCGGCTTCTGTCCGCGCCACTGGTCGGCGACAAACGGCACTTTCCAGCCGTTCGCCCCGCGCTCGAACAAGACGCGTTCGTAAAAAGTGTTTAGAATTTCTTCGCTGGTCAATTCGAGCGCGTGCAGCAATGCAGTCACCGGCAGCTTGCGCTTGCGGTCAATGCGGACGTTGACAATGTCCTTGGCGTCGAACTCGAAATCGAGCCACGAGCCTCGATACGGGATCACCCGCGCCGCGAACAGGAACTTACCCGAGGCGTGAGTCTTGCCGCGGTCGTGATCGAACAAAACGCCGGGGCTGCGGTGCATCTGGCTGACGATGACCCGCTCGGTGCCGTTGATGATGAAGGTGCCGTTCTTGGTCATCAACGGCATGTCGCCCATGTAGACGTCCTGCTCCTTGATATCGAGCACGGAGCGGGTCTCGGTGTCGGGATCGACCTCGAACACGATCAGCCGCAGCGTCACTCGCATCGGGGCGGCGTAGGTCATGCCACGCTGGCGGCACTCGTCGACGTCGTATTTCGGATCCTCGAGCTCATAATGGACGAAATCCAGCTCGGCGGTGCCGGCAAAATCGCGGATCGGGAAAACCGAGCGCAGCGTCTTCTCGAGACCGGAGACATAGCCGACTGCCGAGTTTGAGCGGAGGAACTGCTCGTAGCTTTCGCGCTGAACCTCGATCAGGTTCGGCATTTCCGACACTTCGTGGATGTTGCCGAAAATCTTGCGGATACGCCGCGAGACGCTGGGCCGCGCCTCCGGAATTGTCGCCTTCTTCACTGCCATTTGCTCTTTGCCTCAGCCTTCTGCCGACGCCGGCGGCGCCGTGGATCCATGAAGCGCTCATACGCAAAAAGCCGCAGGTTTCGGGGGCGAAACCGCAGCTTCAGCGTCCTTAGAAAACCTCAGTCAGTCAATGCGTTGAATGCGCGGCGCGAGGACGCATCCTGTTCCGAAAGACTGAGGCGAGCCGGCGATATAGAAAGCCGGCGGGTGCGTGTCAAATAGGGGTCGGGATCGGAGCGCCCCCGGCTCGGCCCGCCGCTCCCCGCGCACGCCGCGCCGCAGAACCGCATTGATCCACGGGCCGCCGGGCGCTGCCGATCATTCTCACCCTGTTATGAAACAGCCAGCTTTCACCCCCCGCGCGGCGGCGCTGCTTATTGCCGGTGTCGCCCTCCTTGCAACTCCAGCCTTGGCACAGGAAACGGTGCCGCCACCGGTGGTCGACATCGCGCCGCCGCCGGTCGTGACCACCGCGCCGCCGCCGCCGGCGGCGATCGAACCGACGCCGCTTCCGGCGACCGAGACCGCGCCGCGACGCAACCCGACCACCCAGGCAACCCGCGCCCCGGCGCGCTCGGCGTTTAGGACGGCGCGGGCCACCGCGCCGGCACCGCGGCCAGTGGCCACCCGCCCGGCGGAGGCACCTGCCGTCCCGGCTCCGGAGCCTTCGGCCCCGCCGCCAGCGGAAGCGGCAGCGCCCGAACTAGCGCCGCCCCCCGCGGTCGAACCCGCAGCCACGACTCCCGCCGAGGAGGAAAGCGGGGCTGGCGGGCTTATTTTCCTGGCCATCGGCCTCGGCCTTGTAGCCCTGCTCGGCTGGTTCCTGTTCCGGCGCATGCGCCAACAGCAGGCCGCTATGGAGTCCTGGGATCATGAGCATCCCGTGCCGATGATGGAGCTGCCTATGGCCAAGCCCCTGGCGGAATCGCCGAGGCCGCAGACCGCTGCCGCTGCGTCGGCCGTGTCTGCAGACGAACCGGTGACAGGCGAAGCGGTTGCTTCCGTAGAGAAACTCGAGGTCGGCAGGCCGAGCGCGGCCGACGTCGCCGCTTTGGCCGCGGCCACGGCCCCCGTGGATGGTCGGCCCTGGCTGGAATTCCTGATGCGGCCGATCCGCGCCGGCACCACTAGCAATGATGCCGTCGTCGAGTTCGAACTAACCGTCGGCAATACCGGGTCGGCACCGGCGCGCGACGTGCGCATCTCCACCTTCATGTTCCCGGCCGGTTCGGCCCAAGAGAAAGAGATGGAGAATCTGCTGATCGATCCACCGGCCGATGCACAGGTCTTGCAGAACTCGATCTCGCCAGGTGACGGCGCGCGCGTCGAGGCATCGCTTTCGCTGCCGAAATCAGCGATCAGTGAGGCCGTGTTGCCGGTGGTCGTCGCCGATGCCCGCTACACCTTGCCCGACGGCAGCGAGGGCCGAACCTCGGCAGCGTTCGAGGTCGGCCTGCCTGGCGGCGAGGCGCTGGCGCCGTTCCCGGTCGATCGCTCCTCGGGCCTGTTGGAAACGGTCGAGGCGCGTCTGCACGGCGAACTGCAACGCAGCTGATTGTCGCATTCTCCCAGTCGGGCGCCGGCGGTTTCGCCGGCGCCCGAATTGCATCCGGAAAAGTGTATCGACGTGTAAACACGCCTTACGCGGCGTTCAGCCATTGGCTAAACCTTCGTTCAAGGTTGGCTCGCGACTATTGAAAGTTGCCAATCGAGAGGGGGGGAAGTGGCTGAGCAAGCCCAGGCCCTGACGTGCGAGGTTACCGAACCGCTGGAGCAGCCGGCCGGGCCCGAAGCACGGCGCCCGATCGACCGGCTCGGTCTCTCCGCCTCGATGCTGGCGCTGGCCGCCTGCGGCGGCGGAGGAGGCGGGGGCGGTACGCCTCCACCACCTTCCGCGCCGGCGCCGCCAACACCGCCACCACCACCGGTGATCATCCTGCCCACCCGGGCCGAATCGTCGCGCTTCCTTGCGCAGGCGACGATGGGATCGTCGCGCGCCGACATCGAGCAGGTGATGGCGATCGGCTTCGAGGCCTGGCTCGATGGCCAGTTCGCCATGGCGCGGCCGATCTCGCACTGGGATTGGCTGATCCAGGCCGGCGTCGCCAACGATCCCAATAACATGAACAACCAGTTGGGCTTCGACAACGCAATGTGGCGTCAGTTGATCGCCAGTCCCGACCAGCTGCGCCAGCGGGTCGGCATGGCGCTGCTCGATTTCCTGGTGGTCGGCATCGACGGAGTGAATTCGCCTTGGCGACAATTCACGGTCGCCGCTTTCGTCGACGTCCTGATGGACAATGCGTTTGGCAATTTCCGTACCTTGATCGAACGCATCTCGACCAACGCGGCGATGGGTTATTACCTCACCTTCCTCGGCAATCGCCGCGCCAATGCGCAGACCGGTGCCGTCCCCGATGAAAATTATGCGCGTGAGGTGATGCAGCTTTTCACCATCGGGCTGCTGCGGCTTAACCAAGACGGCACGCTGCAACTGAACAACGGCCAGCAGGTCGAAACCTACGGCCAGGACGATATTACCGGGCTGGCGCGGGTGTTCACCGGCTACGTGCTGGCCGCCGGCGACAATGCGACGCCCGATCGCTTTCGCCAGCCAATGGCGATCCAGGCCAGCCAGCACGAGACCGGCGAAAAAACGTTCCTCGGCACGACCATTCCGCCCGGGACCAACGCCGCCGACAGCCTGCGGATGGCGCTCGACACGATCTTCAATCATCCCAATGTTGCGCCGTTCGTTTCGAAGCAGCTGATCCAGCGGCTGGTCACCTCCAACCCGCCGCCTTCTTACGTTGCGAGGATCGCGGCGGTGTTTGCAAACAATGGCGCCGGCGTACGCGGCGACCTGCGTGCCGTTGTCCGCGCCATCCTGCTCGACGTCGAGGCGCGCAACGCGGCCATCGCCGGGGCCTCGAGCTTCGGCAAGCTGCGCGCGCCGGTGAACCGGCTGACCGCCTGGTCGAGGGCGTTTGGCGCCATTTCGAACAATGGCAGCTGGGCTGTGCCCGGAAACACGACCTCCACCTCGAACCGGCTGGGGCAGAGCCCGGGCCGGTCGCCGAGCGTGTTCAACTTCTTCCGCCCCGGTTATGTGCCGCCGAACAGCCCGATCTCGGCGGCCAACCTGGTCGCGCCCGAATTCCAGATCACCAACGAGCCGTCGGTGATCGCCTACGTCAATTACCTGCAGTCGCTGGTGATCAGCACCGGCGATTTCCGCGCCAACTATACCGATATCCTCACCCGCGCCGACAACAGCACCAGCCTGGTCGACGAAGTCGATTTCCTGTTGGGTGCGCGGCTCAGCGACGCGACCAAGGCCACCATCCGCGGCGCGGTCGATGCGATCGCGATCGGCTCCACCAACGGCCCGACCAACCGGGTCCACACGGCGATCCTGCTGACGCTCGCATCGCCTGAATTCCTGGTGCAGAAATGACCGGACCGGCGATCATCGGCGACGCTTCGCGTCGTGCCTTCCTCAAATATGGCGCCGCCTGCGGCGTCGCAGGCGGGGCCGCTCCGTTCATCCTTAACCTCGCCGCGATCGGCGAGGCGGCCGCCGCCACCGCCAGCGATTACAAGGCGTTGGTCTGCATCTTCCTCTATGGCGGCAACGATTATGCCAACACCTTGCCGCCCTTCGATCAGGCGAACTACGATCTTTATGCGAGCCTGCGCGGCACGATTTCGCTGAGCCGCGCCTCGCTGGCAGCGACCGCGCTCAATCCATCTACGCCGCTGGCCGGGGGACGCCAGCTCGCGCTCAATCCCAATCTCGCGCCGTTGCTGCCAGTGTTCGATGCGGGACGGCTGGCGGCGGTGCTCAATGTCGGTACCTTGATCCAGCCAACCAGCAAGACCGCCTACCAACAGCGCAGTGTGCCGCTGCCGCCGAAATTGTTCTCGCACAACGACCAGCAGAGCTTCTGGCAAGCCTCCGGCGCCGAGGGCGCTGTGTCCGGCTGGGGTGGGCGGATCGGCGACGTGCTGATGTCGGGCAACGGCGCCTCGGCGCTGACCTGCATCAACGCCTCGGGAAACGCCGTCTTCATGTCGGGCCGCACCGCCATCCAGTACAGCGTCACCACCACCGGACCTGTGCCGTTACTCAATAACGCCACCAGTCTGTTCGGCTCGACGACAGGAATGTCGACGCTGCGCTCGCTGATGACCGCGACGCGGCCGTCCAACTTGTTCGAGGATGAGCAGGCGACGGTCACCAGGCGCTCGCTCGACTTGCAGGCGCAGGTCGCGAACGCGCTCGCCGGATCGCCGGCGATTACTACGCCATTCCCGGCCGGCAACAACCTCGCCGATCAGCTCCGCATCGTCTCTCGGCTGATCGCGGTGTCGCAGGAGCTTGGCGCCCGCCGCCAGGTCTTCTTCGTCAGCCAGGGCGGCTACGACAATCACGATTCGATCCTCACTGCCCATCCGACGCTGTTGACGACCTTAGGCGTGGCGATGCGCTATTTCCACGACGTTGCCGCCGAACTCGGCTTCCTCGACCGGGTAACCGCCTTCACCGCGTCGGATTTCGGCCGAACTTTGACCTCGAACGCCAATGGCAGCGATCATGGCTGGGGCTCGCACCACCTGGTGATGGGCGGGCCGGTGCGCGGCCGGGCGATCTACGGCACACCGCCGGTGTTCGCCAATAACGGCCCGGACGATGTCGGCCAGGGGCGGCTGCTCCCGACGCTGTCGGTCGACCAATATGGCGCGACGCTGGCGAGCTGGTTCGGCGTGCCTAACGGCACAATGTCAACGGTGCTTCCCAACATCGTCAACTACAATCCCAGCACCTGGAACCTGGGCTTCGTATAGGCCCGGCCGGGCGCCGACCGGGAAACGGGGGCGCTCCCTGCCAAGCAAGGAAAAGGGAGGCCTGCAGGCCGCCCTTTTCGATTACCCTCGAAGAGATTTAGCGAAGCTCGACGGTGCCGCCGGCTTCCTCGATCTTCTTCTTGATCTCCTCGGCCTCGGCCTTGGAGACGCCTTCCTTGATCGGCTTGGGCGCACCCTCGACCAGCGCCTTGGCCTCGCCGAGACCGAGCTGGGTGAGCGCGCGGACTTCCTTGATCACGTTGATCTTCTTGCCGCCGTCACCGGTCAGGATGACGTCGAACTCGGACTTCTCCTCGGCAGGAGCCGCAGCGGCGCCGCCACCGGCGGCGGCCGGTCCGGCCACCGCGACCGCGGCTGCGGCCGAGACGCCCCATTTATCTTCGAGCGCCTTGGCGAGGTCCGCCGCCTCGAGCACGGTCAGCTCTGAGAGCTGGTCAACAAGCTTGGTGATGTCTGCCATTTTCATTCTCCACTTCGGTTCGTTCAGTTCAGGGGGTTCAAGAAATTCAAGCGGCTTCCCTGGCGCCAAAGGCGCCAAAGACGCGGGCAAGCTTTGCGGCCGGCGCCTGCACGACCTGCGCCACCTTGGTCGCGGGGGCCTGGATCAGGCCGATGATCTTGGCGCGGAGTTCGTCGAGCGACGGCAAGGATGCGAGCGCCTTGACGCCCTCGGCGTCGAGAAGGGTGTCGCCCATCGCGCCACCGACGATTTCCAGCCGGTCGTTCGTCTTGGCGAAATCGACCGCGGCCTTGGCGGCGGCGATCGGGTCATCGGAGGTGGCCAGCGCAGTCGGCCCAGTCAGCATGTCGCCGATCGGGGCATATCGCGTGCCTTCCAGCGCAATCAGAGCGAGCCGGTTCTTGGCCACCTTGAAGCGGGCACCGGCATCGCGCATCCGGTTCCTCAGCTCGCCGGCCTGGGCCACGCTGAGGCCGCGATTGCGCGTTACCACCACCAGATTGGTCTCGGTGAAGGTCTTCTTCAGCTCGGCGACCTGCGCTGCTTTCTGAGCTCGGTCCATGTTCTGCTCCCATCAGGCGCGGTAGTTACCGCCGCGCGTCGAAAATGCGCGAAACAATCCGCGCCCTATGTCCGAAGGGGAGAAGGGGCCCCGGCCGACAGGCCCGGGCAGGCATCCGCCCGCCAAAGCGGGCCGGAATATCTCTTCCCCGTCTAGGCGGGAGATTAAGCCTCGAGGTTTGGCAAGAGGCACCCGCTGTCTCGGACGGTTGCTAGCCGGCGTACCCGCGAACGAAGCGCGCCATCTAGGGTGCGGCCGGTCAATGTCAAGCGCTTGCCAACTCCGCAATGTCGTGGCGAGCAGCGACGGTCTCGGATCTATCCTGCTCGTCCGGCTCGCCCTCGTCATACCAGTGCGTCCGCCGCGCCAGCCGGGGATTGAGATAGAGCAAGGGCAGCTTGATGAGGATAAGAGTGCGATGAACCAGCTCGTCGGCGAGCCGCTCTCGCCAGCTCGGCATGCGTCCACGCTGGCGTTCGACCCAGTATTGGTAGGGTGCCCAATGACTGGGCTCGTCGCGCTCGATCACCTTGAAGATCTTGAGCAAGGGCCGCTCGTCACGGATCGCCCTGGATCGCAACAGGATTTCGACCTGGCGCATGCCGCGCATCTCAGTGAGCATGATCACCCGGCACAGCAACTGGAATTTCTCGTCGTCGTTGATGATTTCGATCTCGTCGAGATCGTCGACGCCGCAACCGAAAGTGAGGCGGATCAGCCGGTCGATGTGTGCACAAGTGCGGTCGACGAAATAGGGCATGTAGCCGAGATGCTCGAAATAGCGCCGGAACATAAGGTAATGCTGGCGTTCGTCGCGCCGGTGCTTTTCGATGCGGGAGATCCACACCGTTTCTTCGGGATAGCGCGAGCGGACCGCGGCGATCACCCGGTCGATGCTGCTGTAACCGCGGTGCTCGTTGTAGATGTAGATCGAGGCGAGAATATCGAGATACCGCCGACGCGCCGCCGCAAACATGGCCGGGAGCGTAGAAAGCGGCCGGTGGACGGTCAATGAACGGCTCGCTCGGCCAACAACTCGCGATAGGCGTCGCGGGCCTGCGCCGAGGCCGCTTCCCAGGAGTAAGGGACGCTCGACTTTCGGGCGGACGCGCCGAGTCCGCGCCGCGCCTGCGGATCCACAAGCAGGGTCTCGACTGCTGCCGTCATCGCCGCCGGCTCCGCGGCGCAAAGCAGGCCGTTCTCGCCGTGGCGCAGCAGGTGGCGGGCGCCGGGCGTGTCGGCCGCGATCACCGCCAGCCCCGAAGCCATCCCCTCGAGCATGACGTTGCCGAACGTCTCGGTCAGGCTCGGATGCAGCAGGATGTCGGCGCTGGCAACGATGCGGGCCAGGGGCTCGCCGTCGAGATGGCCTGTCTGCACGATGTCGGGCGCGGTGGAGAAATGCGGCGCTTCCGGGCCGGCACCGACCGCCAGGGCGCGGACGCGGTGGCCCGCGGCGTGGAGCCGCGCCAGCGTCTGGAGAAAGATTTCGGTGCCTTTTTCGCGCACTAGTCGGCCAAAGAAGAGCAGGACGACATCGTCGTCCGCCCAGCCTTGCGACCGCCTCCATGCGAGATCGCGGCGTGCCAGGGCGAACAGGTCGCGGTCGATGCCGCGGCTCCAGATGCGGACCCGGTTAGCGCCCACGATTTCGCTCATCTCCGCGGCCGTCGCCGGGTTGGGCGCCAGCACCAGGTCCGCGCGGCGGTAAAAACGATGCAGCAGTTTCTCGACGGCCGGGCGCGTCCAGCCCAGCCGATAATGTTCGGGATAGGTCTCGAAGCGGGTGTGGAAGCTGGCGACCGCCGGGACGCGCAGACGCCGGGCCAGGGTCAGGGCGCGGTGGCCTAGAATATCGGGCGATGCGACATGAACGAGGTCGGGCGCAAAGGCACGGACATCGCGCCTGGCCGCTGGTGGCAGGCCGAGCGCGAGCCGAAACTCGCCGCGAACGGGCAGCGGGACCGACGGCACCGGCACCAGCGTTCCCGCGGGCTCAAAAGCCGGCGTGTCGGTGACTGGTGAATAGGCGCGGAACGCGTCGCCCTGACTCTCGCAATAGGCCGCGAGCCGGTTCAGCGCCTGGTTCGCTCCTTCGCGCAAATAATTGTAATTGCCACAGAAAAGCGCGATCTTCATGAGCGGTCAAACGCTCCTGAAGTTGAGAATCGCGTTCAACAGGAAGACGGCGAGACCAGCAATCACCGAGGCGATCACACGCGCGAGGATATAGTGGAGGCCGAGCGCCATCAGCACCGCGAAGCTGGCAATGGTGAGCACCAGGCCGATCACCGCATTGATCAGGAAATAGGCGTAACCCGAGGCGAGCGCGCGCTCGCTGCCCTTGAAAATCCAGCTGCGAGCAAATGCATAATGGATCGTCACCGCCACCAGGAAAGCGAGGGTGGCGGCGAGGATCTTGCCCATGCCGAGCGTCTCGACCAGCGCCCAGAGCAAAGCCAGATCGAACAGGAAGGTGGCGCAGCTGACCAAGGTGTTGCGCGCCAACAGGTCGGCGACGCGCAGGTTTATGAGCCGCTTGCGCAACGAAGCGGCACGGGTCGTGGGCAATGCTCCGGCAGGCGCGCGCTCAGTCATCGCACCGTCGCTTGCGGTGAAAAACAGGCGGCTGTCAAAGACCCGCAGTGGGAAGGGCAGTGAGACGCGGCGAATACGCCGCGTCTCTGATCGAGTCTCAGGCGCCGGCCAGCTCGCTGGTGTCGACCTTGAGGCCGGGTCCCATAGTCGAGCTGATCGCCACTTTCTTGACGTACTTGCCCTTGGCGCCGCTTGGCCGCGCCCTGATGATAGCGTCGATGAACGCGTCGAAGTTCTTGCGCAGGTCCTCTTTCGAGAAGCTTGCCTTGCCGATGCCGGAATGGATGATCCCTGCTTTCTCGACGCGGAACTCGACCTGGCCACCCTTGGCATCGCCGACCGCCTTGGCAACGTCCATCGTCACCGTGCCGAGCTTTGGGTTGGGCATCAGCCCCTTGGGGCCGAGTACCTTGCCGAGCCGGCCGACCAGACCCATCATGTCGGGCGTCGCGATCACCCGGTCGAAGTCGATCTGCCCCCCCTGGACTGTTTCCATCAAGTCCTCGGCGCCGACCAGGTCGGCCCCGGCCTTCTTCGCTTCGTCGGCCTTGGCGCCCTTGGCGAACACCGCGACACGAACCGACTTGCCGGTACCGGCCGGCAGCGACACGACGCCGCGGACCATCTGGTCGGCGTGGCGAGGATCGACGCCCAGATTCATCGCCACCTCGATCGTCTCGTCGAATTTGGCGGTAGCGTTGGCCTTCACCGTCTCGATCGCCTCGTCGACACCGTAGAACTTCAGTGGATCAACCGTCTCGGCGATCTTCTTCTGCTTCTTGCTCAGCTTCGCCATGGTCAGTCTCCCGTCACTTCCAGGCCCATGGCACGGGCCGAGCCTTCGATAATCCGCGCAGCCGCCTCGATGTCTGTGGCGTTGAGATCCTTCATCTTCACCTCCGCGATCTCGCGCAGCTGCTTGCGCGTGACCCGCCCGGCAACCTGCTTGCCCGGCTCGTTCGCGCCAGACTGGATGCGTGCCGCTTTTTTCAACAGGAAGCTGGCTGGTGGCGTCTTGGTCTCGAACGAAAAGCTGCGATCGGCAAAAACGGTGATGATAGTGGGGATCGGCATCCCCTTTTCCATGTCGTTCGTCGCGGCGTTGAATGCCTTGCAGAACTCCATGATGTTGACGCCGCGCTGGCCCAAGGCCGGGCCGATCGGCGGCGACGGATTTGCGATGCCGGCTGGAACCTGGAGCTTGATATAGCCCGATATTTTCTTCGCCATGTGTCACTCTCTTTCAAGTTTAGCGGTACTGACGGGCACAAGCCCTCCCGCGGTTTTTCCGGCTCGCACCGGAAAATTTGAACGTCACGCCGATCGCGTCATTTCACGCGCTCGACCTGTTCGAATTCCAGCTCGACTGGGGTGGCGCGGCCGAAGATCGAAACCGACACTTTCACCCGGCTGCGGTCGAAATCGAGCTCTTCGACAATGCCGTTGAAGCTCGCGAATGGGCCGTCGAGCACCTTCACGTTGTCGCCGATTTCGTAATCGACACTAACTTTTTGCTTCGGCGCGGCCGCAGCCGCCTCGTCTTTGGTGCTGAGGATGCGCGAGGCCTCGACGTCGCTAATCGGCTGCGGTTTGCCGCTAGACCCAAGGAAGCCGGTCACCTTCGGCGTGTTTTTTACCAGATGATAGACGTCGTCGTTCAATTGCAGCTTGGCGAGTACGTATCCGGGGAAGAACTTGCGATCCGACGTCACCTTCTTGCCCTTGCGGACCTCGGTAACCTTCTCAGTCGGGACTTCGACCGCCTCGACCAGACGGTCGAGGCCGAGGCGCGTCGCCTCAGCCATGATCGCGTCGCGGACCTTGTTCTCAAAGCCAGAATAGGCGTGAATGATGTACCAGCGTGACATAAGTTTCTTGCTACCTAACCGAGAAGACCGAGCAGCGCCTGTACCAGCGAGCTGAAGCCGGTATCGACCCCGAAAAAGAACAAGGCGAGAAGCGACGTCATGATGATCACCATCAAGGCGGTCATCATCGTCTCGCGCCGGCTTGGCCAGACGATCTTGGCCGTCTCCGAGCGCACCTGGCGCAGAAACTCGCCGGGACTAACGCGTGCCACTCTCGACCGTCCTTTCCCATATGCGCCGCCGGCCCGAAGAGGGCCAATACGACTGTCTTTGCCCTTGATGCCGGCTAAGCCGTCCACCCGAATTTGGCAGGAGTGGAGGGACTCGAACCCCCGGCCCTCGGTTTTGGAGACCGATGCTCTACCAGCTGAGCTACACTCCTAAGAGCCGAAGCGGGCGGCCTGTAGCGGCGTGCCTGCCGCGGCGCAAGTCAGGCAGCGGCGCGATTGCCCTGCAGAAGCAGGGTTTTCGCCCCCGCCGCGCTGACCGGCTTGGAGACGATATAGCCCTGCACCCGGTCACATCCAAGGGCACGGACAAGCTGCAACTGCTCGTCGGTCTCAACGCCTTCGGCGACCGTCTTCATGCCGAGGCTGCCGGCAAGCGCCACCACGGCGCGGATGATTGCGGTGCTTTCAGGATTGTCGGCCGACATCGACTGGACGAAGCTGCGGTCGATCTTGAGCGTGTTGAACTCGGCCTTGCGCAAATAACCGAGCGACGAATAGCCGGTACCGAAATCGTCCATCGCCAGCCGTACGCCCAGGCTCTGGATCTGTTGAAGGATCTTCTGGGTGGCACCGGTCAGCTCGAGGAACAAATTCTCGGTGACTTCGAGCTCAAGCCGATGCGGCTCGAGCCCGGCCTGAGTCAGCGCCGACACCAGGGTAACCGTGAAACCGGGGTCGCGGAGCTGGCGCGGTGAAACGTTTACCGCGACGCCGATCTCGCGTGGCCAGGTGGCGGCCTCCTGGCAGGCGGTTCGCAGCACCCACTCTCCGATTCGCCCGAGCAGCCCGGTTTCTTCGGCGATCGGAATGAACTTGGTCGGCGGAATCGAACCGAGCTCGGGATTGACCCAGCGCAACAGCGCCTCGAAACTTCGTGGCTTGAGCGTGCCGGACTCGACCACTGGCTGGTAGTTCAGGTTGAATTCGCCAGCGTCGACGGCGCCGTGCAGCGCCAATTCGATTTTGCGCCGATCCTCGGCGAGCGCGTGCAGGCCGGATTCAAAGACGGCAATCTCGTTGCCGCTGCCGTCCTTGGCACGGTAGAGCGCGAGATCGGCGCTGCGGATCAGTTCCTCGACGCTCTCGCCATCGCCCGGCCCGAATGCGACACCGATGCTGGCGCCAACGAACAGCCGTTGGTCGCGATAGTGGAAGGGACCCTGCAGCGAACCGACCAGTGCCAGGCAGAGCTGCTGAGTTTCCTCGCGACTGGCGATGTTAGGCACAATCACCGCGAACTCGTCGCCGCCGAGACGGCCGGCGGTCATTTCGTCGGAGATGACCGATTCCAGGCAGCGCGAAACCTGTTGCAGCAGGTGATCGCCGGCAACGTGGCCGAGCGAATCGTTGATCGTCTTG
>JBQTJR010000105.1:0-38892 GCA_052386895.1 Sphingosinicella sp.
GTCGGTCTTCGCGGCTTCCGCTTCCGCGGACTGGGGCGCATCGCGCGGCGCGATATTCTCGCCGGCGCCCGGCGGATTGACCGGAGTGGTGGCCGGCTTCGCGACCGGCTTCGTTGCCTGTGCGCCATTTTCGTCGATGCGGGCGATGACGGTGCCGACGGCAACGTTGGTGCCCTCGGCGACGAGCTGCTCGCCCATCACGCCGTCGACCGGCGAAGGCACTTCCAGAGCGACCTTGTCGGTCTCGAGGCTGGCAACCGGCTCGTCCGCCTCGACCGCGTCGCCCGGCTTTTTCAGCCATTGGCCGAGCGTCGCCTCGGTCACCGATTCACCCAAGGCCGGCACTTTAACTTCGGTCGACATTCGTTTCCTCAGTCTGGCTAACCCGCGCGACGCCGGGCGGTTGCGCCGGCGCGGTGGCCGAGCGCGTCGGCGATCAAGGCCGCCTGCTCGGTCGCGTGGCGCTTGGCAAGGCCGGTGGCGGGCGAGGCCGCCGGCGGCCGCCCGCAATAAATCGGGCGTTTCGGCTTCATCCCGGCCTCGCCGAGGCGGCGCTCGATGCGCGGCTCGACATGCGCCCAATAGCCCTGGTTCTGCGGCTCCTCCTGCGCCCACACCACTTCCTCGAGATTGGGCATCTTGCGTACCCGCTCGAGGAAGGCCTGGCCTGGGAACGGGTAGAGCTGCTCGACGCGGACGATGGAGGTGTGGCGATCGCCTGCCTTGTCGCGCGCCTCCATCAACTCGTAGGCGAGCTTGCCGGTGCACAGCACCAGCCGTTTGACCTCGCGGCTGGCCGGCGGCTTCAAATCGGAGAGGATGCGGCGGAAATGGCCGTCGCCGAGGAAGTCGGCGAGCGGCGAGACCGCCTGCCTGTGACGCAGCAGTGACTTCGGCGTCAGGATCACCAGCGGCTTGCGGAAATCGCGGTGCATCTGCCGTCGGAGAATGTGGAAGTAATTGGCCGGGGTGGTGCAGTTGGCGACCTGTAGGTTGTCCTCGGCACAGAGCTGCAGGAACCGCTCCGGCCTCGCCGAGCTATGCTCGGGCCCCTGCCCTTCGTAGCCGTGCGGCAGCAGCATGACGAGGCCGCTGGCGCGCAGCCATTTCAGCTCGCCCGAGGCGATGAACTGGTCGATCATCACCTGCGCCCCGTTGGCGAAATCGCCGAACTGCGCTTCCCACAACACGAGGGTGCGCGGGTCGGCGAGCGAATAGCCATATTCGAAGCCGAGCACGCCGAACTCGGACAAAGGGCTGTCGCGCACCTCGAAGCGGCCGGGACCGACGCGGGTGAGCGGGATATATTTCTCGCCGCTCTCCTGGTCGACCCAAACCGTGTGGCGCTGGCTGAAGGTGCCACGAGCGCTGTCCTGGCCGGAAAGGCGCACCTGTGAGCCTTCGCGCAGCAGGGTGCCGAAGGCGAGCGCCTCGGCGGTCGACCAGTCGAAGCCCTCGCCGCTCTCGAACATTTCGCGCCGGGCGGCGATGATCCGCTGCAATGTCTTGTGCACTGCGAGATCCCTGGGGATCTCGGTCAGGATGCGGCCGATATCGCGCGCCTCCGCCTCGCCGACGCCGGTGCCGACGTTGCGGCGCTCGGTGATCGCGGTCTGCGGCCGGCCGAGGCCCGACCAGCGGCCCTCGAACCAGTCGGCCTTGTTGGGCAAATAGGACTTCGCCGCTTCGAATTCGTCGTCGAGCAGTGACGTGAACGCCTCGGTCTGGTTCGTCAGCCAGGCCTCGTCGACCACGCCCTCGCGCCTCAGCCGCTCGCCATAGACCTGCGACACCGGCGGGTGTTCACGAATCGCGGCGTACATCAGCGGCTGGGTGAAGCTCGGCTCGTCGCCCTCGTTGTGGCCGAAGCGGCGGTAGCACCACATGTCGATGACGATGTCGCGGGTGAATTCCTGCCGATATTCGATCGCCAGCTTGCAGGCGAAGGTGACCGCCTCGGGATCATCGCCATTGACGTGGAGGATCGGCGCCTGGACCATCTTGGCGACGTCCGAAGGGTAAGGCGAGGAGCGGGCGAATTGCGGCGAGGTGGTGAAGCCGACCTGGTTGTTGATGACGAAATGGATGGCGCCGCCGGTCGAGTAACCCGGGATGCCGGAGAAGGAGAGGCACTCGGCGACGATGCCCTGGCCGGCGAAGGCGGCGTCGCCGTGGAGCAGGACCGGCAGCACCCAGTCGCCCTCCGGATCGCCGCGGATCACCTGCTCGGCGCGGCACTTGCCGAGCACCACCGGGTCGACGGCCTCGAGGTGGCTTGGATTGGGGAGCAGCGCGAGGTGGACCTTGATGCCCTCGAACTCGCGGTCCGACGAGGTGCCGAGATGGTATTTGACGTCGCCCGATCCGCCGACCTCCTCGGGATGGGTGGCGCCGCCGGCGAACTCGGAGAAGATCGCGCGGTAGGGCTTGCCCATGACGTTGGCGAGGACGTTGAGGCGGCCGCGATGGGCCATGCCGATGACGATCTCCTGCACGCCCAGCTGGCCGCCATATTTGATCACCGCCTCGAGCGCCGGGATCATCGCCTCGCCGCCGTCGAGCCCGAACCGCTTGGTGCCGACATATTTGCGGGCGAGGAATTTTTCCCATTGCTCGGCGTGGATGACCTTGGCGAGGATCGACTGCTTGCCCTCGGGAGTGAAGCGAATTTCGGCCTCGCGACCCTCCATCCTGTCCTGGAGGAAGCGGCGCTCGTCCAGGTCGTTGATGTGCATATATTCGAGGCCGATCTTGCCGCAGTAGTTGCGGCGCAAAACCTCGACCAATTCGCGGACGCTCGCTTTCTCGAAGCCCAGCGAGCCGTCGAGCCAGACCTCGCGGTCGAGGTCCTGCGAGGCGATGCCGTGGAATTCGGGGGTGAGGTCGGCCGGGGCCTCGGAGCGGTGCAGGCCGAGCGGGTCGAGATCGGCGGCAAGATGACCGCGTACCCGGTAGGTGCGGATCAGCATCATCGCCCGGATCGAATCGCGCGCGGCGCGCTCGACCTCGGCGGCGGGGATTTCGCCCTTGGCGGCACGCACCTGGGCCACTGCGGCAATGCGGTCCGGGCCGGGCAGGGTCGGATCAAGCGCGGCGTTGAGCGCATCAAGCGCAAGCGGCGGCCAGCCGGCGCGACGCCAGCTCGGCCCCGGTTCGCGCTCGGCGAATTCCTGCACTCTGCTCTGCCTCATGCTCAGTCGCGGTGGATGCCGCGCGCCATAAACGAATTGCGCCGCCGGGTGGAACCGCGCGGCAGCCCGCGTGCCTACGCGTTCAGCAGCGCGGCAAGCGTCGTGCCGAGATCGGCCGGACTAAGCGAGACGCGGACTCCGGCCGCTTCCATCGCCGCGATCTTGTCCTCGGCGCCGCCTTCGCCGCCCGAGACGATGGCGCCGGCATGGCCCATCCGACGGCCCGGCGGCGCGGTGCGGCCGGCGATGAAACCGACCACCGGTTTCGAGCGCCCTTTCTTCGCCTCGTCGGCGAGGAAGCGGGCGCCGTCTTCCTCGGCGCTGCCGCCGATTTCGCCGATCATGATGATCGATCGGGTTTCGTCATCGGCCAGGAACAGCTCGAGGACGTCGACGAAATTGGTGCCGTTGACCGGATCGCCGCCGATGCCGACCGCGGTCGACTGGCCGAGCCCCTGCTGCGTCGTCTGGAACACCGCTTCGTAGGTGAGCGTGCCGGAGCGGCTGACGATGCCGACCGAGCCCTTGCGGAAGATGCTGCCGGGCATGATGCCGATCTTGCACTCACCGGGGGTAAGTACGCCGGGGCAATTGGGGCCGATCAGCCGCGATTGCGAGCCGCACAGCGCGCGCTTGACCCGCACCATGTCGAGCACCGGGATGCCCTCGGTGATGCAGACGATCAGCGGCATCCCGGCGTCGATCGCCTCGACGATCGAATCGGCGGCATAAGCCGGCGGCACGTAGATGACGCTGGCGTCGGCGTCGGTCTCGCGCATCGCCTGCTCGACGGTGTCGAACACCGGCAGGCCGAGATGGGCCTGGCCGCCCTTCCCCGGCGTGACGCCGCCGACCATCCTGGTGCCGTAGGCGAGCGCCTGCTCGGTATGAAAGGTGCCGGTCTCGCCGGTCATGCCCTGGGTAAGAACGCGGGTATTGGCGTTGACGAGAATGGACATCAGGCCAAAGCGCCGTCGATCGCCCTGCAGGCCTGAAGCAGCTCCTTCACCGCGTCGACCGAGACCTGGAAATTAGCCCGGGCCTCGTCGGTGAGCTCGATCTCGACGATGCGCTCGACGCCGCCGGTACCGATCACCACCGGCACGCCGACATAGAGATCCTCGACGCCGTACTGGCCGGTCAGGTGGGCGGCGCAGGGCAGCACGCGTTTCTTGTCGTACAAATAGGATTCGGCCATTTCGATCGCGCTGGTCGCCGGGGCGTAATAGGCCGAGCCGGTCTTCAGCAAGGCGACGATTTCGCCGCCGCCGCTGCGGGTACGCTGGACGATCGCGTCGATCCGTTCCTTCGTCGACCAGCCCATTTTTATGAGGTCCGGTACCGGGATGCCGGCGACGGTCGAATATTCGACGATCGGCACCATCGTGTCGCCATGACCGCCAAGCACGAAAGCGGTGACGTCCTTCTTGGAGACGCCGAATTCCTCGGCGAGGAAATGGCGGAAGCGGGCGGAATCGAGCACGCCGGCCATGCCGACCACCCGCGCGTGCGGCAGGCCGGAAAACTCGCGCAGCGCCCAGACCATCGCATCGAGCGGGTTGGTGACGCAGATGACGAACGCATCGGGTGCGTGCGTCTTGATCCCCTCGCCGACCGCCTTCATCACCTTCAGGTTGATTCCGAGCAGGTCGTCGCGGCTCATCCCCGGCTTGCGCGCGACGCCGGCGGTGACGATGACGACATCGGCGCCGGCGATGTCGGCATAATCGCCGCTGCCCTTGAGTGCAGAATCCGAGCCTTCGAGCGGCCCGCATTGGCCGAGATCGAGCGCCTTGCCCTCGGGCACGCCCTCGACGACGTCGAACAGGACAATGTCGCCGAGCTCGTGGGCGAGAGCGAGATGGGCGAGCGTGCCGCCGATATTGCCCGCGCCAATGAGCGCGATCTTGTTTCGAGCCATGGGCCCTCCTGAACGGCAGGCGCTTCACGGGCCGCCGGGACGGCAGCCGAACGCGCCGACCGCTTAGACGCCGGACGGCTGGGCAGGCAACCAAATTGGGTGACCTGTCGAAGCGATAAGACTATCAGATAGCGGGGGTATCAATGTCGCTCGAACAGACGTCGTTCCTTGCGCAGATCATTTCTGCGGCCGCCGTGATCGCCTCGCTCATCTTCGTCGGTGTGCAACTCAGGCAAACGATCAAGGCCGTTCGTGCCGCATCATCGCAGGCCCATTCGGCGATGTATCACTCGATCGGAGCAAACATCGTCGACAACGGAGAGTTTGCAAGCATCTGGCGCCGATCCATTGCCGATCCCGACTCGGTCAACGATGACGAGCGGGCCCGCTTCTTCGCCTTCGCCAGTATGTTGTGCCGCTTCTATGAATCCTCGCGAATGCAATGGCTTCGCGGCCAATTGGAGGATGGCCATTGGCACATGATCGAAGCGCAGGCGATCGACTTTGCGGCGCAACCGGGCATTCAGGCCTGGTGGTTGCTTCGCCGACATTGGCATTCCGAGGAATTCCGCAGCTGGTTCGAAGGTCTACCGGTCGCGAATGCAAAGACGCTCTATGGAAGACCCGCCGCGAAAGTCGAGTTGGAGATTCTTGCGTCGCAAGCTCCTGGCGCTGAGACCTGAATGGCTTCAATCCTCGCCGTGGCCGGCGAGATAATCGTGGCTCTGCATCTCGACCAGGCGCGAGGCGGTGCGCTGGAACTCGAACGCGCCGTCGCCGGCGGGATAAAGTCTTTCCGTCTCGGCATCGGCTGCGGCGAGCAGCTTCACCTTATGTTCGTAAAGTGCGTCGATCAGGGTGACGAAGCGCGCCGCCTCGTTGCGCCGCTCGGGGCGGGTAACCGGGCAGGATGACCCTGCGCGATCGATCGCCTATCAGGGACTCAACCGGGGGCCGATCCGATGACGCTCGAACAGGCTTCGCTGCTGGCGCAAATAGTTTCGGCGATCGCCGTCATCGCCTCCCTGATCTTCGTCGGGGTCCAGCTTCGCCAAAATACGAGGGCGGTGCGCGCCTCGACGTCGCAGGCCCATTCCGCCGTCTATCACGCGATCGTCGCAACCATCATCGAGCAGCCGGATTTTGCCCGTATCGTCCGCCAGACCCTTGTCGCTCCCCAGAGCTGCGACGAAGACGATTGGGTGCGCTTCGTTGCCTGGGCCAGTGCCCTGTTCCGGTTCTACGAATCGTCGCGGGTGCAATGGCTACGCGGCCAGCTCGACGACGAACATTGGCAAACCATCGAGCGGCAGATCCGCAGTCTCGCCGCCCAGCCAGGGATTCAGGCCTGGTGGAACCTGCGCCGCGACTGGCATTCGACCTCGTTCCAATCCTGGTTCGAAGGACTCGACCTCGAGCTGGGAAAGTCCATTTACGGCGGCGGCAAAGCGTAAGCGGACGAACCTGCTCGCGGGCGTCTACTTGCCCGCGATGTTGAGGATGTTGCCGTCCGGATCCTTGAACCAGGCGGCCTTCATGCCGTGGCCGGCATGGACATCGCCCTCGCGCGCCATGCCCGGCAGGTCGTAATGCTCGAACGTCACGCCCTTGCCGCGAAGCGTCTTCACTTCGGAGTCAATGTCGTCGACCTCCCAGCTCGCCGCGGTGGCCTGGTTGGTGCCGGCGAATTCCGAGCGATAGACGAAGACCCGGCTGTCGCCGCTCTTCAGCACCAGCGCTTCGTCGCCCATCGCCTCGACTTCCTCGAGCCCGAGCGTGCCGGTGTAGAATGCGCGCGCCCGGCCGACGTCGGTGACGGCGAGATTGGCGACGGCGTTACGGGTTCCAAGCATGTCATCCTCCAGGTTCGGTCAGACCAATGCGGCCGGCCGCGGGCGGTTCCCCGCTCATTCTTCGCCGTGGCCGGCGGCGAGATAATCGCGGCTCTGCATCTCGACCAGGCGCGACGCGGTGCGCTGGAACTCGAACGCGCCGTCGCCGGCCGGAGAGAGCTTTTCCGGCTCGGCATCGGCGGCGGCGAGCAGCTTCACCTTATGCTCGTAAAGTGCGTCGATCAGGGTGACGAAGCGCGCCGCCTCGTTGCGCCGCTCAGGCCCCATCAAAGGAATGCCGACGACGATCACGGTGTGGAAATGCCGCGCTATGGTGAGATAATCGGCGGCGCCGCGTGGCTCGCCGCACAGCCGCCTGAACGAAAAAACGGCGACCCCCTTCAAGCTTTTCGGCACGTGCAGGGTGCGGCCGCCGGGGACGGCGAGCTCCTCGCTCGGCACGTTGGCGCTGTCTTCGACCGGGTAGTCGGTGAGGCGGAAGAAGGCCTCGCGCAGGGCGGCGGTCGCTTCCGGTCCGTTCGGCACGTGCCAGGTCGGCAGGCCGCCAAGGCGCTCTAGCCGGTAATCGACCGGGCCGTTGAGGCCGATCACCCTTAGCTCGCGCTCGACCAGCTCGATGAACGGCAGGAACAGCTCGCGGTTGAGGCCGCCGAGATAGAGATCGCGAGGGCGCCGGTTCGAGGTGATGATGACGGTGGTGCCTGCGGCGAGCAGCTGGCCGAACAGGCGCGACAGAATCATCGCGTCGGCGCTGTTGTTGACCACCATCTCGTCGAACCCGAGCAACGGCGCTTCGGATGCGAGGGCATTTGCGACGGCCGGGATCGGATCGCCCTCCTCCTTCGCCCGCTCGGCGCGCAGCCGATCGTGCACCTCGAGCATGAATTCGTGGAAATGGACGCGGCGCTTCGGCTGCACGGCAATGGTCGAATAAGCCAGGTCCATCAGCATCGACTTGCCGCGGCCAACGCCGCCCCACAGATAGGCGCCGGCCGGGGGGCGTTCGGCCCGGCCGAGCCAGCGTTCGACCCGGCTCGGCGGCCGCCAGCCTTCGAGCCGAGCCGCAAGGTCGTCGAGAATGGCGACGGCCTTTTCCTGGTCGGCATCGGGCCGGAGCTCGCCGGCGGCGAGCAAGGCGCGATAGCGCTCGGCGAGCGCGGTCATTCCTGCGTCGGCTTGCGCAGCGAACCGGAAAAAGCGGCCACCGTCTCGCCCGCTTGCACGACCTTGCCTTGCAGGAAGATGAGGTTCCTGGTTTCGCGCAGCAGCTCGACCTCGGCGTCGAGGGCCAGGCCGGCCCGCGCCGGCCGCAGGAAACGCGTGCTGCAATCGAGCGTCACCGATTTCATGACGTTGGCGCCGGCCAACCGGCCGCCCGCGAACAGCGCCATGTCGATGAAGGTCAGGATGGCGCCGCCGTGGAGGATGCCGCCGAGATTACAGTGCCGCTCCTCGGGAAACATGCGGCAGGTAGCGCGATTGGGGCCGTCGGCACGCACCAGCAGCCGGCCAAGCACATTGTGGAAGCGAATGTCGTCGTCGATGTCCCAGGTCCACCAGCCCGGGTGATCGGGATCGGGCGCATGGCTTATGGCGGGATGGATGTCCATCGAGGTCGAGGCGGCGGCTAGACCGCCCGCTCGAGCAACATCTTCTTGGTTTCGGCGATCGCCTTGGCCGGGTTCAACCCTTTCGGACAGACGTTGGCGCACTTCATGATGGTGTGACAGCGGTAGAGGCGGAACGGGTCCTCGAGCTGGTCGAGCCGCTCGCCGGTCATCTCGTCGCGGCTGTCGGCGAGCCAGCGATAGGCCTGGAGCAGGATGGCCGGCCCGAGGAACTTGTCCGAGTTCCACCAGTAGCTCGGGCACGAGCTCGAGCAGCAGGCGCAGAGGATGCATTCGTACAGGCCGTCGAGACGGGCGCGCTCTTGCGGGGACTGCAGCCGTTCGCGCCCCGCCGGCTGCGGCGACTTCGTCTTCAGCCACGGCTCGATCGCGGCATATTGCGCGAAGAAATGGGTGAAATCGGGGACGAGGTCCTTGATCACGTCCATGTGCGGCAGCGGCGTGATGCGAATCTCGCCCTTCAGCTCGTCGATTGCGGTGGTGCAGGCGAGCCCGTTGCGGCCGTTCAAATTCATCGAGCAGGAACCGCAAATTCCTTCGCGGCAGGAACGGCGGAAGGTCCAAGTCGAATCCTGCTCGGCCTTGATCTTGATCAGGGCGTCGAGGACCATCGGCCCGCAGCTGTCGAGATCGACCTCGAAGCGGTCGTAGCGCGGATTCTCGCCGCTGTCGGGATCGAAGCGGTAGATACGAAAATGTCGGGTGCGGCCCGATCCAGCCGGCGCCGAATGGACGCGGCCCTTGCCGCGGATACGGCTATTCTTCGGAAGCGCGAACTCGGCCATGTCGCCTCGCCGATTAGGACCGGGCCTGCCGCCGTTCAAGCAGATGCGACGCGATGACGAAGGTGCGCTCGTTGTCGACGTCGATGGCGTGAGCGCCGTCCGCGACCAGCACCGGCGACGCCTTGACGCCAAAACGGCGACCAAGCCGGCGAAAAGCCTCGTCCAGCGAGATGAGGCCGAAGCGCAGGATGACGAGGTTGATGAGGCCGACCGCCTGGACGATGCGCAAGGGTTTCTTGGCGAACTGCCCCCCGGAGCGGAAGGTCTCCGCGACTCCCAGCCCCCGTTGCGACAGACCGTAAAGGTTGCAGTTGGAAAATTCGCCGTCGGAGAAACGGTAGAAGCGGCGCTGGCCGTGCGGATGGGCCGCGAGAACATCCTGCTTGCGCGCCAGCGTGCCGACCGCGTCGTCGCCGGCGTGGAGTCGATCGACCACCCGGCGCACTGCCTCGGGGGTCAGCAGCACGTTGTCGGCGGTGGTGACGACGAAGGGGCCGTCGAGTCCCTCAGCGGCGGCGTAGAGGCTGTCGGTGATGTTGGCGCGCGAAGCAGAGAACTCGACCGTATCGCCGGCGGCCGCCTCGCGCAGCGTGTCCCAGGCGTCGAGCTCGGCGGAAACGCGGATGCGCGCGACACCGGCAACGCCGGCGAACGCTTGCAGCACGTGCGCGAGCAGCGGCCGGCCGGAAATCGGCACCAGCGCCTTGTGGCTCACCCCCGCCGCGTCGGCGAGCGGATCGACCCGCCCCTGGCGCTGCGCGGCAAGGATGATGGCGTCGAAGCGACGCCAAGGGTCAGGACTCATTACCGGAGGTAGCCGGGATCGGTCGGGGACGGATGGATGGCAAGGAGAGCGGCGAAGAGCGGGTTAGATGACCCGGTCGAGCCGATCGACGAAGCCAGGCGCCGTCCCCGTCCGACCGCGTAGCGGCGGGCGTCCTTTGCCGACCGGCGGCGTCGCTCGTCCGCTCACGATGTGTCAACATCGCTCCGCTCCCTCGCTCCTGGCCGGATCGACAAATTACGCTCCGTCGCGACTGCCTCCGGTAGTGAGTTCTGACCCTAATCATCCCTCAACTTCGGTGGGCTGCGCGATCTTCATGGCCGAGGCGGCGGGATCGAGCAGGCCGTGCCGGCGTAGGCCCTCGTAGAGGATGGTCTCGATCAGCTGGGCCTGGGTCAGGCCGGCGAGGTCGGCCGAGCGGCCGAACACCTTTTCCGACCAGAGATTGGCCTGGAGGTTGAGCTCGAGGAAATTCAATGTGCCAGTCTCGGCATCGAGCCGGAACTCGAAGCGGCCGTAGTCGAACGGTCGGTAATCCTCGGCCACCTGCCTCGTGTAGTCGGCGATGACCGGCGTCCATTTTTCGTCGATGAACGGCACCAGCCGATACTTGTGGCCGCGCTCCACCAGGTCGCGCTTCTCGTAATAGGTGCGCAGGTAAGTGGCATCGGCCTGCTCAAACAGCATCATCGGCATCACCACCGGCTTGCCGTCGATGGTGATCACCGGCACCTCGACGTCGCTGCCGTTGAGAAACGGCTCGACGATCGCGTCGTGGCCCTGGCCGTGGATGTCGGCGATCGCCGCCGCGACCCCGGCCCAGTCGCGCGCGTCCTGCACCGCCCAGCTCGCCGACGAGGCGTTGGGCTTGATCACCAGCCGCTCGCCTTGCGGGCAGCGATTCTGCTCCACCGGCGCGCCGCAGCGGTAGACCGCCCAGGGCGCGGTCGGGATGTTCCGCGCGGCGGCGCAGAGCTTGGCGAGATGCTTGTCGTCGCCTAGCCCGCGCAGAATCGGCGAGGCACCGAGGAACGGAACGCCGACACGGGTGCAGAGCAGGGGCAGCAGCATCTCGCTGTTGAGGAAGCCGCCGCGGTTCAAGAGCGGAAACACGAAATCGACATCGGGACGCTCGAACAGGACGTCGAAGCGGTCCTCGACCCTGAGGTTCAGCCCGAGCCCGCGCAGAATCTCGCGCGTCTCGACATGATAAAGCGCGTGGTTGCCGTCCTCGGGATGGAGCCCGCCCTGCCATTTGGCGTGCTTGGCGATGAACAGGATGCGAAGCCGCTTCTTCGCCTCTTCGGGAATGACACGTGGGGAAAGGGCAAGGGGCACGAGGTGGAAGGGCCTTTCCGGCGAACAGCGATGGGCGGCGGCGATAGCGCCGCCGCCGCAGAAGGTAAGGCCCTATTTAGTGCGACGGGCGCCCGCGGTCGAATTGTGCGCAGATCTCAGCCGGCGGCGGCACTTTCCACTACTTCGCCACGCCGCCCGGCCCAATCGAGGTTGCGGGTGAGGTACATCACCGCCGCCAGCGCCGCGAACAGCATCATCGAACCGATCAGCAGCGAATATTCCTCGAGGCTCAAGAGGATGTAGAGCAAGGCGTAGAGCGCGACGAGCAGGGTGCCGATATAGGCCGCGCGCCGCCAGCTCTTCAGCAGCGCCGCCGAGTAAAGCGTGTTGAGGCCGGCGATCGCCGCCGAAGCGAGCACGTAGGCCGGCGCGAAGCCGATCACCTCGGCGAAGGCGAGCAGCAACACGAAGAACAGGATCAAGGAAACGCCGACCAGCAGATATTCGATGCTGGAGACGCGCACGCCGCCGATGATGTCGAACAACAGGAAGGCGAGGAATGTGAAGCCGATGAACAGGAAACCGTATTTCGCGGCGCGGTTGACCCGCGAATAGAGATCGACCGGCTCGAGCAGGCTGACCAACGCGAGCTGGCGGCCGCCGGCCGCGCCTGCCGCCTGCACCGTCGTGCCGTAATTGGCCGGTACCGGCCGCGCCGGCCTTGGTGCGCCAGCCTCGCCGGTGGCGACGAGGGATTCGCCGAGCGCGAGATTGCCGATGCGGTAGCTGGCATCGAAGCCGTCTGCGCCGAGCTGGCGGCGGGCGGGAAGGAAGCTGCCCTGGAAGCTGGGATGCGGCCAGGCCGAGCGCAGCCGCCAGGACGTCTCGCCTGCCTGCGGCGCCAGCGCGAGCGAGCGATGACCGCGAAATGCAAAGGCATAATCGACTTCGAGCGTCGCCGCGGCGAGCGCGGACGCATCGAGCCAGGCGAAGAAGCCGGTATTGCCGCCGGAGCCGGGCTGCAGCCGCAACGCGCGGCCGCCCGTGCTGACCCGCGGATTGGCGCCGAGACCGCGCGGATCGGAGAGGCCGAAGCGAAGTTCGGCGCGGGCGAGATCGAGATCGGCGAGCGCAACGCCGAAACGGGTAAGATCGGGCGGAACGGCGAAACGGGCGCGGCCGCTGGTGTCGGCTTCATAGACGACGACTTCGTAAATGGCACGGGTGCGACGATCGGGCCGCATCTGGGTGTCGATGACCGAGTGCTCGGGCGCCAGCGTCAGCTCGCGCCAGACTTGCCGCGAGCGGGTTATCTGGCTGGCGCCCTCGGTCACCGTCTCGGTCGAGGTGGCGCGATAGGGAATGACCAGCACGGGCCCGGACAGGGTCTGCGGCCCGCCCCAGCCCTCGGCGATCGACGCCTGCGCGAATTCCGACTGGGTCTGGCGGTCATAGACCAGCAGCCACACGGCGAAGAGCGGGATAGAGAGCGCGATGCCGATCAGCAAGGCGAGGACGAACTTGGTGCCCGGTGAACGGTCGTGCATGCGCGGCCTCCATTGGGAAAGTATTGGCGTATCGATGACCATGATCCGACGCCTGCCTAGCGCACATAATATGTGAGCGGCATGAGAAAGGGCTGAGCTTTTGCTGAAATGCGCGTCAGGCCGATCCGGGCGGACAGTAGCGGCGGCGCTCTACGGGCGCGGCGGCAAGCAGGAGGGCGGCGGCGAGCGACAGAGGGCGCATGATCTTTCCTCTTGGCTGGCAGACTGGCGCCGAATTTCGAGAAGGAAGCCGCTGTTCGATGGACCGCGGCGCCGCTTCGACCAGAATTCTGGCGGCCAGTGTCAACTTCCTCGCGTTGGCAAGTGTCACTTTTGTCATCTTCGGTAGGAAAAAAAAGGCGCCGCTCCAGGTCAAAAAGACCCGCGCATTGCTCATGCCACGGGCGCAATTCCTACCTTTAGAATTTCGATAAGTTTGTTTGGCACAAAACAAGAACATTATCAATAGAAAAGTGTCGGCGACTCCCGCTAGCGCGTGGGCGGCCGGTTCCGAATCGCCGTTTCGATCGCCGGCCGGCCGACCGGCTGGGTCGTCGCGCGCGGCATGCGCCGCTCGAGCGGATCGAACCAGTGCGCGGCCTGAGCCCCGACACTGATCTGCGGTCGCGACGGTTCGACCCGCACCTGCGTCTCCCACGAGGCGATCAGCCCCGAGGCCTCGCCGAACGCAGCGGCGAACGGCTGCGGCTTGCGCAATGCGCGGTTGACCAGGGCATCGCCGAAAAAGGTCCAGTCGTTTTCGGCGTTGCAGCCGAACGAGGTGCGATCGGCGGCGGCGGCGGTAGCGATCACGGTGGCCGGCGACTGCAGCACCGGCACAAAGGTGCCGGAATAGCAGGCGGAGACGATCAGCAGCCGGTTGGAAAGGCCGAGCTGGTCGAGCATCGCGCGCAGCCGGTGAGGCGAGATCGCGCCAAAGCCATTGTCGGCGTCGTGATAATAGAGGCCGTACGGCGCGCCGTGGCTGGTGGTGTAGAGGACCAGCACATCTTCGCGTTCGTCCATCAGCTCGGCGATCCGCGCCAGCGCGATCGCCAAAGTCGCCGGCGAACCGCGCGGCAGTGTGCTCGGGCCACCGCCGTCGCTGCCGGCGAGGACGAGGGTGCGGCCGATCGTGCCGTATCGACGCTGCAGCACGTCGGCGGCGGCGCGTGCTTCGCGCCCAAACACCGGATCGCTGTCGAGCGCGATCGCGATCAAATATGCGTCAACCGTGCCGGGGCGCTGCGCCGCCAGCGCTTGCAGCGCGCGTTCCAGCTTGCGATGCTCGGCGAGCTCGGCGGCGGGGGCGCGGTCCTGCTCGATCTGGGTGCCGGCGTCGGCACGCAGCGCCAGCTCGAGGTCCGAGCCGGCGCCGACCAGCATCGGCGACGGGCGAGCGGTGTGGCGTGGCGGCAGAAAAGCCTGGCCGGACGCGGCGCAAGGCAGCACCAGGGCCAGCGCGAGGAGAAGCTTTAGTGGGGGATTCCTCGACCAAGACATTTCCGCAAATCGTCCCTTGGTTCGATTCAAGTCAACCCCGGGAGCGTGAGCTCAGTTTTCCACAACTTCCGACGCTGCGACAGCTTTCTTGGTTGACTTAAAAGCCTACAGGCAGTTCTCTGAATGTTCCAAAAAGAGAGGCACTAATGGATCTGATAACTGGTCTAGCTGCGGCCACGAATGGTATTGCGATTGCTAAAGCCTTGCGCCAAGTTGACAAAAACATGGACGCCGCAACATACAAAACACAAATCGCAGGCCTCATCGAGACTCTAACAGATGCGCGGTTGGCCTTGGTGGAGGCCAAACAAACAATTGCCGAAAGAGATCAAGAAATAAAACGTCTCAAGGAAGTTGATAGAGAGTCTGCTAAACTGATTGAGGGGGATGGGAATTATCGATATTTTCCTAACTCCAAGGGGGAGAGGAGTGGATTCCCAATTTGTCCGAGGTGCGAAAATCTTGATAGTCGACTTGTCCGCTTTAAGGCAAAATGTAAGAGTCGATGCTGCCAAGTGTCCTGTTTGTTCAACTGAATACCAACCTGTAACTTGCTATATTTCTGCGTCCGAAAACAATGGCACTGCAACAACGTTAAGAAACCAACATTTGGCAAGACAGAGAGAAATTCAGGCGCGCCAGAGTCGGCAATTGGCGCGCGTTAACTCTTGGATGGGTTAATCCAGAAAATCCTTGATCAATACACCCGCGGCTTCGGCTTGATATATTCGACCTCGTCGGTGAGCGTATGCTCGTGGACCGGGCGATAATCGATCCGCACGTCGCCACCCTGCCCGCCCCAGCCGTCGAACCAGGCGAGCGTGTGCTTCATCCAGTTGGCGTCGTCGCGCTCGGGATGATCCTCGTGGGCATGGGCGCCGCGGCTTTCCTTGCGGTTGGCAGCGCCGGCGATGGTGACGCTGGCTTGGGCGATGAGATTGTCGAGCTCGAGCGTCTCGACCACGTCCGAATTCCAGATCAGGCTGCGATCGCCGACCTTGAGATCGGCCATGCGCTTGTAAGCCTCACCGAGTTTCGCGACGCCTTCGTCCATCAGCTGCTGGGTGCGAAATACAGCGCAATGCTCCTGCATCGCGCGCTGCATCTCGGTGCGGACCAAAGCGGTGGGTGACCCGCCGGCGGCGAAACGGAACCTGTCGAGTCGCGCCAGTGCAAGGTCGGCCGCGTCCGTGGCGGCCGGCGGCAGGGGCGTGTCCGGCTTCACTATCTCGGCGAGGCGATAGGCGGCGGCTCGGCCGAACACGACGAGGTCGATCAGCGAGTTGGAGCCCAAGCGGTTGGCACCGTGGACCGAGACGCACGCCGCCTCGCCGACCGCGAACAGGCCGGGCACGACACTGTCGGCGTCGCCATCCTTCAGCGTCACCACCTGGCCGTGAAAGTCGGTCGGGATGCCGCCCATGTTGTAATGGACGGTCGGGCTGACCGGCAGCGGCTGGCGGGCGAGATCGACGCCGGCGAAGATCTTGCCCGATTCGGTGATGCCGGGCAGCCGCTCGGCGAGGATCTTCGGATCGATATGATCGAGGTGGAGGTGGATATGGTCCTTCTGCGGCCCCACCCCGCGCCCTTCCCTGATCTCGATCGCCATCGAGCGCGACACGACGTCGCGGCTGGCGAGGTCCTTGGCCGAGGGCGCGTAGCGCTCCATGAACCGCTCGCCCTCCGAATTGGTGAGATAGCCGCCCTCGCCGCGCGCGCCCTCGGTGATCAGCACGCCGGCGCCGTAGATGCCGGTCGGGTGGAACTGGACGAACTCGCAGTCCTGCAGCGGCAGGCCGGCGCGCAGCACCATGCCGCCGCCGTCGCCGGTGCAGCTGTGGGCCGAGGTGGCGGTGAAATAGGCGCGGCCGTAGCCGCCGGTGGCGAGCACCACCGCGTGGGCGCGGAAGCGATGGATCGAGCCGTCCTCGAGGCACCAGGCGACGACGCCGCGGCAGGCGCCGTCGTCCATCACCAGATCGAGCGCGAAATATTCGATGAAGAAATCCGCATCGTAGCGCAGGCTCTGCTGGTAGAGCGCATGCAGCATGGCGTGGCCGGTGCGGTCGGCGGCGGCGCAAGTGCGCAGCGCCGGCGGGCCCTCGCCCATGTTCTGCATCATGCCGCCGAACGCGCGCTGGTAGATGCGGCCATCGGGCGTGCGGCTGAATGGCACACCGTAATGCTCGAGCTCGTAGACCGCGGCCGGCGCCTCGCGCACCATATATTCGATCGCGTCCTGATCGCCGAGCCAGTCCGACCCCTTGACGGTGTCGTACATGTGCCAGGTCCAGTGATCCGGGCCCATATTGCCGAGGCTGGCGGAGATGCCGCCCTGGGCGGCGACGGTGTGGCTGCGGGTGGGGAAGAGCTTGGTGATGCAGGCGGTCTTCAGCCCCTTTTCGGCGCAGCCCATCGCCGCCCGGAGCCCCGACCCGCCGGCGCCGACGACGACAACGTCATAGGCGTGATCGACGAGGCTGTAGGCCTCGCTCATCCAGCGCCGTCTCCGCCGAACGCGACCTTGAGGATGGCGAACAGGCCGATCGCGGCGGCGAGAATGGCGCCGAAATCGATCAGTAGCAGCCAGAACAATCGGCCACCCTCGCCGTGGACATAATCCTCGACCACCACCTTGAGGCCGAGCCGGGCGTGCCAGAAGACGGCGACGACCAGCAGCAGCATCGGCGCGGCGGCGAGCGGCTGTGCCAGCCATTCCGCGAGCGTCGCCCAATCGAGATCGGGCAGCCGGACCAGCGACACGGCGAGCCAGACCAGCAGCAGCAGACTGGCGATCGAGGTCAGCCGTTCCTGCCACCAGGTCTCGGCGCCCTCGCCGGCGGAGCCGAGGCCGCGCGCCCGCGCCAGCGGAGTCTCGGTGCCGGCGGCCGCTTCCGGTGCGGCGCTCATGCCAGGGTCGCTACCGCCCTGTCCCCCGGACACGGCGTTCACGCGACCCTCCCGTAGATGATCCAGCCCCACAGAGCCGCGGTGAGCAGCAGCGAAAGGAGCATGGTGAGCAAGGACCAAAGCTTGTTGGTCTTCAGCTCGTAGCCGGCGCCGGTATCCATCACCAGGTGCCGCAAGCCCGAGAAAGTGTGCTGGAACAGCGCCCAGGTCAGCGGAATCCAGATAATCAGCGACCATCGCCAGGTCGCCCAGCCGACCCAGTCGCCATAGGATTCGGCGCCGCCGGAAAGCGCCACCAGCCAGGCGACCAGGATGAGGCCGCCGGCCAGCGCGACGCCGGCGCCGGTGACGCGGTGGAGGATCGATACCAGCATGTGCGGACCCCATTTCCAGATGGTGAGATGCGGCGACAGCGGCCGCGACGGATTGCGAGCCATGAAGGCGGGTTCCCGGTCGAAAGGTTGCGGGCCGCTTTTAGGGACCAAAGCCAGCGTTGCAAGCGCCGGCGAAGCGCCGCAGAAACCGGTTTGGCTAACACCATCTTAACCAATCGCGACCTAGGAAATCCGCTGATCGGCCGGGCCGGGAGCGAGCGGGGTAAGATGGCGTCCAACTCTCAAGAACATGTCGATTTTCACGAGCGGCTGCGGCTGTTCGATCCCGACGGTATTCTCGCCGACCAGTGCCGCGAAATCTGGACGCTGATCGAGCCCGAGAAAGAGGAAATCGCGCGCCAGTTCTGGATCGAATATGCGCGCTCGCCCAAACTGCCCTTCCCGCTCGACGAAGCCAAGATCGACGCGCTGACCCTGCGCATCATTCCCTATGTCGAGGCGCGCTACGGCGACATCGCCAACCCCAAATGGGTGGAGATTGCAGGCGAATATGTCGCCGCCGCGACCGCCGCCGGCATCCCGCTGACGACCTTGTTCGCCGGCATCGCCGCCGCCGCCAACAAGGGGCACGAGATTGCCGGCCGCAAGATCGCCGGCGACGCCGAGAGAATGATCAGGCTGGGCCAGGCCAATGTGCGCGCGACGATGCTCGAGGTCGACATTTACGGCGCGCATCACGACCGGCTGCGGCTGACCGCCGAGCATGACCGCCGGGTCGCCCAGGGCAGCGAGTTCAACAAGGAAATATTGAGCGTCGCCGACCGCACCGCCAGCGGCAGCCGCAAGCTGCGCGCCCAGGCGGCGGACGCGAGCCAGGCGGCGCGCGGCATGCTCGGCAAGACCTCCGAGGTGGCGGCCGCGGCCGAGCAGTCTGCGGTGGCGATGCGCGAGGCGGCGCAGACCGCGGCCGGGCTGATCATGGCGATCGAGGAAGCACGCAACGAAGTCGAGGTGGCGGCCGGGGTGGCGGTGCGCGCCGGCACGCAGGCGAGCCAGGCGGTCGAAGTCAGCCAGGCGCTGTCGTCGCACGTCGAGGCGATCGAATCGATCTTGAGCCTGATCCGCGACATAGCCGGCCAGACCAACCTGCTGGCCTTGAACGCGACACTCGAGGCGGCCCGCGCCGGCGATGCCGGCAGGGGCTTTGCGGTGGTCGCACAGGAAGTGAAGAGCCTCGCCAATCAGACGGCGCGGGCGACCGACGACATCGCCGCCAAGATCAGCGCGATCCAGAGCGCGACAAAGCAGACGGTCGATGCGAACGATTCGATCCAGTCGACGGTCGAGGAAGTGCAGTCGAGCGCCGACCGCATCCGCAAGGCGATGGAGATGCAGGCGCAGACGGTGACGATGATCACTGCCGCGGTCGACGAGACCGCGCTCGCCGCCGATTCGATGTCGTCGACGATCGCCGCGATCCGGTCCGACACCGAGAACGTCGCCGCGGAGATCGACGAAGTGGAGAAGAGCTTCTCCGAGGTCGACGAGCAGATGGCGCGGTTCAAGGCGACCGCCGGCCAGTTCGTGAAAACGTTCGCGGCCTGAACCCGATCCGCTTGGCGCGGGGAGGCCGCTTCCCGTAGGAAGGCCGGATGCGGCTGACCCGCCGAACCATGCTTGCCGGGCTTGTCCTTTCGGGCTGCGCCGTCACTCGAACGCGCGCGCCATTTTCCCTCCAGGCCGAGGACGGGGTGCCGCTCAGCGGCCTTACTTATGGTGAGGGCCGGCGATCTGTTCTGCTGGTGCCGGGCGGGCACGGCATCGGCGAGACCTGGGATATCCAGGCGCGCAGGCTGGCGCGCTCCGGCTTGCGGGTGCTGGCGATGGACTATCGCGGGCTCGGCGGGGTGCACGACGTCGCGCAGGACAGCGACCGGGCGCATCTGGACGTGCTCGGGGCCGCGCGGCGGCTCGCGGAGGAAAACGCCGTCACATCCGTCTGCGTGGTCGGCGCCAGCTGGGGCGGCCGCGCTGCGGCGATGGCCTCGATCGCGGCCCCCGGCCTGGTCGAGCGGATTGTTCTTCTCGCGCCCGCGGCGTTCGACAACCCGGAACGGCTGGGCGGCCGCAAACTTTTCATCGTTGCGAGCCAAGACCGCGACGGAGCCGGCCGCCTGCGGCTCGACTCGATCCGCGGGCAATTCGAGCGCACGCCGGAACCGAAGCGGCTGGTCGTCCTCGACGGAGCGGCGCATGCGCAATTGCTGTTCCTGACTCCGCAGGGCGGCCGACTCCACGCCGAGATCGAGGAATTCCTGACGGCACCCTGATCCGATTGCGGCGCGACGCTTCCCTTCGGCGGGCTGCAGACCTAGCGGGGGTCCGATGAGCGAACCACGCCACATCCTCGTTACCGGTGCCAGCCGCGGCATCGGCGCGGCGATCGTCGAAGCGCTCTCGGGCCACAATGTCGTCGGCCATTCGACCAAAGGCGACGACCGCCTCATCGCCGCGGACCTGGCGCAGGCCGGGGTTGCCGAAGACCTGTGGCGCGAGGCGCTGGGGCGGCTCGGCGGCCGCATCGACGTGCTGATCAACAATGCCGGCGTGTTCGAGCCGGCGCCGCTGACACTCGATCACGATCATTGGGTCGATGCGTGGCGACGGACGATGCGGATCAATCTCTACGCCGCTGCCGAATTGTGCCGGCTGGCGGTGCTGCATTTCCGTGAACGCGAAGGCGGCGGGCGAATCGTCAACGTCTCCAGCCGCGCCGCCTATCGCGGCGACAGCCCCGATCACTGGCATTATGCCGCATCGAAAGCAGGCATGGCGGCGATGACCAAGACGATAGCCCGGGCCTATGCCGACGAGGCCATTTATGCTTTTGCGATCTGCCCCGGCTTCACCGTCACCGGCATGGTCGAAGATTATGTCGCCAGCCGCGGCGGAAAGAAATTTCTCGCTGACATCCCGCTTGGGCGGCCGGCGACGACTAGCGAAATTGCCGAGATCGCGCGCTGGCTGGCTCTCGACGCGCCGGCCTCGGCGACCGGCGCGGTGATCGACGCCAATGGCGCCAGCTTCGTGCGGTGACCTGGCGAGTTTTCCTGCCTTGCACCCGGGACGAGGCAGAGCGTCTCAATCTCGCGGAGTTTGCCGGGGTTGAGCCGACGCCGACGCTGGTGACCGGCGAAGCGGACGGCGGCGGCTGGCGCCTCGACGCCTATTTCGAGACGCGGCCAAGCGCTGGCGTCCTGACCGGGCTGCGCGCGCTGGTGCCGAGTGCCGCAGATACGACGCCGCAGGTCGAGCGGGTCGCGGCCGCCGACTGGGTGACGCTGAGCCAGGCCGGTCTCGAGCCGGTGCGCACTGGCCGCTTCTTCGTCCACACGCCGGCCTGGCGGTCGGTCGTTCCGGAAAGGGCAATTGCATTCGAGATCGGCGCCGGGCTCGCGTTCGGCACCGGCCATCACGAGACGACGCGGCTGTGCCTGGAAATGCTCGATGCGCTGAAGCGGCAGGGCACCAATCCGCGCCGCATCGCCGATGTTGGCACCGGCACCGGGCTGCTCGCGTTCGCCGCGGCGCGGCTGTGGCCGGCGGCGCGGGTGATCGCATCGGACGCCGATCCCGAGGCGACAAGGGTGGCCGCGGACAATGCCGCGGTGAACCGCGTCCGCATCGGCCGCGGGCCCGGCCGGATCGAGCTGGTAACCGCCGATGGGCTCAACCATCCGCGATTGCAGGCGCTCGCGCCTTTCGATCTGATTCTCGCCAACATCCTCGCCGGGCCGCTGATCGCAATGGCGCCGATGTTGGCCCTGGCGCTTGCCTCTGGCGGGGGCCTTGTCCTCGCCGGCCTGCTTGACCGCCAGGAAGATGAAGTGGTCGCCGCCTATCGCCGCGCGGGGATGATGCCGCTCGCGCGCCGCGACGCGGGCGAATGGCCGGCGCTGCTGCTGCGCAAGCGCAAGCGAAAAGTGTAGCGGCGGCGCATGGAGATCCTGTCGCTCATCCTGGCGCTCGCTTTGCTCGGGCTGTGGCTGTCGAACCGCGACCTCAGGCGGCGTGTCATGGCGCTCGAGCTGCAGCGCGGTGCGCCGGAAGAGGCTCGACAGAAACAGCGAGCAGCAGCCGTTCCGCTACAAGTCGAACCGAATCTTCCCCCCGCGCCCGAGCCCGAACCTGCCGGCGAGCGATTCTCATTTGGCGGCCTGTTCGAGCAATGGGTTGCCGGGCGGCTGCTAATCTGGCTCGGCGGCGCGGCGCTGGTTATCGCCGCGATCTTCCTGATCCGCTTCTCGATCGAAATCGGACTGGTGACGCCAGTGCTCAGGATGATCGCCGCCGGCCTGTTCGGCCTGGTGCTGCTCGCGGCCGGCGAATATGCGCGCGCAGGCCGGATGTTGGCCGACGATCCGCGCATCGGACAGGCCTTGGTCGGAGCCGGGCTCGCCGTCCTCTACGCCACCGTCTACGGCAGCCATGCCCTGCACCAGCTCATCGGCGCGGCGACGGCGTCGCTGTTAATGCTGGCGGTGACCGCGGCGGCACTGTCGCTGTCGCTGCGCCACGGGGCCGCGACTGCGATCATGGGTCTGGTAGGCGGCTTCCTGACGCCACTGCTGGTCGGCGACCCGCAAGCCGGCGCGATCCCGCTGCTCGCTTATCTCGCCTTGCTCGATTCTGCCTTGTTCCTGATCGCCTGGCGACGCGGCTGGAGCTGGCTGGCCGCCGCGGCGGTGGTGCTGAGCTTTGGCTGGAGCGGCTGGCTGATGGCGCAGCCGGCGCCCGACGCGTTCGCCGCCGGCCTGTTCGTGGTGATGCTGGCGCTGGCGGCGAGCACGATCCGGCCCGGCGGCGGCAGCACGCAGGCGACGGTGCAGCCGCTGGCGCTGGGCCTGATCCAGCTCGGCTGGCTCGCCGGCCGGATCGATCTCGGCGCGGCCGGCTGGACCTTGTTCGGCGTGCTGGCGGCGGCGAGCCTGGCGCTGGCCGCGTTCGACCGGACCCAGCGGCCGGCGCCCTTCGTCGCGGCGGCCCTGACCTTGGCCTTGCTGTGGGCCAAGGCGGTGGCCGGCACCGATCCCTATCTGGGGGAGGCCGCGATCGGTGCGACGCTGATCTTCGGCCTCGGCGGCGGCGCCTTCGTGCTGCGGCAGCGCGAAGCGTTATGGCTGGCTCTGGCCAGCGCCGGCTTTGCCGGCCCGGCGCTGATCCTGAGGGCGCTGCGGCCGGACCTGCTCGACCAGCAAGCCTGGGGCGCGGTGCTGGTGGCGCTCGCGCTCGGGCCGATGCTGCTGACCTGGTTCGGCCGAAAGCGGGCCACCGCCGAGCCGCCCGCCGACCTGGCGTTGCTTGCCACCAGCGGCGCCGCCGCGGCGCTGGCCGGCAGCGGCGCCTACGATCTCGTTGCCACCGATTGGGCTGCTGCCGCCTGGCTGGGAATCGCGATCCTGCTCGCGCTTGCCGCGCGGCGCCTCGACGACCTGGCGCTGGCGACGATCGCGGCGGTGACGGCGGCACTGGCAATCGCGCGCATCGCCTGGACCATGCCCGAGCTGTCCTCGGCCGTGATCAGCGCGACGGTCGGCGAGCCGGTGCTCGCACCCGATCTGCCGCCCTTGTCCGAAGCGCTGCTTGCGCTCGCACTCCCGGCGGCGCTGCTGCTCGGCCTGTGGGCGGCGATGCCGGCCTTGCTGCGCGCCCGCCGGGCGCTGCCGGCCCTCGCCGTGCTGCTCATGGCCGCCGCCGCCTATGTCGCGTACAAGCAGGCGTTCGGACTCGCGAGCGCCGAGGATTTCGCCGCCCGAGGACTGGTCGAGCGCACGATCATCACCCAGGCCCTGTTCGTCCTTGGCTGGCTGCTCTGCTCGGGCCTGGTGAACGTGCGGGCGGTGGATCAGGACCTGCTTCGCCGCATCGGAAACCTGCTGATCCTGGCGGCGACGGCGCGATTGATCTGGCTGGACCTCTTCGTCTTCAACCCGGCGTGGCGCGAGCAGTGGGTGGGGCCGTGGCCGGTGCTCAACTGGATATTGCCGGCCTATCTCGTGTCGGCGCTGTGGCTGTACCTTGCGCGGCGGCGCACGCCGGCCGCGACCCGCTCCGGACTGTGGCTGGCGACGTTCCTCGCCAGCCTGATCGCCGGCGCGATGCTGTTGGTGCGCCAGACGTTTCAGGGCGCAATCCTCACCGGCCCGACGATGCCAACCTCGGAATTCTACCTCTATTCGCTCGCCGGCCTCATCCTGTCGATCGGCCTGCTGCTGGCCGGCATGCGGCTGCCCGACAAGGCGCTGCGGCTAGCCGGGCTGGTGCTGCTCACCGCCACCATGTTCAAGGTGTTCCTGGTCGACGCCTCCGAGCTGACCGGGGTGCTGCGCATCCTTTCCTTCCTGGGGCTCGGCGTCGCGCTGATCGGCATCGGCCGGCTCTACGGGCCGGTGCTGCGCGCCGAGGCGCCGAAATAGGGACAGTCCAAATTTCCCCGCAGTCGAGCCTGGAGAGTGCTTCGCCCGGATCGAAAATATATTGTCCCTGTCGAATGGCCGCTTGCAAGCCTTGGCTCGCGTGCGAGAAGAAGGTGTGAGCGAGAGGCTTATGCTTGCATTGCTGTTGCTTATGACGATGGTCTCGCCCGACCCGCCGCCCGCGACCGATCCTTGCCGCGTCGATTATCCGGCCATGATGGGCCTTGGCCACGACGCCTTTGACCAGGATATGAACGGTGGCTGGCGCGAGCTGGCCCGGCGTCCCGGCTGCAGAGAGAGGGCGGCGGACCTCATCCGGGCCTATCGCGAGTCCAGACAGAGAGGCATCGGTTCGCTCTACTGGCACGAAGGACAGTTGCGCGCGGGGTTGGGGCAAAACGAAGAAGCTATTCGGTTGTTCGACCGAGCCCGTCACCCGACCGATGAGGACGGCTGGAATGCCTATGTGGACGCCACCACCGCGTTCCTGCGAGGCGATCGAGAGGGGCTGGTGGCGGCGCGTGCCAGGCTAGCGTCGCTTCCGCCGCCGCCCGATTTTCGGAGCTGGCGTAGCGCGGATGGCCCTCCACCTCGCTGGCCGTTGAACCTCGACGTCGTCGATGGACTCGTTCGCTGTTTCGGGCGGCCGTACGCGGAGGCGTACGGCTCGCTCGCATGCCGAGCCGCACCCGGGGGACCGCTTCGGTGAACGATCGCGAGGCGATCGCGGCCGTGATCGCGGAGATGTACGCGATGATCTCCGGGCCGAAAGGTCCGCGCGACTGGTCACGTCACGCAAATTGCTTTCATCCGCAAGGCTGCATGATCCGCACCTGGGTCGACGAGACCGGCCGGCCGGCGATGATGGCGATGAGCCTCGATGATTATGCCCGCGACACGGCGTCCTTCTTCGAGCAGCACGATTTTTTCGAGGTCGAGACCGGGCGTCGGATCGACCTGTTCGGAAATGTCGCGCAGGCGTGGAGCGCCTACGAGGCGCGCCGCTCTCCCGACGAGACCGTCCCCGAGCGGCGCGGAATCAATGCGATCCTGCTGGTCAGAAACGCCGAACGGGAATGGCGGATCGTCGCTATGGCGTGGGACAATGAGCGGCCGGGACTGGCCCTGCCGGAGATTTAGGCCTCGCCTTGCTATCCCCCCGGGCGCTGCCTAAATCGCCCTGCCTTGGTCGGGGCGTAGCGCAGCCTGGTAGCGCATCACACTGGGGGTGTGGGGGTCGCTGGTTCGAATCCAGTCGCCCCGACCATCAACCGCACCCGCGGGAATCACCAATGAAACATGGCGTGACGCCGCTCGCCGAAGTCATCGCGCTCAGCGGACTCGAATTCCTGACCGGCATGATCGCCGGCCGCTATCCGCCGCCGCCGATCGCGCGGACGATGGGCTTTCGCCTCACCGAGGTCGAGCACGGCCGGGCGGTGTTCGAGGCAGAGCCGACCGACGCCTTGCTCAACCCGCTCGGCGCCGTTCACGGCGGGCTCGGCCTCACGCTGATCGACAGCGCCGCCGGTTGCGCGCTGCACACCATGCTCGAACCGGGCTACGGTTATACGACGGTCGAGACCAAGGCCAATTTCGTGCGCCCGATTGCCACCGACGCCGGAAAGTTGCGTTGCGAAGGGCATTCCTCAGCCGCGGCCGCCAGATCGCCACCGCCGAAGCCCGGCTCACCGGCGAGGACGGCAAGCTGCTGGCGCATGGCACCTCGACCCTGATCATCATCCCGGCGCGCTAGCGGCCTCATCGGGCGCTTGCTTGGCAACCGCCCCACCCCATGTTAGTCGCGCCGCGCTTTTCCCTGCCCGAGCGCCCGGTGGCGCCAGCCCGAAACAGAGACCCTCAATGTTCGAATCCCCAGCTTTTGCCGCCAGTGCCGGCGCCGCGTCCGGCGGCGCGGGCTCCTTCTTCCTGCAGATGTTCCCGCTGCTGCTGATCTTCGTGATTTTCTATTTCCTGCTGATCCGGCCGCAGCAGCGGCGGATGAAGCAGCACCAGGCGATGATCGGCGCGGTCAAGGTGCGCGACACGGCGGTGACCAACGGCGGCTTGATCGGCAAGGTGACACGGGTCGACGAGCACGAGATCGAGCTCGAGGTGGCGCAGGGCGTCAAGGTGCGGGTGGTGAAATCGATGTTGAGCGACGTGCGGCCCTACGGCGCCAAGCCGGCCAACGACTAGGCCCGAGGGCTAAGCCGCCATGCTCAATTTCCCACGCTGGAAGGTCTGGGCGATCAGCCTTACCTGCCTGTTGGGCGTGCTGCTGGCGGTGCCGAGCTTCCTGCCGGCGCGGGCGGTGGCGAGCCTGCCCGGCTGGGTCGACGAGCTGCGCATCAATCTCGGCCTCGACCTCGCCGGCGGCAGCCAGCTGCTGCTGGAAGCCGAGACCGACCTGGTCGGCCGGCAGCGACTCGAGGCGCTGGAGGATACGCTGCGGCGCGAGCTGCGGCGCAACCGCGTCCAGGTCAGCGAGCTGTCGACCGCCGGCGGACAATTGAGCTTCCTGGTCCGCGATCCTGCCCAGTTCGAGCAGGCGCGTATCCTGGTCCGCGACACGACCCAGCCGACACTGTTCGGTGCCACGCGCGACTGGGACATGGACACGCAGGACAACAGGATCATGGTCCGGCCGACCCAGGCCGGGCTGGACGCGGCGATCAGCCAGGCGATGGACATCGCCCGCGGCGTCATCGACCGGCGGATCAATGCGCTCGGCACGCTCGAGCCCACCATATTGCGGCAGGGCCGCGACCGCATCCTCGTCCAGGTGCCGGGCCTGCAGGACCCGGAGGCGCTGAAGGCGCTGATCGGCCGCACCGCCCGGCTCGAGTTCAAGATGGTCGACCTGACCGCCAGCCAGGAGCAGTTGCAGGCCGGGCGGGCGCCGGCCGGCAGCCAGGTTCTGCCGACCCAGGAAGGCGGCCGCATCGCCGTCTACCGGCGCGCGATCATCACCGGCGACATGATCACCGACGCGCGCCAGGACTATGACCAGAATGACGGCACGCCCAATGTCGTGCTGTCGTTCGACACCACCGGCAGCCGCCGCTTCGCGCGCGTGACGCAGGAGAATGTCGGGCGGCCGTTCGCGATCATCCTCGACAATGTCGTGCTCTCCTACCCGGAGATCCGCGAGCCGATCCTCGGCGGCCAGGCGACGATCAGCGGCGGCGGCTTCACCGTCGAGACCGCCAACCAGCTCGCCATCTCGCTGCGCTCGGGCCGGTTGCCGGTGGAGCTGAGCGTGATCGACGAGCGCTCGGTGGGACCGGAGCTGGGACGCGATTCGATCCGTCAGGGCACGATCGCGAGCATCGTCGGCGCTGCCCTGGTGATCCTGTTCATGCTCGCGACCTATGGCCGCTTCGGCCTGTTCGCGATCGCCGCCCTGATCCTCAACGGCGTGATGATCCTCGGCCTGCTTGGCCTCGCCGGCTCGGCGCTGACTCTGCCCGGCATCGCCGGTTTCGTGCTGACGATCGGCGCCGCGGTCGACGCCAACATCATCATCAATGAACGCATCCGCGAGGAATTGCGCAAGGGCCGCAAGGTGATCGACGCGATCGACCATGGCTGGCAGGAAGCGAGCACCGCGATTCTCGACGCCAACATTACCAACACCATCGCCGGCGCCTTGATGTTCTATTTCGGCTCCGGGCCGGTACGCGGCTTTGCGGTGGTGCTGATGATCGGCATCGTCACATCGGCGTTCACCGCGATCACGGTGGCGCGGATGATGGTCGCCCTTTGGGCGCGGCGCCAACGCCCGAAGACCCTGGTGTTGTAAGGATCAGCACATGCGATTGCTCAAGCTCGTTCCCGACAACACCAATATCGACTTCCTGCGCTGGCGGACGTTCGCGATCGTCGTGTCGCTGTTGCTGATCGGCGCCTCGGCCTTTTTCCTGGCGACGCGCGGTCTCAATCTCGGCGTCGATTTCGTCGGCGGCCAGCTGATCCGCGTCACCTTCCAGCAGCCGCCGCCGCTCGACGCGTTGCGCGAACGCGTGAGCGGGCTGGGCCTCGGCGCGCCGAGCATCCAGGAATCCGGGTCCGCGAGCGAAATCGCCATCCGCCTGCCGCTGGCTGAAGGAACGCCCGCGGCACAGGCAGAGGCCGCCGCCACCCGCGTGCGCGGCGCCATCCTCCAGTCCTTCCCGGGTAGCCGCATCGATTCGGTCGAATCGGTGTCGGGCAAGGTTTCCGAAGAACTAGCCTGGAACGGCTCGCTGGCGCTGCTGCTGGCGATGCTCGGTGTCGCCGCCTACATCTGGATACGCTTCGAATGGCAGTTCGGCATCGGCGCCCTGGTCAGCCTCGCGCACGACATGATCGTCGTGCTCGGATTCTATTCGCTGACCCAGACCGAGTTCAGCCTCAACGCCATCGCCGCGCTGCTGACCCTGATCGGCTACTCGTTGAACGATACCGTCGTCGTTTATGACCGCATCCGAGAAAACCTGAAGAAATACCGCAAGATGGAGATCGAGCCGCTGCTCAATCTCTCGGTCAACGAGACACTCTCGCGGACGGTTGGAACCAACACCGCGGTGCTGTTGGCGATCCTCGCGCTGCTGATTTTCGGACCGGACGTGATCTACGATCTCACCATCGGTATCTTCGTCGGCGTGATAATCGGCACCTATTCGTCGATCTACGTGGCGCGCTTCCTGCTGGTGCCGTTCGGCGTCGGCCCGGACAGCTTCGTGCCGCGCGATCCGGTCAGCCGCGCCGAGCGCGGGCCGCGCAACGAGGATTATGGCGCCCAGGTTTGAGCGCCGGCCTCCTCCCGGGCCGTTCGTTCAGCGGGTCAGCGAAGGTCTGTTCTCGGTCGCCGGCAAGACCGCGCCCGCCTGGCTGCTGACTCCCGAGTCGGCCCTGCCCTGGCAGCCGCCGGCGCTGGAAGCGCTCGCCGCTGCCGATCTCGAACCGCTGCTGGCGCTGGCGCCGCCGCCGGAATTCATTCTCCTGGGGACCGGCGCGGCGATGGCGATGGCGCCGCGCGCGCTGAAGGAAGCGCTGGCCGAGCGCGGCATCGGCATCGAGGCGATGGACAGCCGCGCCGCCGCGCGCACCTGGGCGGTGCTGCGCGCCGAGGAACGCTGGATCGCCGCGGCGATCATGCCGCTCTAGCGGCCGATTCCTTCGAAACGATCGATTGCAGGTGATCGTAAAGAGCGTCGCGGTTGCGCAACCATCTGAACCGCTCGGCGGTGCGGCGCACTGCGGCCGGCGCGGGTGAATCGGCGAGCATCTCGCGCAGCGCGGCGGCGATCGCCTGGGAATCGCGCGCGACCAGCCGCCCCGCCTCTGGCCGGTCGAACAGCTCGTTCGCGCCGCCGACGTCGCAGGTCACGACGGGGGTGCCGCAGGCCATCGCCTCGACCCAGACGTTGGCGAGCCCCTCGCTGGCGCTTGGCTGGACCGCGATGTCGGCTGCGGCGAGCAGCGACGCGACCTCGGATTGTGGGCGCGATCCGAGAAAACGCACCCTTCGCTCCATCCCGAGCCGGTGCGTGAGCCGTTGCAGTTTCGCGCGATCGGGCCCGTCGCCGACCAGCAGCAGGGTCGCCCCGGGCAAGATTGCCAATGCCTCGATCGCCAACGCCTGCCCTTTGCGTGGGATCAGCGCGCCGGCGCAGGCCAGCAGCGGGCCTTCCAGTCCCAATTGCTGGCGTGCCGCCTGCCGGTCGACCGGCCTGAACAGATCCAGGTCGACGCCGGTATGGTGGACGCGGATTTTCTCCGCCGGCATCCCGAGCGCGACCATGTCAGCCTTCATCGCCGCGCTGACCGCGAGCAGTCCGGCCGCCTCGCGCCCGGCGGCAACGACCTGGTCGCCGATGCCGGGCCGGTGCGCCCAGAAGTGGATGTCGGCGCCGCGCGCCTTGACCGAGAAAGGGAGCCCAAGCGCCCGCGCCAGCCGCATCGCCGCGGGCCCATCCGGCCAGAAAAACTGGGCGTCGATCACATCGAACGGGAAGCGTTCGCGCAGGCAGTGGAGAAACGGCAGCAAGGCATCCGCCATCGCTGCGGCAGCGCCAGCCTGGACGCGGCCGGGCCGGACGCGAAAGCGGGGACGATGCACCTTGAGCCTGTTCCAGCTCTCCTCGCGCGGCAGCTGCGCCAGTGGCGCGTAATGCGGGTGCAGCGACAACGGCCACGCCGGCAGCCCGACCGGCGCCAGGGCCTCCAGCTCCACGTCGGGATGCGTCGCAAGCTCGCGCGCCTGGCGCTCGACGAACAGGCCGAGCCGCGGCCGTGCCGCGCTCGGAAACAGGGTCGACAGGGTCAGCACCCGCAGCATCGGCCAAGCGCCTAGCAAAAAAGGCGTACGGCGAGGTTAATCGCTGGCTGGACCGCGTCGAGCGCGCTCGGCTAAGAAGCCCGCCATGCAGCTTAACCCCAAGACGCTTCTGCTTGTCGCCGCCCTCGCGCTTCCGCTCACCGCCTGTGGATCGCTCGGGCTCGGAGGCGGCGGCCGGACCAAGGCCGACCAGCGCTACATCGCCCGCGACGTCAACACGCTCTACAACGCCGCCTGGGAGCGGATGCAGCGCGGCCAGTACACGGTCGCCGCCGCCCTGTTCGACGAGGTCGAGCGCCAGCATCCCTACTCGGTGTGGGCGCGCCGCGCGCAGCTGATGAGCGCGTTCAATTATTATGCCGCCGGGGACCATACCAAGTCGATCGAGGCGGCGCGGCGCTTCCTCGCCATCCATCCCGGCAACCGCGACGCGCCCTATGCGCTCTATTTGGTGGCGCTCAATTATTACGAGCAGATCAGCGACGTGACGCGCGACCAGGCGGTGACGCGCCAGGCGCTCGACGCGTTGGGCGAGCTGGTACGCCGCCACCCCACCACGCCTTACGCCGAGGACGCGCGGCTGAAGATCGACCTGGTGCGCGACCACCTTGCCGGCAAGGAAATGGAGGTCGGCCGATTCTACCAAAGGCGGCGTGAGTGGCTGGCGTCGGTGGTCCGATTCCGCGCCGTGGTCGATGAATTCCAGACCACCAGCCACGTGCCGGAAGCGCTCATGCGCCTGACCGAATCCTATCTCGCGCTCGGCATTCCCGAGGAAGCCCGCCGCGCCGCTGCGGTGCTCGGCGCCAATTACCCGCAGACCCGCTGGTACCAGCGCGCCTACGAGCTGGTGCAGCGATCGGCGCCGCCGGCACCCGCTCCCACCACCTCCTGAGGCGGCGAACGGCCGGTCGATGCTGACCCGCCTTTCGGTCCGCGACGTCGTCCTGATCGAGGCGCTCGACATCGACTTCGCGGCCGGCCTTGGCGTGCTAACCGGCGAGACCGGCGCCGGCAAATCGATCCTGCTCGACGCGATCGGGCTGGCGCTGGGCACCCGCGCCGACAGCGGCCTAGTGCGCAAGGGGCAGAAGCAGGCCGCGGTCAGCGCCTCGTTCGAACTGCCAAACGACCACCCCGCCCTTGCCCTGCTCGACGACAATGGCCTGGAGGGCGAGCGAGGCGAGCCGCTGATCATCCGCCGCACGGTCAAGGCAGACGGCGGCAGCCGCGCGTTCGTCAACGACCAGCCGGTGTCCGCCGGCCTGCTACGCGAGCTGGGCGGGCTGCTGGTCGAGATCCACGGCCAACACGACGACCGCGGCCTGCTGAATCCGCGCGGCCACCGCGCGCTGCTCGACACATTCGGGCGGATCGACAAGTCGGCGGCGGGCGCAAGCTGGGAGCGATTGCGCGCGCTGGAGGCTGAATTGGCCGAGGCGCGGCGGACGATCGAGGAGGCGCAGCGCGACCGGGAATGGCTGCGCCACGCGCTGGGCGAGATCGAGGCGCTCGACCCGCAGCCCGGCGAAGAGGAACAGCTCGCGGGCATACGCGCGGCGATGCAGGCCGGCGCTCGGATCGGCGACGAGCTCGACGCGATCGACCGGCTGGTCGCCGGCTCGGAAGGCGCGCTCACCCAGATGCGGCAGGCGACGCGGCGGCTCGACCGCATTGGCGGCGAGCACGAGCAGCTGGCGCAGGCGCTGGCGGCGCTCGACCGCGCACTGACCGAGGGGGGCGAGGCGGAGGACGCGCTGGCGCGGGCACGTGAGGCGCTCGCGTTCGATCCTCAACGGCTCGATCAGGCAGAGGCACGGCTGTTCGAGATCCGCGGCCTGGCGCGCAAGCATCGGGTGGAGCCGGACGCGCTGGCATCGCTGCGCGACGAGCTGGCGGCGAAGCTCGACGCGATCGAATCGGGCGAAGACAGGTTGCGGGCGCTGGAAAGCGACGCCGCGGCGGCGCGCAAAGCATATGACGAAGCGGCGGCGGCGCTCCGCGAGCAGAGGAAGGCGGCGGCGGCGCGGCTCGACAAGGCGGTCGCGGCCGAGCTGAAGCCGCTGCGGCTCGATTTCGCGCAGTTCGAGACCAGCCTAAGCGACGCCGAGCCATCGGCGGCGGGGCGCGACCGGGTCGAATTCCTTGTCTCGACCAACCCCGGCGCGCCGTTCGGGCCGCTGGCGCGGATTGCCTCGGGCGGCGAGCTGTCGCGTTTCATCCTCGCGCTCAAGGTGGCGCTGGCCGAGCGTAAAGAGGTGCGGACGATGATCTTCGACGAGGTCGATCGCGGCGTCGGCGGCGCGGTGGCGAGCGCGGTCGGCGAGCGGCTGGCGCGGCTGGCGGGCGCCGGCCAGGTACTGGTCGTCACCCATTCGCCGCAAGTGGCGGCGCGCGGCGCCCGCCACTTGCTGATCGAGAAGAGCCATGACGGGCTGGTCACCCGCACCGGCGTGCAATTGCTCGACGAGGCGCGGCGGCGCGAGGAGATTGCCCGCATGCTCTCCGGCGCCCGCATCACCGAGGAAGCGCGCGCCCAGGCGAGCCGGCTGCTGGAGGCGGCCTAGGAGGCATTCATGTGGAAGGTCACAGCAGGTCGCTCGAATGCGTTCGTCGGCGAATTTCTGAGCAATGGAATAGTCGCAATCGGATTCAGCCAAGCGGGCGACTATACGAATACAACATCACGTGATGAGCTCATTCAGCTCTATCGAGAAGCGTATCCAGACAGGCGCCCAAAGCAAATCCAGCATCTCGCAAGCCAAGGTTGGCGATTCATAAATGAGGTCAAAATCGGTGATCCGGTGATGACCTATGATCCCAATGATAGAAGCTACCATATTGGGAAAATTACAGGCAAACCCGAATTCCAGCCGGACCTGATAGAACAGCTCCCAATCACTAGACGCGTTAGATGGGAAACCAGAGTCAACCGCGACGATCTCACGTCTCGCTCCAAGTATAGCCTGGGCGCCACAATGACGATCTTCAAAGTCCCAGCACACGTAGTCGACGAGATTCAGGAGTTAGCAAGCGGCACACCGACCACACCGACCGCGCCAGCGGAAATAGATAGTCCCGAAGAGGCTGAGACCGAAGATCCCTTCGTGGGAATTGCAGAACAAGCAATCGAGCGAATCAAAGACAGGATACTCCAGTTGGATTGGGATGAAGTGCAGGAGCTTGTTGCCGCTCTGCTTCGTGCCCTCGGTTATCGAACAATCGTATCACCGGGCGGGTCGGACCGAGGAAAGGACATCGTTGCGTCGCGAGACGGATTTGGCTTTGAAGCTCCTCGCATCGTCGTCGAAGTTAAGCACCGACGTGGTCAAATTGGCGCGCCGGAGATTCGAGCGTTTCTGGGAGGACGACACAGCGAAGACCGAGGGCTTTATGTCAGCACAGGCGGCTTCTCTAAGGATGCACAGTATGAGGCAGAGCGTGCAACCAACGTCACCCATTTGATGACGCTTGATGGCTTGGCACGCGCGATTGTTGATCAATACGAATCATTCGACGAGCGCGGGAAAGCTCTGCTCCCCCTAACCAAAATCTTCTTTCCCGCCTGATGGGTGAGACCCCCATTCCAAACGAAGCCGAAGCCGCCGCCGAGCTCGAGCGGCTCGCGAAGGAAATCGCCCGCCACAACCGGCTCTATCATGGCGAGGACGCGCCGCAGATCAGCGACGCCGAGTTCGACGATTTGGTCCGCCGCAATTCCGAGCTGGAAGCCAAATTTCCTCACTTGGTCCGCGAGGACAGCCCCTCGACCCGGGTCGGCGCGGCACCGGCCGCCCATCTCGCCAAGGTCCGGCACGCGCAGCCGATGCTGAGCCTGGAAAATGCGTTCGGCGAGGAGGATGTCGCCGAATTCATTCAACGCATCCGCCGCTTCCTCAATCTGCCGCCCGAAGAAAGGATCGCCTTCACCGCCGAGCCGAAGATCGACGGCCTGTCCTGTTCCTTGCGCTACGAGCAGGGCCGGCTGGTGCTGGCGGCGACGCGCGGCGACGGCAGCGAAGGCGAGAATGTCACCGCCAACGTGCGCACCATCGCCGACATCCCGCAGCGGATCGACGGCGAGGTGCCGGACGTGTTCGAGGTGCGCGGTGAAATCTACATGCGCAAGGCCGACTTCGCGTCGCTGAACGCGCGCCAGGCGGAAAGCGGCGGCAAGATCTTCGCGAATCCGCGCAACGCCGCAGCCGGCTCGTTGCGGCAGAAGGATCCGGCGATCACCGCGGCACGGCCGCTGCAGGTCTATGCCCAAGGCTGGGGCGAGGCCTCGAGGCGTCCCGGCGAAACGCAGCTCGAGGTTATGGTGGAGATCGGCGAATGGGGCTTGCCGATCCGCACCGAGCTGACCCCGCTCGACCGCATCGGGGACCTGCTGGCCTGCTATCGCGCGATCGAGCGACAGCGCGCCGAGCTGCCGTTCGACATCGACGGCGTCGTCTACAAGGTCGATCGCCTCGACTGGCAGAAGAGGCTCGGCCAGGTGGCGAAGGCGCCACGCTGGGCGCTGGCGCACAAGTTTCCGGCCGAACGAGCGGAAACCGTGCTGAAAGCGATCGACATCCAGGTCGGCCGCACCGGCAAGCTGACGCCAGTGGCGCGATTAGAGCCGGTCACCGTCGGCGGCGTGGTGGTGACCAATGCGACGCTGCACAACGAGGACGAAATCCAGCGGCTCGACGCAAGGATCGGCGACAAGGTGCGGCTGCAGCGTGCCGGCGACGTCATCCCCCAGATCGTCGGCGTCGTTACCGATCCGAAGGCGCACGCGAAACTGAAGCCGTACAAGTTCCCCGACCATTGCCCGGAATGCAGCTCCGAGGCGGTGCGCGAGGATGACGAGGTCGACCGGCGCTGCAGCGGCGGCCTCATCTGCCCCGCGCAGCGGGTGGAAAGACTGCGCCACTTCGCCTCCCGCGGCGCGCTCGACATCGAGGGGCTCGGCGCCACCCATATCGAGGCTTTTTTCAAGGACGGGCTGATCGCGTCGCCGGCGGACATTTTCCGCATCAAGGTCGAAACGCTGCTCGAGCGCGAGCGCTGGGCGGAGATTTCGGCGAAGAACCTGGTCGACGCGATCGATGCGCGGCGAGCGCCGCCGCTCGATCGGCTGCTGTTCGCGCTTGGCATTCGCCATGTCGGCCAGGTGACCGCGCGCGATCTCGCTCGCTGCTTCGGCACGCTAAAGGGACTGCGCGACACCGCGGTCAAGGCGGCAAGCGACAAAGCCGCGTTTGCCGAGCTGCAGGACATCGAGGGCGTCGGGCCGGTGGTGGCGCAGGCGGTGACCGATTTCTTCGCCGAGCCGCATAATCGCGAGGTGGTCGAGGATCTGCTGACGCAGGTTTCGCCGCCGATCTACGTGTTCGACGCCAGGAATTCTCCGGTTTCGGACAAGACCGTCGTGTTCACCGGCACGCTCGAAACCCTGTCGCGCGACGAGGCGAAAGCGCAGGCGGAAGCGCTGGGCGCGAAGGTGGCGGGATCGGTATCGGCCAAGACCGACCTGGTGATTGCCGGCCCGGGCGCCGGCTCGAAGCTCAAGAAGGCGCAGGAGCTGGGCGTGGAGGTGATCGACGAGGCCGCCTGGCAAGAAATCGTGGCCGAGGCTTCGAACTGAGCGGAGTGAAACCGCCTGGATGGCTAGAGCGGTAGCGGGACAATTTGCGTTTCATTGGCCCGGTCCCGTGGCGTGTCGATCGGCGTGCAGATGGAAGGTGTGTAGCGACCGCTACGCCAGATGCTGCCAGCAAGTTCGCGAAAGCGTGCGAAGTCCGGATTGAAGCCGTAGAGTCGTGCCTCGGGCAGAAGCTGCCGGATGCTGAGCTTGGCTCGATAGTCCAGGGTCGACGCATCCTGCAGCGCGGCGCGCAACATCGTACGATCGCTTGTCGACAAATCGCGCGGCCCGGCCTGGAGCGCCCGCAACCGCCCCCAAGGCGAGACCTCAGCTTCCTGGATTTCCTCGAATCGCCGCAGGCCATCGGCAACCGACCCGATGCGAAACTGCTCCTCGCTGGACAACAAGGCCAGGCGGCCGGCCGACACCGCCGCATGATAGCGGGTGAGATCGACTTCAACCGAGGGTGCCTGCGCGACCCATTGGGGCGTTTCGAAACGACCTTCTGCTTCCCAGTCTCCGAGAAGGCGGCGCAACTCGTTCAAGCGGCGGTCGATGCACGGTTCCGCTGTTTGCCGCAGCGCCAGGCTTGCGAGATTGGTGTTGAGTTCATCGGTGATGGCAACGCGTGTTTCCGCGGCGATCCTGCGATAATGCAAGGACTCGACGAATTGCTCGGAAGCCAATGCGATCAACACACCGACGACGATGATGCCTACCTCACCGACGAATTTCGGCCAGCTGCGCAACGATTTAGGTAATCTAAAGCGCATTCCGCCCTGCCCCCTGAGCCAGCCTAGGCGATCACGGCATCAAGTCCAATGGCCGGTCAGGTTGCGGGGAAAGCCGCACTCGCCCACATAGCCCGAAAGACAGAGCGGGAGGCTCCATGGAAAGCTGGCACGGCACGACGATCATCGGCGTGCGCAAGAACGGCAAGGCGGTGATCGCCGGCGACGGCCAGGTGACCCTGCAATCGACGGTGATCAAGCCCAACGCGCGCAAGGTGCGCCGGCTGGGCGAGGGCAAGGTGATCGGCGGCTTTGCCGGCGCCACCGCGGACGCCTTCACACTGTTCGAGCGGCTGGAACGCAAGCTCGAACAGCACCAGGGGCAATTGATGCGCGCCGCGGTCGAGCTGGCCAAGGACTGGCGGACCGACAAATATCTCAGGAACCTCGAGGCGATGATGATCGTCGCCGACAAGGAAATCAGCCTGATCCTGACCGGCAATGGCGACGTGCTCGAGCCGGCCAGCGGCGTCGCGGCGATCGGTTCGGGCGGCAACTTCGCGCTGGCGGCGGCGACCGCGCTTTTCGACCGGGAGGAGGATGCCGAGACGATTGCGCGACAGGCGATGAAGATCGCCGCCGAGATCTGCGTCTACACCAACGACCAGTTGACCGTCGAAGTTATCGAAGACGCGGCCTAGCCGCTGATCCCGGCTTTCGCCGGAACGCCAGCTGTGATTAGCTGCGCGGATGGATCGCCGCACTTTCCTCGGCTCCACCGCCGGCACGGTGCTGCTTCCCGGTTGCGCAACGACGACACCGCGAATGGCCAGCCGCAACGCCTGCCTGCCGCGGGTCGATGTGTCGGCGGACCGCGTGATCCGCACGGTGGCGGGGCTTCGTCCCTATCGGGCTTCCGGGTTCGTGGTGCGGCGCGAGGCGCTCGGCGACAAGGCGCTGGTGCACAATTACGGCCATGGCGGCGCCGGCATCACATTGAGCTGGGGGACGTCGAAGCTCGCGACCGATCTCGGGCTGCCGGGCCATCAGGGTCCGGTGGCCGTGATCGGCGCGGGCGTGATGGGGCTCAGCACCGCGCGGCTGGTCCAGGAAGCCGGGTTTGCGGTGACGATCTATGCGGCGGCGCTGCCGCCCGACACCACGTCCAACATCGCCGGCGGCCAATGGCACCCATTCGGACATTTCCGCGGCAACCGCGTCACGCCCGAATGGCGCGAACAGTTCCGCGCCGCCGCCGATTATTCGTGGCGGCGCTTTCAAATCATGGTCGGCGACGATTTCGGCATTCGCTGGTTGCCGACTTATTACGAGACGAGCGGGGCGCCCGAGCCGGCGCTGCTGCCGACTTTTCCCCCAATCAACCGCATGCTCGCACCGGGTGAGCATCCATTTCCGGCCGCGCAGGTCGGCCGATACGACACGCTCTACGTCGAGGTCGGCCGTTATCTCCGGCAGATGATCCGCGACGTGCAGATTGCCGGCGGACGCATCGCGGTGCGCCGCTTCGAGTCACCGGCCGAAATCGCGGCCCTGCCCGAACGGCTGGTGTTCAACTGCACCGGCCTCGGCGCGCGGGCCCTTTTCGGCGACCAGGAGCTGCGCCCGGCGCGGGGACAGCTTACCTTCCTGCTGCCGCAGCCCGAGATTAATTACGCCTTCCTGTTCGAGGCCGGCCACATGTTCCCGCGGCCCGATGGCATACTCCTCGGCGGGACGTTCGAGCTCGACCAATGGTCGACCGCGCCCGACCCCGCCACAACCGAGCGCATCCTTGCGGCGCACCGGCGGCTGTTCGGCGGCTTTCGATGCATAGCTTGAACTGATGATGCGGCGGGCCATCTAGTTCTGGACATGCAACAGCCCGCCACCGGCGCACGGCCGAAAAACGGATCGCTGACCCCGCGTGCGGTGGTCGCCGCATTGGACGCCCACATCATCGGCCAAC
>JBQTJR010000106.1:0-2361 GCA_052386895.1 Sphingosinicella sp.
CTCGGCCAGACCGCCGGCCCGGACGAGGCCTGGCTTGCCTTGCGCGGCCTTCGCACGCTCGGGCTGCGGCTCGAACGCCACCAGCAGAACGGGCTGAAGGTGGCGCGGTGGCTGGCCGGGCAGCCGCAGGTGGCGCGGGTGCTTCACCCGGCACTGGAAACCTGCCCCGGCCATGAAAACTGGGCGCGGGATTACACGGGCGCCACCGGCCTGTTCAGTATCGTCCTCGCAGGCGGCGACGCCGCTTCCGCCGCCCGCTTCGTCGAATCGCTGCAGCTGTTCGCGATCGGCTACTCCTGGGGCGGCTTTGAAAGCCTCGCCGTGCCGGCCGAGATCACCCGCACCGTCAGTGCGCGGACCTGGGAGGGGCCCTTGATCCGCCTCCACGTCGGGCTCGAGGAACCCGACGAATTGATCGCCGATCTCGCCGCGGCGCTGGCCCGCTGGACGCCATGAGCGAGCTCGTGCTGCCGGCGATCGGCGCTGCCGATCTTTATTCGGCGCTGGCCGCGCTCGCTGTCGTCGCTTTCGCTTATGCGCTCGGCTGGGCGGCGGGGCGCTATGTCGGGCCGCATTTCGCGAGGCTGCTCGAGGGCCGGGTCGCCGCCGAGGCGTTCGTCGCCAGCCTCTGCGCGCTGACCCGTCACGCCGTCGCCTGGCTGGCGCTGGCGGTGGCGCTGCGCATCGAGTCCTGGCTGCCAGCCGGGGCGCTGGTGCTGGGGCTCGGTGCGGCGGCCGCCGCTTTCCTGCTCGTCCGCCGCGCTGGCCAGTCTTTTGGGCTGCCGACCTGGATCAGCTGGCCGCTTGGCCTGTTCCTGTTCGTCGCCATCCTCGCCGACGCCGTCGGCGGTCTGGCGCCGATCAACGCCGCTCTGGATCGGGTGGCGTTCACCGTCGGCAGCCGCCGGCTGTCGTTGCTGGTGACGCTGCAGATCCTGTTCGCGTTGCTCGCGCTCTGTGCGGTGGTGCGGCTCGCCAACCGGCTGGTCGGCCGCCTCGTCGGCCGTTCGCGCACGCTCGATCCGGCACAGCGGCTGTTGATCCAGAAGCTCGCCGGCATCGCCCTGATTGCCGCCGCCTTCTTCCTCGCGATCGACCTTGCCGGCATCGATCTGACCGCGCTGGCGGTCTTCTCCGGGGCGCTTGGTCTCGCGATCGGCTTCGGCCTGCAGAAGACGTTCGGCAACCTGATCGCCGGCATCATCCTGCTGTGGGACCGGTCGATCAAGCCGGGCGACGTCATCTCGGTCGGCGAGACGTTCGGCTCGGTCAACAAAATCGGCGTGCGGGCGGTGTCGATCGTCACTCGCGACGGCAAGGAATACCTCATCCCCAACGAGATCCTGATGACCGAGGAGGTTGTGAACTGGTCCTATTCCAGCCGCGACGTGCGCATCTCCATCCCGATCAGGATCGCCAAGGATTGCGACGTGCGACTTGCCCACCGGCTAATGGTCGAAGCGGCGAACGCCTCGAAGCGCGTGCTCGATTCACCCCAGCCGGTGGTGTGGATGACCGATTTGGGGGAAAGCTCGATCGATCACGAGATCCGGGTATGGATCCAGGATCCCGAGGCCGGGCTTGGCGCGGTCCGCTCCGACATCCTCAATCGCGTCTGGGAACTGTTCAACCAGCATGGCATCAAGATCCCCTATCCGGAGCGCGACATCAGGGTGAAGGAATGGCCTTCGGCGGTGAGCGAAGGGCAACCGGCCGAGTTGCCGCCAGTCAGGCGGAAGAAGAGCGCAGCAGCGCCGAAAGCTCTCTGATCGCCTTTTCCAGCTGCGCGGCGAGCCGCGCTGCTGCGGCGCGCGGCGCCGGCCCGCCTTCTGCCTGGAGCAGGGCTTCGACCGCCGCCGCCACCCACGCCGCGGTCTCATCGGCGAGCGCGTCAAAACGCTCGCGGACCAGAGGCAGCGCCCGATCATAAGCGACGGAAAGGTGCGCCGCCTCGTCGAGCGCCTCCTCACGCGGTGCCGGCGACCGGCCGGCGACCTGCTCGGCGAGCGCCAGCGCCTCGCACAGCTGCACGAAATTGCGCCCGGCACTGTCCAGCGTCGCCGGCGGGATGCTTGGCTGGTGCGTCATTGCAAGGAAAGGCTAGTCCGGTGGCGCTAACGAAGCGCTAATTTCGGTCCAATTTCGGTGACACCGCGTACGTGATTTAGGCCCACCCTCCTTCTGATACGAAGTCGGCTTTGAAGTCGCTTCAAGGAGGAGGATGGACCCGTGAGGAAGACCTACGCCGGTTTGGACATATCCGACAAGGTTACGCACCTTTGCATTGTCGATGGCGAGGGGCGGTTCGTCTGGCGCGGCGTGTGCGCCACCGACCCGGACGCGCTGGCGCGGACGCTGGCG
>JBQTJR010000107.1:0-2866 GCA_052386895.1 Sphingosinicella sp.
CGGCCGGCTCAAGGACTGGCGCAGGGTCCACACCCGCTACGATCGATGCGCCCACACCTTCCTCTCGGCCATCGCCATCGCCGCAACATTCATATTCTGGTTGCCGCAATGAGTCCTGAGCCTAGACACCTACCACGATGACCGCTGCCACTCCCTTCGTGCCGCCGCATCCGCCGCGCGGGGAAGGCCCGGTGGCGGTGTGGCGCGGCTTCTTCGGGGAGCGGGCGAACATCGCGGTCCATGGCTGGTCGGAGCTGGCATTCGACAGCTGGTACCTGCGGCGCAACGTCTTCGGCATAAGGGTGCACATCCCGCTGCACCCCGACATGGTGCAGCGGGTGCTGCTCGACAACGCGGCCAATTACGTGAAGCCGCGGCTGGTCCTGAAACTGCTGGCGCCGACGATCGGGCGCGGGCTGCTGACCTCGGACGGCAGCCTGTGGCGCGAGCAGAGGCGGATCGTCGCCGCCAATTTCACGCCGGCGGCGATCGAGGGCCTGATCCCCAATTTCGCGCGCGCCGCCGGCGAGGCGGCGGCGGGCTGGAGCGATGGCGGCACCCTGGACATGGCGGCGCAATCGACCGCGACGACGATGCGGGTGATCGCCGACACCCTATTCGCGGGCGATCCGCGGCTGGCGAACGAGCAGGCGATGGCGCACATCGCCGCCGCGCTCGAAGGGGTAAGCGAGGCGCGGCTGCAGGTGCTGCTCGGCCTGCCGCGGATACCGTGGAGCCTGCGCGGCCTGCGCGCGAGGCGGGGGCAGAGATTCCTGCGCCGCACGCTGACCGACGTAGTGCGCGATCGGCTCGCCGAGGGCGGCGAGGATTTCCTGGGGCAGATGATCCAGGCGCTCCACGACAAGTTCGAGCCGGGAGAAGCGCTGGCGCTGGCGGTCGACAATGCCGCGACCTTCTACCTCGCCGGCCACGAGACCACCGCCAATGCGCTGACCTGGACCCTGTTCCTGCTGTCGGAACAGCCGCAGTGGCAGGAGGTGGCGGCGGCGGAGGCCCGGGCAGCGCTGGCAGGCGGGATCGGCGCGGAGCTGCCGGAGCGGCTGCCGACGTTGCGCATGATCCTCGAGGAATCGATGCGCCTCTATCCGCCGGTGCCGCGCTTCGACCGCGAGGCGGTGGCGGCCGACCGGCTTGGCGAGGCCGAGGTCGAACCCGGCGACATCGTCTCGATCTGGCCGTGGATCATCCACCGTCATTACCGGCTGTGGGACGAGGGCGACGCGTTCATCCCCGAGCGGTTCGCGCCGGATGCCGCCGGCGCCGAACGGCACCGCTTCCAGTATCTCCCGTTCGGCGGCGGGCCGCGTCACTGCGTCGGCGCGCGCTTCGCCACCGCCGAGGCGCTGACCGTGCTGGCGTGCTGGCTCGCCGAATGGCGGTTCGCGCCGATGCCGGGACGCGAGGTCAAGGTATCGGGGATGGTGACGTTGCGGCCGCAAGGCGGGCTGCCGCTGAAAATCGAGCGGCGAGCCTAAAATGGATGAATCTAGGCGATCCTCTCTCGGGAGAGCGAATTCCGATGCGCGGATTGAGCGCCTAAACTAGGCCGTTCTAGGCGCTTCCGCAGAGGGCGAAGGTCCTCGAATCCTACGCGACCCTAGACGCGCGCAATTCGGTGCGTTTCGGCCGGCGCCGGGGCTGCGCCGGTTTATGGGCCCCGGCCTGCGCCGGGTAATGGGCCCCGGCCTGCGCCGGGGCTGCGCTGGGCCCCGGCCTGCGCCGGGGCTGCGCTCCGATTTGCTGCGGCAAATCGAAGCTTGACTTTGTTCCCGTTTTGTGCCAGATGCGATGTCGAAATTCCATAGCTGAGAATTGCGCCCGCGCCGGTGACCCGGCGGCGGGCTTTTTCATGTCCGGAAGCGAGGAGGGACGATGGCCGAAAAAGCGAAAACGAATAACCGCGGCAATGCCGGCAAGGGCCGCCGGAAAGGCTCGCTCAACAAGACGACGCTGGCGGCCAAGGAAGCGATCATGCTCGCCGCCAAGGGGCTGAACGGAGTCGACGGCCTGGTCGCGTGGGCCAAGGCCAATGACGACAATCTGCGGCTGTTCTGGTCGGTGATCTATCCCAAGCTGCTGCCATTGAAGGTCAACAGCGAGGTCGAGGTCGGCACCCGGTTCGCCAGAGCACTGACGTGGCTGCCGCCGAAGTGAAAAGGGCGTACGCGGCCAGGTGCACGCCTACGGGCAGCAAATCTTGCAGGCCGACATCTCCGCTCTCCCAAGTTTTCGGGCCAGCTGGAATGCTTCATCCCGGGTTGCGATGGGCCCATGCCATTTGCCATTTCGGCCGGAGTCGACGCCGTGGGTGCCTCGACCGTGATTGCAGTGAGAACAATCAGACACATGGATGCGGCCTCGAGCGCGCGTCCAGTTTTCGTAGACATGATATGTCATCAGCGACCTCAGATCAGCGCGCCTTGGGCGCCGGGCTGGTGCGACTGGCGAGTCTCCACGCGGGCGGCCCTCTTAACTGGGCTGATCAATTGCGGCAGGTCAGGTCGCGGACCGTGGAAGAATTGAGCGAGCGTGACGACCTGCATCGCAGGGAACCGGCCAAATTCGGTTTCGACCAAGGGATGGCTGGCTATCTCTTCTCGAACGCCCTTTGTCGGCATCGCAGCGGTAATGAACAAACCAAACTTATGCTTGTCGCGTTCCATCACCCTGCCGAGGTCGCGCACCATTCCCGGATTGAGATTTTCGCCCCCCTTGACGCTAGGTCGTGAACTCATAAACGGGATTCCCTTGGTGGCGTAAAGGTGATTCAGGGCTCGTGGAAGGAGCCCTGGGATGAGCCGATACGATCTGACGGATTTTGAGTGGCGGGTGATCGAGCCGCTTT
>JBQTJR010000108.1:0-6340 GCA_052386895.1 Sphingosinicella sp.
GAAGGCGGCGGTGCCGCGCCCGGCCTCGCCGAGCACCGCGCTGGCGTGGGCGTCGTCGACCATCACCAGCGCCTGGTACCGATCGGCCAAGGCGGTGATCTCGGGCAGCCTGGCGACATAGCCGTCCATCGAGAAGACGCCGTCGGTGGCGATCATCAGCGTGCGGGCGCCGGCCTCGCGCGCTTCCCTGAGCCGCGTCCCCAATTCGTCCATGTCGCTGTTGGCGAAGCGGTAGCGTTTCGCCTTGCAGAGGCGGATGCCGTCGATGATCGAGGCGTGGTTGAGCGTGTCGGAGACGATCGCGTCCTCCTCGCCGAGCAGGGGCTCGAACACGCCGCCATTGGCGTCGAACGCGGCCGCGAACAGGATCGCATCTTCGTAGCCGAGCCAGTCGGCACTCGCTTCCTCGAGCTCCTTGTGCATGGCGTGGGTGCCGCAGATGAAGCGCACCGAGGCCAAGCCGGCGCCGGCCCGCTCGACCGCCAGCGCCGCCGCCTTGGCGCAGCGCGCATCGCCGGCGAGGCCGAGATAGTTGTTGGCGCAGAAATTGAGCGCCTTGACGTGGCTGCCGTCGGCGCGGCGGACCTCGATCTCCGGCCCCTGGTGCGAGGTGATGACGCGTTCGACCTTGGCCAGGCCCTGCGCGTCGATCTCGGCGAGGGTGTCGGCGACGCGGCTGTGGAAAGCGGGATCGGCCATCAGGGAGCGGCCATGCAACCGGAAAGAGCGAGGTTCAAGTAAGCCAGCTAAAGCACATCAATTGCTTTTCCCCGGCAAAGCGCCCATCGCTTTGGCAGCCGCGGAACCCGTGGGTTCCGACTCCCCAGTAAAGGACCGATGCCTTGAAAATGACACCCGAAGACTATCTGGCGAAGGCCGACGAGGCGCTGGCCCAGCTCGCCGAGGCGAAGAGCGACAGCGAGCGGACGCGGCTGAAGCGGGCGCGCGGCGCCTATCTCAAGCTCGCCACCCACCAGGCCGAGGCGGCCGAGCGCGCGCAAATGAGGCCGGCGAAGATCGTGCCGGAGAAAATGACCCCGGCGTCGGGGCAAAGGCTGCAGGGCTGGTCGCTGAAATAGGGGGGTCCGCCAATATCCTCCCTGTGAGGGCGGCTGCCCCGGTGGAAGCACGTCATCCCGGCGGAATCGAAGATGGGCGAAGCGAAGCGAGCCCAACGCCGGGCATCGCGCCCAACCCCTCTCCCCAGCGGGGAGAGGATTGAGGTAACAAGGTAGCGCCCCCCTCTCCCCGGCGGGGACCTGGTGGGGGTAACAAGATAGCGCCCCCTCTCCCCGGCGGGGAGAGGGTTGGGGGTGAGGGGGCTCAGGGTTGGCAAAAAAGCGCCTAACCTCAATCGCTCGTAAGCTGCGCCGCGATCAGACCGATGCCGAGGCACGAATTTGGCATTTCGTTCGAAACCGGTGTCTCGAAGGCGAAAAGTTCGTTCGGCAACTCGAAATCGACAATTACGTAGCCGATTTTGCGTGTCGGACGGCTCGATTGGCAATCGAACTTGACGGCGGACAACATGATGCCGAACGCGATGCAGCCCGGACCAATATCATCGAGAATTACGGGTACCGTGTGCTGCGCTTCTGGAACAACGATGTGCTCGCCAACACCGAAGGCGTGCTCGAATCAATCAGGCATGAGCTGCTGACGGCGCGGGATCGTTCGGAATAACATTTCAGGCACAGAACCCCCTCACCCTCGCCGCTTCGCGGCTCTGCCCTCTCCCCGCTGGGGAGAGGGGGAATCGCGCCTCACCGCGCAAGCGCTCAACTCGCCCGGCCGCGCTCCGCTTCGATCCAGGCAAGGATCTCGCTTTCGAGCACGTTCAGCGGCACCGAGCCGTTCCTGAGCACCGCGTCGTGGAAGCGGCGGATGTCGAACCTGTCGCCGAGCGCCGCCTGCGCGCGCGCGCGCAATTCCAAAATCTTCAGCCGGCCGATCATGTAGCCCAGGGCCTGGCCCGGCCAGGCGATGTAGCGGTTGACCTCCGCCTCGATATTGGCGTCGCTGAGGGCGGTGTTCTCGCGCATGAACGCGATCGCGCGCGCCTTGTCCCAGCCGAAGGCGTGGATGCCGGTATCGACCACCAGCCGGCAGGCGCGCCACATCTGGTAGGAGAGCATGCCCATCCGCCGCTCGGGCGTGTCGTAGAGCCCCATCTCCTCGCCGAGGCTCTCGGCGTAGAGGCCCCAGCCCTCGGTGAAGGCGGTGAAGCCGACGAAATTCTGGCGGTAGGGCGGGATCTCGAGCTCCTGCGACAGAGCGATCTGGGTGTGGTGGCCGGGCGCCGCCTCGTGCAGCGACAGCGCCGGCACCTCCCATAGCGGGCGCTGGTTGAGGAGGCTCAGATTGACGTAATAGGTGCCGGCGATGCCGGCGCTGATCGACCCCTGGTTGTAATAAGCGGTGGTCGTCCCCTCGGCCGTCTCCATCGGGATCGCGCGCAGCGTGAACGGCAGCCGCGGCAGCCGCCCGAACAGGCGCGGCATGTGCTCGTCGATCTGCTTCGCGACGAGCGCCGTCTCGCGCATCAATTCCTCGCCGGTCCGCGGGTAGTAAAGCGGGTTGGTGCGCAGCTCCTGGATATAGGCCTGACGGGTGGCGAAGCCGGCGGATTGCGCGACCGCGTCCATCTCGGCGCGGATGCGCGCGACCTCGCGCAGGCCGATGTCGTGGATCTGGCGGGCGGAGAGATCGGTGGTGGTAAAGCTGCGGGCGAGGAAATCGTAATATTCGCGCCCCCTGGGCTGGGCGGAGACGCTGTCGGTGCGGGCGCAGCGCGGCATGTACTCGCTGCGCCAGAACTCGGCGTGGCGGCGATATTCGGGGTAGAGCACATCGGCGACGATGCGCCGCGCCCGCGCCTGCATCGCGCTCCAGTCGGCGTCGGAGATGCCGGCCGGCTTCGGCCGCGCGAACGGCTCGTAGAAGCGCGACTGCGCCGGGTCCTCGACGATGACGCCGGTGATGGTCCGCTCGTAGCCGGCCAGCGTCGAGCAGGGCAGAGTGAAGCCGCCCCGGATCGCGTTGCGGGTGATGGCGAGGTTCTGCTGGTTCAGCCGCGGATAATGCTCGAGCCGGGCAAGATAGGATTCAAAATCGGCCTTGGTCGTGAGCGGCAGGTTGCGCCACATGCCGGCGAAGAACTGGTGCCAGCCCTCGCGGTTGGTGAAGATGATGTCGCGCTGGCCGAAGCCCCAGGCCTCGATGCCCTCGGCGAGGTCGCGCCTGAGGATGCCGTAGGTGACGCGGTCGGCCGGCGACAGCTGATCCGCCGGGATGCGCTCCAACCGGGCGAGGAAGGCGCGCGCCTGGGCGATGCGTCCCTCGCGCGCCGCGGGCGAATTGTCCTGGATGCGCATGTCGTGGTCGCGCACGCCCAGCGCGGTCGCGTAGGTCGGCGATTCGCGAAGCAGCCAGGCATAATGCTCGTCGAGCAGGCGGGCGAAATCCTCGGCCGGGGTGGCGAGAGCGGGGCTCGCGGCGGCGAGCAGGGCGGAAGCAAGCAGCGTGGATAGGCGCATCGGATTTCCCCCGATCCGGATGGAAAAGGGCAAGACTATCGACCGCGCCTAGGCTGGCAAGCTATTTGGTCGAAGGAATTCGGCGTTGCGCCGAACCGCGCCCCACCCCGTCGCTGACGCGACTCCCCTCCCTGACCAGGGAGGGGGTAGGGGGTGGGTGATAGGAGCGCGAGGATGGGCGACCACGTCTACAAGATCGTCGAGATCGTCGGCAGCTCGCCGGCCAGCATCGAGGACGCGGTCCAGTGCGCGCTCAACCGCGCCTCGAGCTCGTTGCGCGGCATGCGCTGGTTCGAGGTCACGGAAACGCGCGGCCATATCGAGGACGGCAAGGTCGCCCACTACCAAGTGACGCTGCGGATCGGCTTCACGCTCGAGGGCTGAGCGTCATCGGCGCACCATACCGTCACCCCGGCGAAAGCTGGGCCCCAAACTTCCTCTCCCCGGCGGGGAGAGGATGCCGAGCGCAGCGAGGCAGGTGAGGGGGATCGGAGTTCGAGTCTTCGTTCCAATTCAGAACCTCACCGACGAGTCAAACCCCCCTCACCCTACCCTCTCCCCACTGGGGAGAGGGGTGCCTTGCCGGCTTTCGCCGGGATGACGGGCTTTTTTTCGCGGCTTCGAGGCAACGAACGAAGGCCGCCCGGCCAAGCCGGGCGGCCTCCGCGGGACCTTCAATCGGACCGATTATCGGACCGATTATCGGACCGAAGTCAGTACTGGCTGCCCTGGCCTCCCTGGCCGCCCTGCTGTTCACGCTTGCGGCGAGCCTCTTCGTCCTTGTCTTCCTGGCTCTGCTGGCCGCTCGGCGTGGTGTCGCTGCCGGGCTGCCCGGTCGTGGACTTATCCTGGCCGCCCTGCTGACCCTGCTGGCCCTGCTGGCCGGCCTCGAAGCCGCCGCCCTGCTGGCCGCGGTCCTGGCCTTCCTGCTGCTGCTGGCGATTCCCGCCCTGCTGCTGCTCTTGCTGTTGATCTTGCTGTTGCTGTTTCTTTTCCTGGTTCATTCCTAGCTCCTGTACGAGGCCGCCGGAACGTACCGGCGTGACAGGACAACCGGGGCATGGGCCCCTTTGTTCCTCTCAAGCCGCTGATTCGTTTCCGAAATGCGGCGGGATTACTGACCTGGGTTAGGAACGGCCGGTCGCGCCCGAAACGAAACTCACCTAGGATAGGAAAATGAAGCGCCTGACCCTGATGCGGCACGCCAGCGCCGCCGCCCGCTCGGGCGAGGATTTCGACCGGCCGCTCGACGACGAGGGGCGGCGCGACGCGCAGGCGATGGGACGGGCGCTCGCCGCGGCCGGCGCCCGCTTCGACGCGGTGCTGGCCTCGCCGGCGCGGCGCGCGGTCGAGACGCTGAGCGCGCTCGCCGAAGGCCTGGGCACGCCGCTGCGGCCGCAGTTGCGGCAGCCGCTTTACCTCGCCACCGCCGGCGAGTGGCTGGCGGCGATCCAGGACGCCGACGAGGCCTGGCGGCACCTGCTGCTCGTCGGCCACAATCCGGCGATCGCCTCGCTGGCGGCGATGCTCAGCGGCGCGCCTTTGCCCGGTTTCCCGGCCGGCGCGGTCGCCGAGATCGCGCTACCGGGCGAACGCTGGCGCGATGCGGGCGCGGAGCCGGGGGCGCTGGTGCGGTTCCTGAGGCCGGGGGAATAGGTTTCGGGTTCCAGGTTTCGGGTTCCAGGTTTCAGGTTTCAGGTTTCAGGGGAAGATAGGTTTCGGGTTCCAGGTTTCAGGTTTCGAAGGAAAATAGAATGTAATCCGAACTCGACACCCAGTCCCCAGTCCCCAGTCCCCAAACCCGATACCCGACACCCGACACCCGACACCCGAAACCCGGTTCATGGTAAACACCTGCTGCAATCGCACATGGGCCAAACCCCGGCTGCCGCTAAGCCGTTCTTAAAACTTTCCTCCCGCATAAGCGCCTTCCAGTGAAGCCCAGCCGGGCGCGGAGGCGTGATTGTCCGAGCAGAGCGCAGGAAACGGTTTCCCGCTCGACGACGGCGGCGAGGAGCGCCGCCGCGGCGACCGCTTCGTCACCATCCTGCGGGTCGGGGTGATCATCATCGCCGACCGCCGCGAGCTCTGCCTGATCCGCAACATGTCCTCGGGCGGCATGCTCGCCCATCTCTACAGCGCGGTGGTGCCCAACCAGCGCATCGCCGTCGAACTGAAATCCAGCCAGCTGATCGAAGGGCGCATCGCCTGCGTGGCGGGCGCCAATGCCGGCATCGCCTTCGACCAGCCGGTCGACGTCGCCGCCCTGCTCGCCAACCCGCAGGTGCTCGACAATGGCTGGCGGGCGCGCGCGCCGCGGATGGAGATCGACCGGCTGGGGACGATGCGCGCCGGCTCGCGCACCTGGTTCGTACAGGCGCGCGACATCTCGCTGGGCGGCGCCAAGCTCGAGCTCGACGACCCGCCCGAAGCCGGCACCGACGTGGTGGTGACGCTGGAAGGCTTTCACCCGGTGGCGGCGACGGTGCGCTGGAACCTGTCCGGCGACTGCGGCCTCAGGTTCCACAATTTGATCCCGTTCGCGCAGCTGGTCGAGTGGCTGAAGCAGGGAGAGTAGGTTTCAGGTTCCAGGTTTCGGGTTTCAGGGAAAACAGGTTTCAGGTTCCGGGTTTCGGGTTTCAAGGAAGAGATCACCCGACACCCGAAACCCGACACCCGAAACCCGAGCGGGGAACCTCCGCCCCGCGCCTGCCGTTGGCGCGACATGAACGTCGCCGACGAGCGCAGCCGCTCCTACTGGATGGAGACGGCGTCCCGGATCGAGGCGCCGCCGCTCACCCAGG
>JBQTJR010000109.1:0-6137 GCA_052386895.1 Sphingosinicella sp.
CAGGCCTTCACCTGGGGCGGGCCGCTCAACATTCGCAACGCCCGCTTCGCCGAGGACCGGTCGCCGCTTGGAGATAATTGCCCGTGCCCGGTCTGCGCTACCTGGTCACGCGCCTACCTCCACCACCTCGTTCGCTCGGGCGAGATACTGGGGGCGATGCTGATGACCGAGCACAACCTCCATTTCTACCAGCAGCTGATGGCCAATCTTCGCTGGGCGATCGGCGAGGGGAAGCTGTCGGCCTTCGCGAGCGATTTCCGCGCCCGCTATCGCGGCGAGCCGGCCCCTTGTCCCTAGTCCCCAGTCCCCAGCCCCCAGTCCCCGGTCCCCAGTCCCCAGTCCCCGGTCCCCGGTCCCCAGTCCCCAGTCCCCAGTCCCCGGTCCCTAGCTTTCAAATCCCTTGCCGAGAAAGCTCGGCACCGGGCCGTGCCAGGTTTCGCCGTCGTCCTCGGCTGCGGGCCGTTTCGTTCGCGGTGCCGCCGGCCTGCGATCGGGCTGGGGCGGCTTCTCTTCCCTGCGGTGCTGGTCGGCGGCCGGGCGGCGCCGGTCCTGGCGCTCGGGGTTCACCGCCGGCCCCCTTTCGCGTCGGCGATCGCCGGCCGGCTTGCGGCGCGCGTCGCGCTGCTCGCGTCGCGGCCTCTCGCCATCCCCGTCCGCCGGCACGCCTGCCCGCTTTGGCCCTGGCGAAGGCTCGAGCTCGGCGATCCGCACCCCGGTCAGCCTGGCGATCCCCTCGATCGCCTCCTCGTCGTCGCGGGTGGCCAGCGTGATCGCGATTCCCGAACGCCCGGCGCGGCCGGTACGTCCGATGCGATGAATATAATCGTCCGGGTGCCAGGGGACGTCGAAGTTGAAAATGTGGCTGACGCCCTTGATGTCGAGCCCGCGCGCGGCGACGTCGGACGCGACCAATATGTCGATCTCGCCGCGCTTGAAGCGGCCGAGCTCGTAGATCCGCTCGGGCTGCTCCATGTCGCCCTCGATGCGCCCCACCGCGAGGCGCTCGCGCTTGAGCGCGGTTGCCAGGTCGCGCACCGTCGTCTTGCGGTTGCAGAACACGATCGCGTTCTTGACCGCCTCGTCCTTGAGCAGCCGCACCAGCGTCTCGCGCTTTTTGCGCGGATCGACCCGGATCAGCCTCTGCTCGATCGATTCCGCCGCGGTTGCCGGCCGCGCCACTTCGATCGTCTTGGGATGGGAGAGGAACTTGTCGGCGAGCTTCTTGATCGGCGGCGGCATCGTCGCCGAGAACAGCAGGGTCTGCCTTTTGGCCGGCAGCTTGCGGCAGATCTGCTCGATGTCGGGAATGAAGCCCATGTCGAGCATGCGGTCGGCCTCGTCGATCACCAGCAGGTGACAGCCGGTCAGCAGGATGTTGCCGCGGTCGAACAGGTCCATCAGCCGCCCGGGCGTGGCGATCAAGACGTCGACGCCCTTGGCCAGCGCCTTCACCTGGTCGCCCATGCTCACCCCGCCGATCAGCAGCGCCATGTTGAGCCGGTGATGGCGGCCATATTTCTCGAAATTCTCGGCCACCTGCGCGGCCAGCTCGCGGGTCGGCTCGAGGATCAGCGAGCGCGGCATCCGTGCCCGCGCCCGGCCCTGGCTCAAGATGTCGATCATCGGCAGCACGAAGCCGGCGGTCTTGCCGGTGCCGGTCTGGGCGATGCCGATCAGGTCCTGGCCCATCAGCACCGACGGGATCGCCTTGCGCTGGATGGGTGTCGGGTCGCTGTAGCCCGCATCCTCAACGGCGCGGAGCAGTTCGTCGGAAAGGCCGAGGTCGGCGAAGCTCATTTCGGGTTTCGGGGCAAAGAAGGGGGCGGCGTGCGCCGCGTCGCCGGGCGAGTTGGGGGATGCGGTGCGTCCTGTCAATGAAGCACGGGTTTCGGGTTTCAGGTTTCTGGTTTCAACCTGGGGCTTTTTCACCAACACCCGAAACCCGACACCCGAAACCCGACACCCGACGCCCGAAACCTCACCGCGGCGGCGAAAGCGTCCGGAACTGGTCGATCCGGCACTCGCCGCCGGAGCGCGAATGGATCGCATCGCGGTCGGCGCAGATGCGCCCGTCGGCGGTGAGGTGGAGGTAGAAGCCGCGATAGAAATCGAGCGCCGCGCAGCCGCGATCGAGCCTCGCCCGCATCCGGCTGCTGTCGCGCAGGATGAGATCGATGCTCTCCGGCCCGGGCGAGGTGGCGCCGGCGAGGCTGGATGCGGGCACGCATCGCGGGCCGCGACTCTCGCGCCATTCGGCCGACGAGTAAGCGCGCGCCGGCGCCGGGCCGACCGGCATGCGCAGGATGATGCGCTGGTGGCGCACCGTTACCCGTTTTTCCTCTCCCGGCGGCTCGGGGACGGAAAACAGCAACAGCAGCAGCGCCGTGGCCCCGGCCAGGATCATGCTTCCACCCCCATACAGAGCAATGCGCGAAAAAGTGGGTACCGGTTTTTCGCAAGTAGCATTGCGGCAGCCAATAGAAACCAGGAGCCGATGCGGTTCACTTTGGCAGCATCGGCTCTGGACGCTTCCGGGCTGCCGAGTGAACTTGCGCTGAATTGCCCCTTTTTCCCTCCCCGTCTATCGCGCAGGCGATGGCCGCCTCCGCCGAAACGCTTGCGCAGCTGGCCGAGCGCCTTGGGCCCAAGGGCTATTGCGACGACAAGCAAGCGATGGCGCCGTGGCTGGAGGACTGGCGCGGCCAGTTTCACGGCAAGGCGGCGGCGATGCTGTCGCCGGCCAGCGTGGCGGAGGTGGCGGATATCGTCCGCCTCTGCGCGGCGCAGCGCGTGCCACTGGTTCCCCAGGGCGGCAACACCTCGATGGTCGGTGGCGCCACGCCGGATGCCTCGGGCACAGCCTTGCTGGTGTCGCTGCGGCGGCTGGACAAGCTCCGCTCGCTCGATGCCGGGGCGGGCCTCGCCGTCTGCGAGGCTGGGCTGGTGCTGGAACGGCTGCACGGCGCGGCGCGCGAAGCCGGCCTCAGGTTTCCGCTGACGCTCGGCGCGCGCGGCTCGGCGACGATCGGCGGCCTCGTCTCGACCAATGCCGGCGGCACCCAGGTGCTGCGCTTCGGCACGATGCGCTCGCTGGTGCTCGGCGTCGAGGCGGTGCTGCCCGACGGCAGCCTGTTCGAGGGCCTGGCGCCGCTCAGGAAGGATGCCCGCGGCTACGATCTCAGGCACCTGCTGATCGGCGCCGAGGGCACGCTCGGCATCGTCACCGCGGCCAGTGTCCGGCTTGTTCCGCTTCCGGCAGGACGCACCGTCGCCTGGCTCGGCCTCGCCAGCCCCCAGGCGGCGCTTGCCCTGCTGCGCCGGCTCGAAAGCGCGCTCGGCCCGGCGGTGGAGGGCTTCGAGCTGGTGCCGGAATTGTCGCTTTCGCTGGTGCTCGAGCACGTCCCCGGCACGCGCCCGCCGCTTGCCGGTTTCTGGCCGTGGCACGTCCTCGTCGAGCTGTCGGCGGAGGCCGAAGACGAGGCCGGGGCGCACCGGCTGGCGCTCGAGGCGGCGCTCGCCGACGGGCTCGCCGGCGATGCTATGGTCGCCGCCAGCGAGGCGCAGGCCGATTCTCTCTGGCGGCTGCGCGACAGCATCTCGGAGGCGGAACGCAAGGCCGGGCCGGCCACCAAGCACGATATCTCAGTGCCGGTCGCCGCCATGCCGGGCTTTCTCGCCGAGGCATCGCGCGCCGTCGAGGCCCGCTACGCGGGCACCCGGGTCAATGCGTTCGGCCATCTCGGCGACGGCAATATTCACTTCAACGTCTTTGCCCCACCCGGCGCGGACGGGGGCTGGCTGAAGGCCGAGGCGCCGGCAGTAGGCGCGTTCGTCCACGATCTCGTCACCGCGGCCGGCGGGTCGATCTCGGCCGAACATGGCATCGGCCAGATGAAGCTTGCCGATTTCGCCCGTTTGGGCGGCGCCGCCCGGCTCGGGGCGCTCGCCGCGATCAAGCGGGCGCTCGATCCGGCCGGCATCATGAATCCCGGCAAGTTGGTGCCCTAGGTTCCGATTATCGGGTTATCGGGTTATCGGGTTATCGGGTTATCGGGTTCAAATTATTGGAGAAGTGATGGATCTCCCTTCACAACCAAGCTCAACGTCCACCGTACGGTCCTTTCGGCAGCTTGAAGTCTGGCAGGCAGGCATGGATCTTGCCGTTGAATGTCATCGGTTGGCCAAGCTTTTGCCAAAAGCCGAAGAGTTTCGCCTTACCAGCCAGCTGCTGCGAGCGGCCGCCTCAGTTCCGGCGAATATTGCAGAAGGCAGGGTGCGCTCAACCAGAAAGGAATATGCACGTTACGTGAGCATTGCACGCGGCTCACTTGCGGAAACAGAAACATTTCTCGTCTTGGCGGTAAGGACCGGCATGCTGACTGTCGAGCAGACGACTGATGCCATGGCGATCGCCCTCAAACTCAGTCGTCAGCTGTACGCGCTTTGGAAGAAACTCACGCTGTTTGACACTGAATCGTCTGAAGCCGGTAACCCAGTCACCCAATAACCCGGTAACCCCACTTGCGAAATCCTCAATACGAACATAGACCTGCGCGCCGAGCAAGGAGGCGCGCCGCAGCGCGCCGAAACCCGAAACCTTTTCTGGAGAAAGCCCATGGCGACCCAGCCGCCGTCAAACCTGCCGCTCTTTTACCAGGATCTGCATCCGCTCTCGAGCAGCCTGCACGCCAACTGGAAGACCCGTGCCACCGACCGGGCGCCCTATTTCGCCGGCGCGCACGCCATTCCCCTCACCGTCGACGAGTTCATCCACGCCCAGCGCTTCATGCCGATCGTCTTCTCGACCGGCGACAATATCGTGCCGCTGGCGCTGACCGGGCTCAACGAGGGCGTCAACGTGTTCGTCGACGACGAGGGCAAGCCGCACGGGCCGTTCTACGTGCCCGCCTACGTCCGCCGCTATCCCTATCTGCTGGCGCGGCTGCAGCCCGACGCCAAGGAAATGTCGCTCTGCTTCGATCCCAAGACCGACCTGATCGGCGAGTTCGACGAAGGCATTGCCTTGTTCGAGGACGGCAAGCCGACCGAGCAGCTCAACGCCGTGCTCAAATTCTGCGAGGATTTCGAGGTCGCCGGCCAGCGCACCGCCGCCTTCATCACCGAGCTGCAGTCGATGGAGCTGCTGATCGACGGCGAGGTGGCGATCCAGACCAACGAGAACGAGCAGCCGTTCATCTACCGCGGCTTCCGCATGGTAGACGAGCAGAAATTCCGCGACCTGCACGGCGACCAGCTGCGCAAGATCAATCAGAACGGCATGCTGCCCTTGATCATGGCGCATCTCTTCTCGCTGGCGATGGTCCGCGAGATTTTCGGGCAGCAGATGGCGCAGGGCAAGGTGCCGCCGCAGATGGCGCAGCCCGCGCCGGCGCCGGCGCCGGCCGAGGCCAAGAGCGAGACCGGCAGCGGCAAGGGGTCGAAAAAGGAAAAGTCCAACGCTTGAAACGCAGCGGCATTTTCCTATTTAATCTCTAGCGCCGCTGTATTCCCCCCTTTGCGGCGGCGTGATGCGCCCCCTCCTTGGGGAGGCGGGCGCACCTCCCTGAACTGGCCACCCCGCCTATAGCGGGGTGGCCTCTTTGTTATCTGGATTAGGGGTTTCGGGTTATCGGGTGTCGGGTTTCAAGGATTCGGCCGGAAAGCGCCACCTGAAACCAGAAACCTGAAACCCGAAACCCGAAACCCGGAACCCGGAACTCAGTCCCAGTCCCCAATCTACTCGGCGGCAATCGCCGGCGCCGGCCCGATCAGATAGTTTTCCAGGCTGGTGGCGATCGTCTCGATCAGCCGGCAGGCCTCGGCGAAGCCCGGTCCGGGCGCGCGCAGCTCGACATCGAGATAGATCGAGCGGTCGATCTCGATCTGCAGCGCGTGCACGCCTCGCTCGGGCCGGCCATGCCGGTCGATCACGTAGCCGCCGGCATAGGGTGCGTTGCACGCGGTGGCGTAGCCGGCCGCGCGCGCCGCTGCGATCGCGGCCTGCACCAGGCCGGGCTCGGCGGTGGCGCCATAGCGGTCGCCGAACACCAGCTTCGCCTCGTTGCGGCTCCGCGGCGGCATCGAGTGTACGTCGAGCAGCACCGCCACGCCGAAGCGTTCGCGCGCCTCGTGCAGCG
>JBQTJR010000110.1:0-1913 GCA_052386895.1 Sphingosinicella sp.
ATCGCAACGCCCTCCACGGCCGCGAGCGCGCCTGGCTCGACACCATCCTCTGGCTCGGCGAGCGGATCGAGGAAACCTCCACCTTCGCCTATGGCGGCATCGGCGGCTATTCCTATCCGATGCCCTACGTCCTGACCCAGCTCTCCGGGTCCTACCAAGGCGTCCCCGATTTCCTCGATTCCCAGCACCGCATCGACACAAGCGACGACGCCGAGGCCTATGTCTCGCGGCTGCAGGATTTCGCCCGCAACGTCGGCAGCGAGATCGAGCGCGCCCGCGCCGACGCCGGCCGCGGCGTCGTCCCGCCCGCCTTCATCCTCGACAAGGCGCTGACCCAGACCCGCACGCTGCGCGCCGACGGCGGCCAGAATTCGGGCCTCGTCCAGTCGCTGGTGCGGCGGACGCGCGAGAAGGGGATCGCGGGCGACTGGCAGACGCAGGCCATGGCGATCGTCGACGGCCCGCTCGCCGCCGCGCTCGACCGCCAGATCGCGACGCTGACCGACCTGCGGCGCGGCGCCGGCGTCAACCCGGCCGCGGGTTCGCTGCCCGAGGGCGAGCGATTCTATCGACTCTGCCTTCGCTTCCATACCTCGACCGGCCTTTCGCCATCCGAGGCACACGCGATCGGCCTTGCCCAGCTCGCCGAACTGCGCGCCGAGGCCGAGCCGCTGCTGCGCGCCGAGGGGCTGACCCAGGGAAGCGTCGGCGCCCGCCTCGCCGAGCTCGGCCGCCAGAGCCGCTGGCTCTATCCCAACACCGATGCCGGCCGCGCCGACCTGCTCGCCGAACTCAATCGCCAGATGGCGGCGGTGCGGGCGCGGATGCCCGAATATTTCAACACCATCCCGCGCTCGGGCATGGAGATCAAGCGGGTGCCGCCGGCGATCGAGGTCGGCGCGCCGCGCGGCTACGCCCAGGGCCCGGCGCTCGATGGCTCGCGCCCCGGTGCCTATTACATCAACCTGGTCGACACCGGCATCTGGCCGCGCTGGGACCTGCCGACCCTGACCTATCACGAGAGCATTCCCGGCCACCTCTGGCAGGGCTCGATCGCGCTCGAGAACGAGGCGACGCCGCTCCTGCTCAGGAACATCGGCATCCCCGCTTATGGCGAAGGCTGGGGTCTCTATGCCGAGCAACTCGCCGACGAGATCGGCATGTACGACGATTTCCCGCAGGGTAAGCTGGGGCGGATCAAGAGCTTCATGTACCGGGCGGCGCGGATCGTGCTCGACACCGGGCTGCACGCGATGGGCTGGAGCCGCGAGCGGGCGATCCAGTATTTTATCGACGAGGTCGGCCTGCATCCGACCGCCGCCACCAGCGAGATCGAGCGCTACATCGTCTGGCCGGGCCAGGCCTGCAGCTACAAGATCGGCCACACCGAGTTCGTGCGGTTGCGCGAGCAGGCGCGCGCGCGGCTGGGAGCGCGGTTCGACATCAAGGGCTTCCACGACACCGTGCTCGAGGGCGGTGACATGCCGCTCGAGATCATGGCCGAGGTGGTCGAGCAATGGGTGATGCGCGAATTGCGGACCATGGCCGGCTAAAAGATACTTGCATAAATATGCAATAATGCGCATATAATGCGCATGACCGCGGTTGCCATCTTCGGGGGTTCCGGATTCGTCGGGGCGGAGCTGCTGCGGCTGCTCGAGGGCCACCCGACGTTCAAGCCGGCGCGGCTGTTCGGCGAGCGCCAGGCGGGGCAGCCGCTCGCCGCCGCGCACCCGCACCTCGCCGCGGCCTATCCCGGCGCGAAAATCGAGGCGTATGACGAAGCGGCGCTCGATGGCATCGAGCTGGTGTTCGCGGCGCTGCCCCACGGCCGCTCGCAGGAGGTGGCGGGCGCGATCCTCGAACGCGGCATCAGGCTGGTCGATCTCGGCGCCGATTTCCGGCTCGACGAC
>JBQTJR010000111.1:0-1924 GCA_052386895.1 Sphingosinicella sp.
GCTGGCTGTGCGTGAACCGGAGTGGGCTGTCCGCTCGCGGCGTGCGCGACCTGCCGCGCCTGTTGCGGCCGGGTGACGTGCTGGTGTTCAACGATACCAGGGTGCTGCCGGCGCAGCTCGAGGGCCGGCGCGGGCGGGCGCGGATCGGCGCGACCTTGTACCGGCGCGAGGGATTGCGCGCCTGGCGCGCCTTGCTGCGCAACGCCCGCCGCGTCCGCGCCGGCGACGCGATCGAGTTCGGGGAGGGGGTTTGCGCGACCGCGATCGAGCTCGGCGGCGAGGGCTCGGCTTTGCTCGAGTTCGCCGGCGACGACCCGGTCGAGACCCTGCTCGAACGCGCCGGGCGGATGCCGCTGCCGCCTTACATTGCCTCGCGGCGGCCGGCCGATGCGCGCGATCGCGACGATTACCAGACGATGTTCGCGCGCCAGCCGGGCGCAGTCGCGGCGCCGACCGCTTCGCTCCATTTCACCCCGGCCTTGATGACGAGCCTCGCGGCGGCGGGCATCCGCCACGAGACTTTGACCCTCCACGTCGGCGCCGGCACCTTCCTGCCGGTGCGCGGCGAGGACACGGCGGATCACGCCATGCACGGCGAATGGGGGCGCCTGCCGGCCGGGGTCGCCGAACGGCTCAACGGGATGCGCCGCGCCGGCGGCCGGCTCGTCCCGGTCGGCACGACTTCGCTGCGGCTGCTCGAAAGCGCGGCGCGCGAAGATGGCGAGATCCGCCCGTTCGAGGGCGAGACCGCCATCTTTATCACCCCCGGCTATCGCTTTCGCGCGGTCGAGGCCCTCGTCACCAACTTTCACCTGCCGCGCTCGACTTTGTTCATGCTGGTGTCGGCGCTGATGGGGCTGGATCTGATGCAGCGCGCTTACGCGCACGCGATTCGCGAACGCTATCGCTTTTATTCCTACGGCGATGCGTGCTTGCTGCTGCCCTAGTGGGTTCCGGGTTTCAGGTTTCAGGTTTCGGGTTTCAAGGAAAACAGGTTTCAGGTTTCAAGAAAGAGATTATTCGACATTCGACACCCGAAACCCGACACCCGACACCCGACACCCGACACCCGACACCTGACACCCGATGCCGCGCTTCGCCTTCACTATCGCCGCCCGCGACGGGCGCGCGCGCACCGGCACCCTCGCTTTCTCCCGCGGCGAGGTGCGAACCCCGGCCTTCATGCCGGTTGGGACGGCGGCGACGGTCAAGGCAATGAAGCCGGCCGACGTTCGCGCCAGCGGCGCCGACATCATCCTGGGCAATACCTATCATTTGATGCTGCGGCCCGGCGCCGGGCGGATCGCGCGGCTGGGCGGCCTGCACGCGTTCATGGGCTGGGAGCGGCCGATCCTCACCGACAGCGGCGGCTACCAGGTGATGAGCCTCTCCGACCTGACCCGCACCGGCGAGGACGGAGTGGAGTTCAAAAGCCACCTCGATGGGTCGGCCCACCTGCTCACGCCCGAGCGCTCGGTCGAGGTCCAGCGCCTGCTCGGCGCCGATATCGTCATGGCGTTCGACCAGCTGGTGCCGGCGAATTCGTCCCGCGACGTTTTGGCGGCGGCGATGGAGCGGTCGATGCGCTGGGCGCGCCGTTCGCGCGATGCGTTCGATGCCGATGCAACGCGCGCAGGGCAGGCGGCTTTGTTCGGCATTCAGCAGGGCGGGCTCGACGAGGGACTGCGCCGCGCCTCGGCCGAGGCGCTCACCGGGATCGGCTTCGACGGCTACGCGGTCGGCGGGCTGGCGGTGGGGGAGGGGCAGGAAAGGATGTTCGCCTGCCTCGATTTTGCGACCGCGCAGCTGCCGGATGGGCGGCCGCGCTACCTGATGGGGGTTGGCAAGCCGGACGACATCGTCGGTGCGGTCGAGCGCGGCATCGACATGTTCGATTGCGTGCTGCCAACCCGCTCAGGGCGCA
>JBQTJR010000112.1:0-4487 GCA_052386895.1 Sphingosinicella sp.
CGGCCGGCTCAAGGACTGGCGCAGGGTCCACACCCGCTACGATCGATGCGCCCACACCTTCCTCTCGGCCATCGCCATCGCCGCAACATTCATATTCTGGTTGCCGCAATGAGTCCTGAGCCTAGTATTTCGACATCGCGACTAGCACAAAACGGGAACATTGTCAAGCCCCGATCCTCCCTGTTGCGCAGCAATGGGGAGGGGGACCGGCCGGCGCAGCCGGCTGGTGGAGGGGCCGCCGGTAGCCCATCGGGGCCCATTACCCGGCGCCGCCCGAAACGCACCGAATTGCACATCTAGGCTCGTGTAGGATTCGAGGGCCTTTGCCCTCTGCGGAAGCGCCTAGACCGGCCTATTTTAGGCCCGCAATCCGCATGTCGAAATTCGCCCTCCCGAGAGAGGATCGCCTAGATTCGTCCACTTTAGGCGAAATCCTCGATTCTGCCGGAATCGGCTCGCTTCGCTGCCCTCAGGCCCCCAGGTCGCGCCTCCCGCCCCAAAGAGCCGGCCAGAATTCGGTATTTAATTCGATTAGGCCCTCGGGCAGGTCGAGCCGATGACGCCGGCCGGCCTCGCCGCTCTCTTCTTCGTCACTGCCCTGCTCTACGGCGCGGTCGGGTTCGGCGGCGGCTCGACCTACAACGCGCTGCTGGTGCTGGCCGGCACCGACTATCGCGCCGTCCCGGTCATCGCGCTCGCCTGCAACATCCTCGTCGTCGCGGTGGGGAGCTGGCGCTTCGCGCGCGCGGGCCATGTCGATCTGGCGCGGATCTGGCCCTTGTTCGCGGCGTCGATCCCGGCGGCATGGATCGGCGGCCGGCTGGTGATCGCCGAGACCCTGTTCGTCGGGCTGCTCGCTTTGTCGCTGCTCGCCGCCGGCCTCTTGATGCTGTGGCAGCCGCGCTGGCAGCGGGAGGGGCCGCCGCGCACCGCCGCGCGCTGGCTGGAGCCGGTCGCCGGCGGCGCGCTCGGCTTCCTCGCCGGCATCGTCGGGATCGGGGGCGGCATCTTCCTCGCGCCCTTGCTCTACATGCTGCGCTGGGGGCCGCCGCGCGCGATCGCCGGCACGTGCAGCGTGTTCATCCTGGTGAATTCGGTCGCGGGACTCGCCGGTCAGCTCGCCAAGGGCACGGGCACGGGCATCCTCGCCGCTTACTGGCCGCTGTTCCCTGCGGTCGCAGCCGGCGGGCTGATCGGCGCCTGGCTCGGCAGCAGCCGGATCGACCCCAGATATGTCCGCATCCTCACCGCGATTCTCATCCTCTACGTGGCGACGCGGCTGGCGATTCGCTTCTGGGGGGATATGCTGGCCGGATGATCGATCCGTTCGGGCGGGGCATCACCTATCTGCGGCTGTCGGTGACCGACCGCTGCAACCTGCGCTGCACCTATTGCATGGCCGAGCGCATGGCCTTCCTGCCCCGCGCCGACCTGCTCAGCCTCGACGAGCTCGATCGTCTCGCCGCCGCCTTCATCCGCAAGGGGGTACGGAAGCTGCGGCTGACCGGCGGCGAGCCGCTGGTGCGCCGCGACATCATCGAGCTGGTCGGCCGCCTGTCGCGCTTCCTAAAGAGCGGCGCGCTCGACGAGCTGACGCTCACCACCAACGGCACCCGGCTGGCGCAACACGCCCCTGCGCTCGCGCGCCGCGGCGTCGAGCGGGTCAACGTGTCGCTCGACAGCCTCGACCCCGAAACCTATGCGCGCATCACCCGCGGCGGCCGGCTTGGCGACGCGATTGCCGGCATCGATGCGGCGCTCGCCGCCGGCCTCAAGGTGAAGATCAACGCCGTCGCGCTCAGGCACGACAATCTCCACGAACTGGTTGCGCTCGCGGAGTGGGCGCACGCCCGCGGCGCCGAGATCAGCCTGATCGAGGTGATGCCGATGGGATCGGTCGAGGCGGACCGCATCGACCAGTTCGTGCCGCTCACCGAGGTCCGGCGCCTGTTCGAGTGGCGCTGGGCGCTGGTCGACCTGGCCCGGGCCACCGGCGGGCCAGCCCGCTACGTGCGCACCGGCGAAGGGGGGACGATCGGCTTCATCTCGCCGCTGACCCGCAATTTCTGCGACGGCTGCAACCGCGTCCGCGTCACCTGCAGCGGCGACATGTACCTGTGCCTCGGCCAGCAGACGAAGGCCGACCTGCGCACGCCGCTGCGCGCGTCCGGCGACGACGCTTTGCTCGACGCGGCGATCCTCGCCGCGATCGGCCTGAAGCCGCGCGGCCACGATTTCGCGCTGCCGGTGCGCTCGGCGGCGCCGGCGGTCGGCCGGCACATGTCGGTCACCGGGGGGTAAGGGTGGCGACGATCCTGTTCTTCGGCCGGCTGCAGGACGAAGTGGGGAAGCGCGAACTGACCGCGACGCTGCCCGAAGCCGTGCGCGATACCCAGAGCCTGCGCGCCTGGCTCGGCCGCGACCATCCGGCACTCAACGACGCGTCGGTCCGGATCGCGGTCAATGCCGAGCTCGTTTCCGGCAATGCGCCGCTCGGCGACGGCGACGAGATCGCCTTCCTGCCGGCGATGAGCGGCGGATGATCCGCGTCCAGGCCGAGCGGTTCGACCCGGAGACGGAGCTGGCGGCGTTCATCGCCAAAGTTCCGGGCGCCGGCGCGATCGCCTCGTTCACCGGCCTGGTGCGCGCGACAAGCGACGGCGAACAAGTGACCGGCCTCGAGCTCGATCATTATCCCGCGCTCACCGAGCGGGCGATCGCGGCGATCGGCGAGGACGCGCGGGCGCGGTTCGGGCTTGCCGGCCTCGCCATCGTCCACCGCCACGGCGCGATGGCGCCCGGCGAGGCGATCGTGTTCGTCGCGGCGGCGGCCGCGCATCGCCGCGCCGCGTTCGACGCGCTCGACTATGTGATGGACCGGCTGAAGACCGAGGCGCCGTTCTGGAAGCGCGAGCTCGGGACAAAAGGCGCGCGCTGGATCGAGGCGCGCGACGTGGATGTGAAGGACCGGGCGCGGTGGGGATGAAGCAAGGTTTTGTGCCGGTCAGGATCGCGGTGCTGGCCGTCTCCGACACGCGGACGGCGGAAAGCGACGGCTCCGGCGACTATCTCGCCGGCGCGATCGAAGGCGCGGGCCACGTGCTGGCGTGGCGGGCGATCGTCCCGGACGACGAGGGCCGGATTCGCACGGTCGTCAGTACCTGGATCGACGATCCCGCCGTCGACGTCGTGATCACCACCGGCGGCACCGGCCTCACCGGCCGCGACGTCACCCCCGAGGCGGTCATGCCCCTGTTCGACAAGCATATCGAAGGCTTCTCCGTCGTGTTCCACAACGTCAGCCTGCGCTCGGTCGGCCTGGCGACGATCCAGTCGCGCGCCTGCGCCGGCGTCGCCAGGGGTACTCTGGTCTTCTGCCTGCCGGGTTCGACGGGGGCGGTGCGCGACGGCTGGGAACAAATCATCTCCCCGCAGCTCGACGCGCGCACCCGCCCGTGCAACCTCGTCGAGATCATGGGCCGGCTGGGGGAATGACGGACAAGCTCACCCATTTCGACGACAGCGGCCGGCCGCGCATGGTCGACGTTGGGGCCAAGGCCGAGACCGAGCGCTCGGCGATTGCGCGCGGGAACGTGCGGACGAAGCCGGACACGCTCGAACTCGTCCGCTCCGGCAAGGCCACCAAGGGCGACGTCATCGCGATCGCCGAGCTGGCCGGAATGATGGCGGCGAAAAGGACCGGCGAGCTCATCCCGCTCTGCCATCCGCTGCCGCTGACCTCGGTGACGGTGACAGTCACGCCCGACGAGAAACTGCCCGGCTTCTCGGTCACCGCCGATGCGAAGACGATCGGCCGGACCGGGGTCGAGATGGAGGCGCTGACCGCGGTCTCGGTCGCCTGCCTCACCCTCTACGACATGCTGAAATCCGGCGACCGCTCCATGCGGATCGAGGCGATCGAGCTGGTCGAGAAAAAAGGCGGCAGATCGGGCCACTGGCGGCGGAATCCGTCATCCCCGCGCAGGCGGGGATCTCAGGGAGAATGAGTCTGCTTTCGCTCGACGAAGCGCGGGCGTTGCTGCTGGCCGATGTCCGCTTGCTCGAAGCCGAAACCCTGCCGATCGCCAAATGCGGCGGCCGAACGCTGGCCGCGGATATCGTCGCCGCCCGCGACCAGCCGGCCCAACCGGTGTCGGCGATGGACGGCTATGCGGTGGCCGCCGGCGACGCGCGGATCGGCGCCGAGCTGGACGTGATCGGCGAAGCGCCGGCCGGCGCCCCGTTCGGCGGCCGGGTGATGCCCGGCACGGCGGTCAGGATCGCCACCGGCGGCGTCGTGCCGCCCGGGGCCGAGCGCATCGTCATCCAGGAAATCGTCGAGCGCGACGGCGACCGCATCCGGATCGTTGAAGCACCGGGCGCGGCGGGCTTCCTGCGCGCCGCGGGCTGCGATTTTCGCGCCGGCGAGACCCTGGTCCGCGGCGGCGAGGTGCTGACCCCGGCTCGTATCGGCCTCGCCGCTGCCG
>JBQTJR010000113.1:0-5385 GCA_052386895.1 Sphingosinicella sp.
GCCGACATGCAGCGACCAGCCGCCGCCGGGGCGGACCAGCACGGCCGCGCGCAGCGTGGTGGCATCGGCAAAGGCGCTGAACATATCGTGCCGCACCGCCAGGTCGGTGTGGATAGGGTCTGACCATGCGGCCCGCCATTCCGCGACCAGGGCACTGGCCATGCGGCTGCGATCCTGGTTGCTGAAACCGCCGAACGCGACATCGCGCGCGCGGAAACTCTCGCGATCATGCTCGGCCGCGGCGATCAGGGTGTGACGGCCAAGCGTCCGGCTCAACTGGGCCAGCGCCGAGACACGGCTGCCCGTCGTGTGGTTCTGGTAGGCGCCGCCGAGGCTGTTACGGTTGATGCTGTCGAGATAGCTCAGTCTGCCTCGCGCCGACCAGGCGCCCCAATTGCCATCCGCCGAGATACCGGCCGCGCCGATCCGGTTGTCGCTGCGGTCGAGCGTGTCCGCGCGCAAGAAAGTCACCGGGTCGAAGCCGTCGAAATCGGTACGGCCGTCGAGCCACAGGCCGGTCAGGCCGAGCTCGATCGCGCCAAGCCGGGCGCGCGCCTTGAGATTGGCATTGAACAGCCGAAAGCCGTCGAGGTCTCCGCCGGCGCCGAGCGCGTCCACGCCGTCGCTGACCTGCCATCCTGCCGCAGCGGCGATGCCGAGCGGCCCAGCGCGGAATGCCCCGCGGCCGAACAGCCGCACGCTGTCCAGCTCGCCATATTCTCCCGCGGCGGCTATCCCCTCCGCCTGCAATGGATCGGCGGTTTCGGCGGCAATCACGCCGCCCAGAGCTTCCGACCCCCACAGTGCCGATTGCGGCCCGTGCACCAGCTCCAGCCGCGCCAACGGGTCGGCCGCAAGCAACTCGAACCGGGCCTCGTTGCCCGCCGCCGGGTCATTGAAGCGAATGCCGTCGATGAACAGCAAGGTATGGTTGGCCTCGGCGCCGCGGATGCGGACCTGGGCCTGGCTCCCCCGCGGGCCCGATTGGGCGACCGCAACGCCCGGTGCCAGCCGCAGCAGGTCGACCGCCAGCAGCGGGGCGAGCGCCTCGATCTCTTCCTCGAAAGTCGTGGCCGAGACCGGCGCCTCGGCTTCTGCCACGGGCTGCCGGGCAGCGGTAACGATGATCGGGGTTTCGCTGGCTAACAAGGCCGCGACGAACAGCAATGGCATCATGTTTCCTCCTCAAACGACCGATGTCGCCCGGAGGAGTCGCGCGCCCGAAGCCGTGCGATTCCCGCGCCACTGGCTGGTCCCGGCCGGACGCGGACGACGACGAAGGCAGGTCTCCTGGCTTGCGGGTCGCTGCGTATTTCCCCGCTTGATCGGGGACACGCTCACCGCTGACAGTTGCGGGCACAGCGCCGGATTCGCACCGGCTTCCCATTTTCACCGCCGTCTGACGGGCGGCACCTTCGCTGGGCCGGGCTAACGGCGGGGCCGAGAGCTTGTCAACCACGGGCGGCATCTCTACATCGCCGCTTCCCGCCGCCTGCAGAGGCGGCGTCAGCCTCAGATTTGGACCAGCAGATGAAAACCGGAACGCATCCCGATTACCACATGATCAAGGTGCAGATGACCGACGGCACCGTTTTCGAGACCCGGTCGACCTGGGGCAAGGAAGGCGACACGCTGCAGCTCGAGATCGATCCCAAGGTCCACCCGGCATGGACCGGCGGCGCCACCCGCGTGCTCGATACCGGTGGCCAGGTGGCGCGCTTCAACAAGCGCTTCGGCGGGCTGACGCTCGGCAAGAAGTGACGACCGGCGGGTCGCTCCAGTCAATCCCTGTGCTGGAGACCGAGCGGCTAGAGCTGCGCGGCTTTTGCGCGGCCGACCTAGAGCCGCAGGCGCAAATGATGGCCGACCCGGAGGTGGTGCGCCACCTTGGCGGATTACCTTTCGCCCGCGAAGATAGCTGGCGGCGTCTGCTGGCGGCGCCTGGCCTCTGGTCAATTCTCGGCTATGGCTATTGGGCGGTTGAGCGCCGCAAGGACGGCCGACTGCTGGGTCAGGTCGGTTTTGCCGATTTCAAGCGCGCCATGACTCCCTCGATCGAGGGCCTGCCGGAAATGGGCTGGATCTTCAGCCGCCATGCCCAGGGGCAGGGCTATGCCAGCGAAGCGGCCGCGGCCGCTCTGGCCTGGGCAGACGCGCATCTCTCCCAGGAGGAGATAGTCGCGATCATCGAACCCGGCAACCACGCCTCGATCCGCCTCGCCGAGCGGATCGGTTTTCAATCATCCGAAGAGGCCTGCTACCGCGACGGGACGGTCCTGCTGCTCCGCCGCCGTGCGGTGACCGTCAGCGCCTAGTCGTTGTCGCGTTCGTACTGACGCCACTGCTCGGCGGTCAGGCAAACCCGGTCGCTGCCCATGCGCGACCCGGTGGAGGCAAGCCGCCGGCAGATGCGGCGCTCGGCATTGGCGGTGCTGTTGGCATTGGCATGATTGCCGCCGCTGGACCGGTTGCCGGCGGCCTCTCCAGCGGGCCGGGGTGCGGCCGCGACATTTTCGCTGCCATGGCCGGTCGTGGCATGCTCATGATGAGCCATGGCCGCCGATGAAATCAACAGGCCCGAAATCAACGCAACCAGCATCTTCAATACCCCTCCACGGTGTCACGATCAGGAGATGGACCCGGTAATGCCAGTCTTGGTTGCTGGCAAGTGATTGTTCGTGCTTGATTTAACCGCGATCTGCGAGATCGCGGCTAGAACGCCGCCAGGCCTGTGATCGCCCGCCCCAGGATCAGCGCGTGGACGTCGTGCGTGCCCTCGTAGGGATGGACCGTCTCGAGATTGGGGGCGTGGCGCATCACCTGGAATTCGGCGCTGATGCCGTTGCCGCCGTGCATGTCGCGGGCGGTGCGCGCGATATCGAGCGCTTTGCCGACATTGTTGCGCTTGATCAGGCTGATCGTCTCGGGGATCAGCTCACCGGCGTCGATCCGGCGGCCGACTCGCAACGCCGCCTGCAACCCGAGCGCGATCTCGGTCGCCATGTTGGCAAGCTTCAACTGCACGATCTGGTTCGCCGCCAGTGGCCGGCCAAACTGCTTGCGTTCGAGCGTGTAGCGGCGGGCGGCATCGTAGCAGGCCTCGGCCGCGCCCATCGAACCCCAGGCGATGCCATAGCGGGCGCGGTTGAGGCAGCCGAACGGTCCGGCCAGCCCGCTGGCCCCCGGCAGCAGATTCTCATCGGGCACTTCGACCCCGTCCATCACCACCTCGCCGGTCACCGACGCCCGCAGCGACAGTTTTTCGCCGATCTTGGGGGCGGAGAGGCCCTTCATGCCCTTTTCCAGCACGAAACCCTTGATCCGGCCCTCGTGGGCGGTGGATTTCGCCCAGACCACGAACACGTCGGCGATCGGCGAATTGGTGATCCACGTTTTCGCCCCGCTCAGCCGGTAGCCGCCGTCGATCGGCTCGGCACGGCTGCGCATCGAGCCTGGGTCGGACCCGGCATCGGGCTCGGTGAGGCCGAAACAGCCGACCCAGTCGCCGGTCGCCAGCTTGGGCAGATAGCGCCGTTTCTGCTCCTCGCTGCCGTAGGCATGGATCGGGTGCATCACCAGCGACGACTGCACCGACATGGCCGAGCGATAGCCGGAATCGACCCGTTCGACCGCGCGCGCGATCAGGCCATAGCAGACGTAGTTGAGGCCGGCGCCGCCATGTTCGGACGGGATGGTGGCGCCGAGCAGGCCGAGGCTGCCCATTTCGTCCATGATGCCGCGATCGAACCGCTCTTCGAGATAGGCGCTCGTCACCCGCGGCTGGAGCTTGTCGCGGGCATAGGCCTCGGCGGTATCGCGCACCATCCGCTCTTCGTCGGAAAGCTGGGCATCGATCGCGAACGGATCGGCCCAGTCGAAGGCCAGCGTCTTGGGATGCGCCATCTTGTTCATGACGAAGCGGCCTAGCCGCTTGCCCGGCGGTTAGGAAGATGGTCGTCGTTACGACGCCGCAGCGGGCCGTTGCGCACGCGCGCGGCATTCGTCCGAGCGTGCTTGCTCGAGCATTTCCTTGGCGCGCGCCGCCAGGCCCGGATCGTGGGGATTGACCGCGTGAGGTGCCAGCATCCTTTGTGCCCATTCACATTCGCCGCGGTTCATCAACATCACCGCAGCATTCATGCCGATCACTTCCACTTGGGGCGCCAGCTGGTGAGCGAGCAGCAGGACGTTGCTGGTATTCTCCGACACATAATCGCGCTCGCCGCGCATCGCCTCGGCATAGCGGTAGAGGCTCTGGAAATGGTTCGGGTCGGCCCAGTAGGCGCGGCTGAACCAGCTGCGCGCCTGGCGCGCTTCGCTTTCCCATTCCTCGCCGTCCCGAGCGGCTCGCAGGTGGCGCATGCCGCGAAGGTAGAGCAGTTCGGCATCATTGGGGGCAGCGCGGAGCAGGGCGTTGAGCAGGCGGTCCGCGACGGCGAAATCGCCATGCAGCGCCTCGGCGTGAGCCAGCACCCTTAGTGCATAGGAATCGTCGGGATGGCGTGCCGCCTCGGCCCGGATCGCCTGCAGCACCTGCGGTACATATTCGTCGCCGACGCCCACCCGCAAATTGGCTTCGCGCAGGATAAGCCGCTCGGCCGAGGCCGGCAGGCGCGTGACAGTCATCGGCACCGTCGTGTCTGCCGCCTCTAGGGTCAGACGCCGATAACGGATGCCGGGACTTATATAGCGTCGAAGCGCGGCTTGGAAGGCCGGTGCCGCCATGCCGGTCGCCGCCTGCAGCGCTCCATCGCGATTGCCACTGCGTATCGCCTGCATGTAGCGGTTGAGCATCGCCTGCCGCTCGGGCGTACTGAAGAAATAATGGGTGATCAGCCAAGCCTGGGCATAGAATAAGTGGCGTTGTTCCGCGTTGAGACCTTCGAGATCGCCCGAAAGGACGCGGTCGACCGGCAGCCATTGGCCTTCGACAATCGCCCAAGCGCGACCAGGCGAGAAATTGCCGATATCGATCGTGCGGTCACGCAACTGCGCCGTCATGAAGTATTCGGCAAACCCTTCCACATACCAGGCGGGGTAGGGGAAGGGCGCATGCTGCCGCATGAAATGATGGGCATATTCGTGGAACAGGATTTCGAATTGTCCCATCGTCGCGCGGCCATCGACGAAAACGGCGATTCCCGACGGGCCTGCCGTGTAGAAACCGGCGACGTTCGAAGGCACTGACCGCACCATCCGCAACTCGCCGATGCCGCTGACGACATAGACGTGCAGTTTGTTCGGGCTAGGTCCCTCGGACACCGTGGTCATCGCTCGCAACAGGGCATCGAAGTCCTCGAGCTGATCGACGCGCTCGCGCAAGCGGGCTTCCGAGCCTTCGCTATACACGACGAAATGGGCACTCTCTCCCCGCAACCATTCGGC
>JBQTJR010000114.1:0-2552 GCA_052386895.1 Sphingosinicella sp.
CCGAGGAGCATTTCGGCGAGCGCGTCGCCGATCCCTATCGCTGGCTCGAGAACGACGTGCGCGAGGACCCGCGGGTGCGCGCCTGGGTGACCGCGCAGAACGAGGTCACCGTCCGTTTCCTCGAGACGCTGCCGGCGCGCGGCGCCTTCCGCAGCCGTATCCAGGCCCTCTACGATTACGAGCGCTTCGGCCTGCCCGAGAAAGCCGGCAATTCCTATTTCTACACCCGCAACACCGGCCTGCAGGCGCAGTCGCCGCTCTACGTCCGCGAAGGCTTGAACGGCAGCCCGCGCGTGCTCCTCGACCCCAACACATGGTCCGCCGACGGCACCGTCGCGCTCGCCCAGTGGGATCCCTCGCCCGACGGGCGCCAGCTGCTCTACGGCATCCAGGACGGCGGCACCGACTGGCGCATCCTGCGCGTTGTCGAAGTGGCGACCGGGCGGGTGCTCGGCGACGAGATCCGCTGGGTCAAGTTCTCGGGGCTGGACTGGGCGAAGGACGGCTCGGGCTTTTTCTACTCGCGCTTCCCCGAGCCGGCGCAGGGTCAGCAATTCCAGGCGCTGAACGAGAACCACCAGGTCTATTTCCACCGCCTCGGCACGCCGCAGAGCGCCGATCGCCTCATCTATGCGACCCCCGACCGGCCGCGGCTCAACCACGGCGTCGAGGTCAGCGAGGACGGCCGCTGGCTGATCGTCTATTCCTCGGAAGGGACCGACGCCCGCTACGAGATGACCCTGGTCGACATCTCAAGCCCTGGCGCGGCCAACCGCCGCATCGTCACCGGGTTCGAGCACGACTGGACCTATCTCGGCAATCGCGGCACCACTTTCTACTGGAGCACCAGCCGCGAGGCGCCGCGCCAGCGCATCGTCGCGATGGATATCGAGCGGCCCGCTGCGCTGACCGAGCTGGTCGGCGAGGACGCGGCCACCCTGGTCGACGCCTCGATCGTCGGCAACCGCATCGTCGCCGAATATCTGGTCGACGCCAAAAGCGAGCTGCGCACCTTCGATCTAGAGGGCCGGCGCACCGGCATCGTCGCCCTGCCCGGCATCGGCGACGTCTCGCACGGCGGCGGCGACCAGTCCGACTCCGAATCCTTTTATTCGTTCGCCAGCTTCAACCGGCCGGCGACCGTCTACCGTTATGACAGCGCCACCGGCGCCAGCACGGTGTTCGCCGCGCCTGACATGCCGTTCGCTCCGGACGATTTTGTCGTCCGCCAGGTCTTCTACGCTTCGCGCGACGGCACCCGCGTGCCGATGTTCCTCATCCACCGCGCCGGCCTCGATTTCGCGCGGCCGCAGCCGACCCTGCTCTACGGCTATGGCGGCTTCAACGCGCCCGAGCTGCCGCGCTTTCAGCCGCGCTGGATGGCCTGGGTGCAGTCGGGCGGGGTGCTGGCGGTCGCCAATCTGCGCGGCGGCGGCGAATATGGCCAGGCGTGGCACGATGCCGGCCGCCGCGCCAACAAGCAGAACGTGTTCGACGATTTCATCGCCGCCGCCGAGTGGCTGATCGGCGAAGGCATCACCTCGCGCCGCCACCTCGCGATCGAGGGCCGCTCCAACGGCGGCGTGCTGATCGGCGCGGTCTTGAACCAGCGGCCGGAGCTGTTCGCCGCCGCGCTGCCGACCGTCGGGGTGATGGACATGCTGCGCTTCGACCGCTTCACCGCCGGCCGCTACTGGGTCGACGATTACGGCTATCCCGACCGCGAGGCCGACTGGCGCATCCTGCGCGCTTACTCGCCCTACCACAACGTCCGTTCGGGCGTGCGCTACCCGCCGATGCTGATCGTCACCGCCGACATCGACGACCGCGTCGTGCCCGGCCACAGCTTCAAATATGCCGCCGCCATTCAGCACGCCGACATGGATGGCGCGCCGCCGCATTTGGTCCGCATCGAGACCCGCGCCGGCCACGGCGCCGGCCGCTCGACCCAGCAGCAGATCGAGGAATATTCCGACATGTACGCGTTCATCGCCCACTTCACCGGCCTCCGGCCGAACTAGGGCCGGCGGTGGAGGTTCGCGCCGACGTCACCGAGGCGATCGGCAACACGCCCCTGCTGCGTCTGCGGCGCGCGTCGGAGGCGACCGGCTGCGAGATTTGGGCCAAGGCCGAGTTCATGAACCCCGGCCAGTCGGTCAAGGACCGGGCGGCGCTCTACATCGTCCGCGACGCGCTGGCCCGCGACGAATTGAGGCCCGGCGGCACAATCGTCGACGGCACCGCCGGCAATACCGGCATCGGCCTGGCGCTGGTGGCGGCCGCGCTCGGCTTGAAGACGGTGATCGTCATCCCCGACACCCAGAGCCAGGAAAAGAAGGACATGCTGCGGCTGCTGGGCGCCGAGCTGGTCGAAGTGCCGGCGGTGCCCTACGCCAACCCCAACAATTACGTGAAGGTGTCGGGGCGGATCGCCGAACGGCTGGCGCGCGAGCATCCGGCCGGGGCGGTCTGGGCCAACCAGTTCGACAATGTCGCCAACCGGCGCGCCCATGCCGAGACAACCGGGCCGGAAATCTGGGCCCAGACCGGCG
>JBQTJR010000115.1:0-8744 GCA_052386895.1 Sphingosinicella sp.
GAGGATGTCGCGGCCCTGCGCCACCTGGAAGCGCCAGCGCACCGCCGAGCCGGGCAGGCGGACGTCTCGCTCGGCGGCGCGCAGCGGCTCCATCGCGAACTCGTCGCTATTGTAAAAATGAGTCTCGTCGTCGGCGTGGAGAGAGCCGGCGCGCAGCCGCCGGTCCCACAGCGAGCGCGAGGTGAACGGATCGAAGCCCGCGCCGCTGATCTGGTAGTAGAGGCCGGAATAAGGCTCGAGGAAGCGCTGGTCGGCGGGCGGGCGATTGAACAGCACCTCGCCCTCGGGGCCGATCTCGGCCGAGGCGACCATCGCGGTCAGCACGTAATCGAGCTGGGAATCAAAATTCTGGGTGATCGCCGAGGTGAGCAGGCGATCGAGCGCGAAGCCGCCGGCGCCGAGCAGCACGGTGATCCACACCGCTGCGACGACGATCATCCGCCGGGTGAGCGAGGCGCCGCGCGGGCTTGGATAGGCCTTGCGCTGGAGGAAGCGGGGCAGCCGCATGGCAAAAGCGTCTAGCGGCGCGGAGATGAACAAGACAGGGCCGGGGGCCTGGCAGGCAGCCCGCTTGCGTCACCCCGGCGGGGCGGGGGGTATCGGCCGCGGCTTTCCGGCCTAGCCGGTCCGGTCCGCCGGGTCTTCGAGGCTGTAGCCGAGACCGCGGATGGTGGTGATCACGTCGGCGCCGAGCTTCTTGCGGATGCGGGTGACGAACACTTCGATGGTGTTGGAATCGCGGTCGAAATCCTGGTCGTAGATATGCTCGATGAGCTCGGTGCGCGACACCACCTTGCCCTTGTGGTGCATCAGATAGGAGAGGAGCTTGTACTCCTGGGCGGTGAGCTTCACCGGCTCGGCATCGAGCGTCACCTTGCCCGAGCGGGTGTCGAGCCGCACCGGCCCGGCGGTCAGCTCGGAGCTGGCGACACCGGCGGCGCGGCGGATCAGCGCGCGCAGCCGCGCGATCAGCTCCTCGGTCTGGAACGGCTTGGCGAGATAATCGTCGGCGCCGGCGTCGAGGCCCGCGACCTTGTCCGACCAGCTGTCGCGCGCGGTCAGCACCAGCACCGGCACCTTGATGCCCTCCCTGCGCCAGCGATCGAGCACGGTGAGGCCGTCGATCTCGGGCAGGCCGAGATCGAGGATGATCGCGTCGTAGCTCTCGGTCGAGCCGAGATAGTGGCCGTCCTCGCCGTTGGCGGCGTGATCGACCGCGTAGCCCGCGCCCTCGAGCGTGGCGCGCAGCTGGCGGCTGAGATTGGGCTCGTCCTCGACGATCAGTACACGCATGACTGGTCCCTCACGCTTCGCCCGCGCGCCTATGCTCCATCAAGAGAAGCGTCAATGACGGGCGACGATGCGGCCGGTGAAGGCGTCGACGTCGATCCAGATCACTTCGGCGCCGCGCATGAACTTGAGGCGGTAGATACGGCCGTCGAACTCGGCGCCGATGAACTGCGCGCCGGGAACCGAGATGCGGGCACGAATCGCCGGCAGCGGCATGATCCGCCCCTGCTGGGCGGCGCGATAGGCGGCCTCCTGCTCGGTCAGCGAACGGCGGCCGAGCGCGTTCGCCGGCGCCGCAAGAACGGCGACGGCGGCAATCGCACCGGCAATGAGCCACGCATTTCGCATCAAACCCAAGCTTTTCCTCGTGAATTCGGGCTTCGCAAATAGCAGACGGCATTGAATAGGCCATGAATGCGGCTGTAGGACCGGCTTAAGGGAGGGATGAGAGATGCGCATCCTGAAATTCACGGCCGCTGCGGCGATCGCCGCAGCGGGGGTGGCCTCGCTGCCGCTGGTGCAGGCGCAGCCGCAAAAGGCGATGGAGCGGGTCGCCGACCGCCAGCCCGGCGAGGGCGAGGGGCCGTTCCGGCGGCTGGTGATTCGCGGCGCCACTCTGGTCGACGGCTCGGGCGCGCCGCCGCGCGGACCGGTCGACATCGTCATCGCAGGAAATCGCAGCGAGAGCATCCGCGGCGCCGGCACGCCCGGCCTGCCGCTCACCGCCAACCGCGAGCCCAGGAACGCTGATCACGAAATCGACGCCAGCGGCATGTTCGTGCTGCCCGGCTTCGTCGACGTCCACGCCCATAACGGCGATCCCGACAAGGCGCCGAACGCAACCTACGGCTACCGGCTGTGGCTGGCGCACGGGGTGACGACGGTGCGCGGCGTCGGCCTCTACGACGATGCGCAGGCGCTCGACGACCGGCGGCGCAGCGCGGCCAACACCATCCTGGCGCCGCGGATTTTCGCCTACCTGCCGCTCGGCGACGCGTGGGGACGCGGGCCGGCCGACACCCCGGAGCGGGCGCGCGCCTGGGTGCGCTGGGCGGCGGGCCAGGGCTATGACGGCGTCAAATTCTTCAACAACGTGCCGGCGGCGGCGACGCGGGCGGCCATCGAGGAAGCGAGGGCGCGCCGGCTGGGCACGGTCGCGCACCTGGCCCAGGCCGGGGTGGCCGAGGTCAATGGCGAGCGCGCCGGCGAAATGGGCTTGCAGGGCATCACTCATTTCTACGGCCATTTCGAATCGCTGCTGCGCGGGCGGGCGCTGCCTTCCTATCCCACCGACTACAATCTGTTCGACGAGCAGTGGCGCTTTTCGCAGGTGGCGCGGCTCGCCGATCAGGCGGTCGAGCCGGGCAGCGACGAATGGCGCAACTATCTCGAGCGCCAGCGCGAGCGCGGCGTCTTCATGTCGCCGACCTTCAACATCTATTCCGCGTCGCGCGACGTGATGCGGGCGCGCAATGCCGACTGGCACGCGCGCTACACGCTGCCGTCGCTGCAGCTTTTCTTCGAGCCGAGCCGGGTCAACCACGGCTCCTATTTCTGGGACTGGACAACCGCCGACGAAGTGGCGTGGCGCCGCTTCTTCCATCTCTGGATGCGGCTGGTGAACGACTACAAGAATATCGGCGGCCGGGTCACCGTCGGCTCGGATCCCGGCTACATCTACCAAACCTGGGGCTTCTCCTACCTCGCCGAGCTCGAGATGCTGCAGGATGCGGGCTTTTCGCCGCTGGAGGTGATCCAGGCCGCGACGATCAACGGTGCGCGCGAAATCTATGCGCCGCGCGGGGAGGAACCGCCGTTCGGGCTGGTGCGCGCGGGCATGCTCGCCGACCTGGTGATCGTGCCGGGCAACCCGCTGGCGAACCTGAAGCTGCTCTACGGCACCGGACACGTAAGATTGAACCCCGAGACGCAGCGGGTCGAGCGGGTCGGCGGCGTCAGGTGGACGATCAAGGACGGCATCGTCTACGACGCGCGGGCGCTGCTCGCGAGCGTCGAGCGGATGGTGGCGGAGGCGCGGGCGCGACAGGCCGCGCCGTAAATCTCCCGCGAAGGCGCGTCGCTTCGCTGGCAATGACCGAGTGAATATTGCCTCGCCCTTGCCGGCCAAGCATGACGGCGCGCGATGGCGGCGCCGGTTCTTTCCTATGAAAATCTCGGCCTGGTGCAGGGCGGCGGCTGGCTGTTTCGCGGGCTCGACCTGCACATCGGCGGGCGCGACCGGCTGGCGCTGATCGGCCGCAACGGCGCCGGCAAGACCACCTTGCTCAAGTGCCTCGCCGGCGCAATCGACCCCGACGAGGGGCGCCGGACGCTCAAGCCGGGGCTTCGCATCGCGCTGTTCGAACAGGACCCGCCAGTGGCCAGCTTCGCCAGCCTGCGCGACTTCGTGCTGGCGGGCGCACACGCGCCGACGCCGCACGAAGCGGAGTCGCTGGCGCACCAGATCGGGCTCGACCTCGCCCGGCCGGGCGATGCGGCGAGCGGCGGCGAGCAGCGGCGGGCGGCGATCGCGCGGGCGCTGGCCGGAGCGCCGCAGCTGCTGCTGCTCGACGAGCCGACCAACCATCTCGACATCGCCGGCATCGAGTGGCTCGAAGACTGGCTGCAGCGATTCCCGGGCGCGTTCATCGCGATCAGCCACGACCGCGAATTCCTGAAGCGGCTGACCCGCCAGTCGCTGTGGCTCGACCGCGGCACGCTGCGCCGGGCCGAGATCGGGTATGGCGGCTTCGAGGCGTGGACCGAGAAGGTCTACGAGGAGGAAGCGCAGGCGGCCGAGAAGCTCGACGCCAAGCTGGCGCTCGAGCTGCACTGGCTGCAGCGCGGCGTCACCGCGCGGCGGCGGCGCAACCAGGGACGGCTACGGCGGCTCGAGGCGATGCGGGCGCAGCGCGCAGCGATGCTGGGCCCGGCCGGCACCGCCAGGCTGGCGGTCGAGAGCGACCAGACGCGCGCGAAAATGGTGATCGAAGCCGAGCGCGTCTCGAAAAGCTTTGGCGCCCGGCCGATCGTGCGCGATTTCAGCCTGCGCATCCAGCGCGGCGACCGCATCGGCATCGTCGGTGCCAACGGCACCGGCAAGACCACCCTGCTCAGGCTGCTGACCGGCGAGCTGAAGCCCGACCAAGGCGCTGTGACGCGGGCAAGAACCCTGGCCGGGATCGTCATCGACCAGCAGCGCAAGCTGCTCGATCCCGACAAGAGGGTGCGCGACATACTCGCCGAGGGCGGCGACTGGATCGACGTGCGCGGCACGCGCAAGCACGTCCAGGGCTATCTGAAAGACTTCCTGTTCGATCCCAAGCTGGTCGACACCAGGATCGGCGCGCTCTCCGGCGGCGAGCGCTCGCGCCTCCTGCTGGCGCGCGAATTCGCCCGCCGCTCCAACCTCCTGGTGCTCGACGAGCCGACCAACGACCTCGACATGGAAACGCTCGACCTGCTGCAGGAGGTGATCGCCGATTATGACGGCACGGTGCTGATCGTCAGCCACGACCGCGACTTTCTCGACCGGACGGTGACGATCACGCTCGGACTCGACGGCTCGGCCAGGGTCGACATCGTCGCCGGCGGCTATGCCGACTGGGAACGCAAGCGAAGGCGAGCAGGGACGCGCGCAAGACCGGAGGTCAGAAACCAGCCGGCCAGGCCAGCCGTGGTTGCGAGGTCGCGAACGAAGCTCAGCTACAAGGACCAGCGCGACTACGAACGGCTGCCGGCGCGGATCGATGCGCTCGACGAGGAACTGCTGCGGCTGGAAAGCGAATTGAACGATCCCGATCTCTACCGCCGCGACCCGGCAAGAATGGCCGCGCTCGGCGAGGCGATCGCCAGAGCGAAAGCCGAACACGAGCAGTCCGAGGAGAGGTGGCTGGCGCTCGCAGAGGAGATCGAGGCGCTGGCGAGGTAGCTAGGGTCCCATTACCGGAGCGGTCGCGACGGTGCGGCATTCGTTCTCCGGCTAGGAGCGAGGAAGCGTCACGATGTTGAATCCATCGTGACCGACGAAGCGACGACGTCCGGGCGGCAAAGGACGCCCGCCGCTTCGCGGTCGGCCGGGGAAGGCGATTGGCTGCGTCGGCCGGCTCGACCGGGCTGCCCGGCCCGCTCTTCGCCATCCTCCTTGCCATCCATCCTTCTTCGGCCGATCCCGACTAGCTCCGGTCATGGGTCCGGACCCTAATTGGTCGCCCGGCGCGGCCTCAGGAAGTCGAAGAATGCGCCACCGGGCGCGGACTTGAGCACGGTCATCCGGAACCAGCGTGCCGAAAGCCTGACGATCAGGACGATCCAGAGTGCCTGCCAGGCGAGTGCGACGAGGTGCGGCCAGAGGCGCGGATCCTGTGCGGCCAGCGCCACCATCACCAGCGGCGAGCTGAACGGGAGGATATAGGCCGCCCACACGAGCAGCCCGTTCTGGCTGCCGACTGCCTGCATCGCCAGCAGGAAGACGAACACCTGCAACATGGTCACCGGCATCGACAGCGTCTGAATCTCGCGGATGTTGCTCGCCTGGCCGCCAATGCCGAGGAACAATGCGCCGAGCAGCAGATAGTTGACCGCGTAATAGACGAACAGCAGCACCAGGAAGAGCGGCCAGCCGACGGCTGGCGCGGCACTCGGCAGGGCCATGAAATCCTGCACCACCTGAACGAAAAGATAGGCGGTGGCGATCATGCCGCCCCACAGCGCCAGGCCGACCAGCGAGATGCCAAGCATCGCGATCAGCTTGCCAATGAAGATCGAATCCAGGCGTATCGACGCCGCGAGCACCTCGATGATCTTGTTGGTTTTTTCCTCGGCCAGGTTGGACAGGAGCAAGGTCGCCAACAACACCGTCACCATGAAAATCAGCATCTGGCCAGCCTGGGCGATGCTGCGCCGAATCATCTGGAGATTCCCCGCCGCCTGGGCGGTCAGCCGGCGATCGAACTGGACCTCGGGCAGCGCGACATCGGCCTGCGCCAGCGCCTGATTGCGCTGCGCCAATGCGGCGATCATTTGCAGCCGATTACCGACACCCTCGTCGATCCGGCTCGGACCGTAGAGCCGTGGCCGCTCGAGACTTCCCGCCAGCACCGCCGAATAGCCGGCCTCTTCATCGGCCAGCAGATTATGCGCTTGAACGTCGACGTTCTCCGCCGGGTCGACCCGGCGAAGTTCGGGGAAGATGCGTTGCACCCGGTTCTCGCCGCGGCCGCGCCCCGAGACAGACCTGGCGAGCGCGTCCCGCGCCGAGGTCAGCGCCTGTGCGGTGGTGCCGTCGGTAAGCATGGCGACGACCGGCACGTTGGCTGCGTCGTCGCTGTCCTCGGTGATTTCGCCGACCGCGAAAGCAGCGCCGAAGATAATCAGCGGCACGACCAGGAACAGGATGAAGCTGCGCGAATAGACCGTGGCGATAAAATCGCGCCGGGCGATCACCCAGGCCGCCTCGAACAGCCCCATCACGATGCCAACTCCATTTCGGCTGGGGTGAGTTCCTGCATCTCGCGCGCGGCGGCCTCGCCGGCGATGGCGACGAACGCGTCGTGCAGGCCCGGCCGTTCGATCGACAGTTCCTCGATGCCGGCCCCGCCGGCCACCAGCGCCTTGAGCAAGGGCTCGGCACCGCTCGGCGGCAACTCGAAGTCCCAGCAGCCGTCGCGGCACTGGGCGTCGTCCGGCAGCGCGGCCCGCCAGCCGCCGTCGCGTTCGCGGGTGCGCAGCCGCACCTGCGGCCGCAATTGCTCGCGCGCCTGGCTGACCAGGCCCTCGAACCGAATCCTGCCGGCGGCGATGATCGCGATCCGCTCGCAGAGCCGCTCGGCGTGCGAAATGACATGGGTCGAGAAGATCACCGTGGTGCCGGCGGCGGCCTCCTCGCGGATCAGGTGCTCGAGCCGGCCCTGGTTGATCGCGTCGAGACCGGAGAAAGGCTCGTCGAGCACGATCAGCTTCGGCTTGTGGACGATGGTGCCGAACAGCTGGATGGTCTGGGCCATGCCCTTGGACAGGCTCTTGATCGGCTTGTCGACATAATCGCCAAGGCCGTTTTCCCTGAGCAGGATCTCGGCGCGCTTGCGCCCGACTTCGAGCGGCAGGCCGCGCAGCGCGCCCATGAAGGCGATCGCCTCGCGCGTCGACATCGCCGGATAAAGGCCGCGCTCCTCGGGCAGATAGCCGACGATGCGGGCCGCGTGGAGCGGGCGATCCTTGCCGAGCAGCTTGCGGGTGCCCTCATCCGGCTCGATAATGCCGAGCAGCATCCGCAGGGTCGTCGTCTTGCCGGCGCCGTTGGGCCCGAGGATGCCGTAAATGCTTCCCTCCGGCACAGCGATGTCGATGCCGCGGACCGCCGGCTTGCCATCGAATGACTTGAAAAGGCCCTTGGCCTCAATAGCTAGGACACCCACGCGGCCGGCCGACCCCCTTGGAAGCAGGGGGATAAAGCGGAGAAAGCATTGCAAGGCAAGAGGAACCCTCATCTGCGCGCGGCACTGCCGGCGATGGGGGCCTAGCTGGGCTTCGTCGGGTGCGGGGGCGCCCGCGCCGAGGCGACGCCGCAGGCGGCCGGGCGGCTGCAGCAATGGCTTGCCGACGGCGCGCATGGCGACATGCTGTGGATGGCCGAGACGGCCGAACGAAGGGGATCGCCGGCCGGACTGTGGCCCGAGGCGAAGAGCGTGATCGCGCTCGGCATGAGCTACGCGCCGGCGACCGATCCGCTGGCGCTGGCCGAGGCGCGCGAGCGCGGCCGCATCTCGGTCTACGCCCAGGGCGAGGATTATCACGAGTCGATCAAGACGCGCCTGAAGGCGCTGGCTCGCTTGCTGGTCGAGCAGTCGGGTTGCGAGCTCAAGCTGTTCGTCGACACCGCGCCGGTGATGGAAAAGCCGCTCGCCGAGGCCGCCGGGCTCGGCTGGCAGGGCAAGCACACCAACCTCGTCAGCCGCCGCGACGGCAGCTGGCTGTTCCTCGGTGCGATCTACACCGATCTCGAGATCGAGCCCGATTCGCCGCACGCGGACCGCTGCGGCCGCTGCCGGCGCTGCCTCGACGTCTGCCCGACCGACGCCTTCCCGGCGCCCTACCGGCTCGATGCCCGCCGCTGCATCTCGTACCTGACGATCGAGCATAAGGGGCCGATACCGCACCAGTATCGAGAGGCGATCGGCAACCGCGTCTATGGCTGCGACGATTGCCTCGCGGTCTGCCCGTGGAACCGCTTCGCCGACAGTGCCCGCGCCAACCGGGCGTTGCTGCCGCGCGAGGAGCTGGCCGCGCCCAGCCTCGATACGCTGCTGCGGCTCGACGACGCCGCGTTCCGGGCGATGTTCCGCAAGACCTCGATCAAGCGGATGGGCCGGGCACGAATGGTGCGCAACGCGGCGATCGCCGCCGGCAATAGCGGCCGCGCCGATCTGATCGCGCCGCTCGAGGCGCTGACCGGC
>JBQTJR010000116.1:0-12456 GCA_052386895.1 Sphingosinicella sp.
TCGCCTTTTGTGGTGAAGCGGCGCTTCACCCCGTCGAAATTCGCGAAGCCGCGGGCGATCGCCGCGGCGCCGATGCCGAGCTCGGCGGCGATGCCGATCGCCGCCAGCGCGTTCTGGACATTGTGCCGGCCGGGCATCGGCAGCTCGAGCCCCTTGAGCTCGCTGGTTTCGCCGCCGCGGCCACGCAGGGTTACGTCGAAGCGGCTGCCGCCGGCGATCGGGGTGACGTCCAGCGCGTGGACGTCGGCGTGGGCGGCAAAACCGTAGGTAATGATGCGCCGGTCGCGCAGCCGCGGAATGATCGACTGCACCTCGGGATGATCGACGCAAAGTAACGCCGCGCCGTAGAACGGCACGTTTTCGATGAACTCGACATACGCATCCCTGACCCGCTCGAACGAGCCGTAATGCTCGAGATGCTCGGGATCGATGCTGGTTATGACCGCGAGCGTGCCGTCGAGCCGCAGGAAGCTGCCGTCGCTTTCGTCCGCCTCCACCACCATCCAGTCGGAGCTGCCCAGCCGCGCGTTGGAGCCATAGGCATTGATGATGCCGCCATTGATCACGGTCGGGTCGATGCCGCCGGCGTCAAGCAGCGAGGCGATCATCGATGTGGTGGTCGTCTTGCCGTGGGTCCCCGCGACCGCGATGGTCGATTTCAGCCGCATCAGCTCGGCGAGCATCTCGGCGCGGCGAACCACCGGAATGCGCCTTTGGTAGGCGGCGTCGACCTCGACATTGTCCTTGTTCACCGCCGACGAAATCACCACCACCGCGGCCTCGCCGAGATTGTCGGGACTGTGGCCGATCTTCACCTCGATGCCGCGCCGGCGCAGGCCGTCGACGACATAGGAATCGGCGATGTCCGAGCCCTGCACGCGATAGCCCAGGATGTGCATCACCTCGGCGATGCCGGACATGCCGATGCCGCCGATGCCGACGAAATGAATGGTGCCGATATCGGTCGCAACGCCCCTCATGCCGGCACGCCTCCCGGGATCGGCGCGAAGCCGGGCGCGCGGACCGGCTGGGCGTCCGGGTCCGGATTGCGGCCGACTCGCTCGACGAGGTCAGCGAGGGCACGGGCGGCCTCGGGCCGGCCGACCGAGCGCGACCTCGCCGCGGCATTGGCGAGGGCCTCCGGATCGAGCGCCAGCTTCTGCATCTGCTTGGCGAGCTCGATCGGAGTGAACTGGCTTTGCGCGATCATCCGCGCGCCGCCGGCACGGGCCAGCTCACGCGCATTGGCAGTCTGGTGGTCGTCGGTCGCCGAGGGAAGCGGCACGAGGATCGCCGGTCGCCCGGCCGCGGTCAACTCGGCGATGGTCGACGCGCCGGCGCGGGCGATGACGAGGTGGGTCCAGGCCAGCCGGTCCGGCATGTCCGCCATGTAGGTGGCGAGGTCGGCCGGAATGGCGAGCGCCGAATAGCGGGCCCGCACCCGGTCGATATCCTCGGCGCGGCACTGCTGGGTCACCTGCAGACGCCGGCGGAAATGTTCCGGGAGCAATGCCAGCGCGTCGGGCACCACGGAGGAAAGGATCGAGGCCCCCTGGCTGCCGCCGGTCACCAGCAGCCGGAAAACGCCATCGGGCGACAGCGGCGGGAACGGCAACTCGCGCAGCATCAGTATCTCGTCGCGCACCGGGTTGCCGACCAGCACCGCCCGCGGCCGCGCCGCCTTGGGCAGCCGCTCGACCCGCTGATAGGCCAGAGCGATCGCCCGGGCCCGGCTGGCGAGCATGCGATTGACCCGGCCGAGCACGGCGTTCTGCTCGTGGATCACCACCGGGATGCGTTCGCGCCGGGCCGCCAGCAGGGCCGGCAAAGCGGGGTAACCGCCGAAACCCACCACCGTCGACGGACGGAAGGTCTCGTAGAGCCGCAGCGCCATGTTGCGACCGGTGTAGGTGGCGACGATCGCCCGCAGCCATTCGAGCGGTCCACCGCCCAGGCGGCCAGCGGGAAGCACGTGCACCTGGGCACCTTCGAACAGGCCGGGAATGCGGGCGCCGCGATCGTCGGTGACGAGTGCGACCCGATGGCCGCGACGCATCAGCTCGGCGGCGAGCGCGTGGGCTGGCATCATGTGACCGCCGGTGCCGCCCGCGGCGAGCACATAATGGCGCGAGATCACGGCAGGCCGCGGCGCCGAACCACGTAGGGGGATCGGTGCAGGAAGGGGTTGCGACGGCTGAATGCGAGCAACAGCCCGAAGCCGATTGCGAGCGCGACCATCGACGAGCCGCCGTAGGAGATGAACGGCAGGGTCATACCCTTGGAAGGGACCAGCTGGACGTTGACCGCCATGTTGATGAGCGCCTGCAGGCCGAACTGGGCAACCAGCCCGGCCGCGGCGAGCACCAGGAATCGATCCTCCTCGTAGAGAAGCCTGATCATCACCCTGGCGATGACTGTGAGATAGAGAATGGCGATCGCCAGGCAGGCGAGGATGCCGAATTCCTCGCCGATCACGGAGAAGATGTAATCGGTGTGCGGTTCGGGCAGCGAGAACTTGCGGGTGCCGGCACCCGGCCCGACTCCGAACAGGCCACCGGCGGCGAGCGTCCGCAGCGCCCGCTCGACCTGGTAATTGTCACCCTCGGCGAACAGGAAACCATCGATGCGCGCGGTGGCGACCGGGTAGAAAAAATAAGCCAGCACCATCGCCAACAGGCCGGCAAGGCCCAGCCACGCCAGCGTCCGCATCGATTCGCCGGCCAGCGCGAGCAGCAACACCCAGACGGCAACGAAGATCAGGGTTTCGCCAAAATTAGGCTGCTGCATCAACAGCAAAGCGATGATGCCGGTGATCACGCCGGTGAGCGGCACAATCGGCAGGCTAGCATCGGCGGCGCGCAACGACAGCAGCCAGGCGATAGCGACGATGAACAGGGGTTTGAGGAATTCCGACGGCTGAAACTGGACCGGGCCAAATTCGAGCCAGCGCTGCGCCCCGTTCACCTCGACGCCGATCAACGGCACCAGGAAAAGGAGGGTGAAGAAAAGCACCGCACCGGCGAGCGCAAAGCGTCGCGCCGCCAACCGGGGCAGCATCGACGTTGCGAGCAACACCGGAACCGCAATCGCCGTCCAGGCGAGCTGGCGATAGAAATGGTGCAATTCGCCCAGCCGCAGGCCTTCGCCGGAAAGGCGCGCCGCGGCCGCCGGGGAAGCGGCGGCGACCGCCACCAGGCCAATCGAGATCAGCACCACCACCAGCAGCAGCAGCACCTTGTCGATTTCCCAGAACCAGCGGCCGACGACGCTGGTATCGGAACGCCCGAGCCGGCCGGCGCGGCCGGTTCGTCCCAAGGCGACGCTGGCGCCGCGCGGGCTCATGCCAGCGCCTCTACCGCGGCACGAAAGGCTTCGCCGCGCGCCTCGTAATCGCGGAACTGATCGAACGAAGCGCAAGCCGGGGAGAGCAAGACGACTTCACCCGGCGCCGCGGCCAGCGAGGCGCTGCGCACCGCCTCGACCAGCAACTCGCACTGCCGCACCGGCACCCTGCCCTCGAGCAGGCGCGCGAACATCGGGCCCGCCTCGCCGATCGTGTAGGCGGCGCGGACGTGGTCGAGATGTTTCACGCACGGCCCGAGATCCTCGGTCTTGGGCAGACCGCCGAGGATCCAATGGACGATCGGGAACGCCGCCAGCGCCGGCGCGGTCGATTCCGGGTTGGTCGCCTTGCTATCGTTGACGAACAGCACGCCTTCGCGTTCGGCGACCCGCTCCATGCGATGCGGCAGGCCGGCAAAGCTGCGCAGTCCCTCGACGATCGCCGTTTCGTCTATGCCCAGCGAACGCGCGGCGGCGATCGCTGCGGCGGCGTTCTGGGCGTTGTGCGGCCCCTGCAGGGCCGGCCAGTCGTCCTGGCGCGCAATCGGCGTTCCGTCGATCCGCGCTTCGCCAGCGAAGATGCTGACGCCCTCGTCCTGGGGCGCGAGCGTGCGCGCGCGCACCATCGTTCGATCCTGGAAGCGCAGCACCTCGTCAAAATAGTGGGCGACGCCCTCGCCGTCGGTAATCACCGCGACATGGTGCGCTCCCTGCATCTCGATCAGCCTCAGCTTCGACGCGAAATAAGCCGGAAAACCCTTGTAGCGATCGAGGTGATCGGGGGTGATGTTGAGCAGGACGGCGACGTCGCAATCGAGGCTGCAGGTGAGATCGAGCTGAAACGAGCTTAGTTCGAGCACGTAAATCCCGCCGCCGGCATCGTTCGCTTCGAGCGGCGTCTGCTCGAGGATGGGGTAGCCGATATTGCCCGCCATCGCCGCCGGGCGGCCCGCGGTTTCGGCGATGTGATGGATGAGCGCGGTGGTGGTGGACTTGCCGTTGGTGCCGGTGACTCCGACCACCTGGTGCGGCGGCAGCGAAGCGCGCGCTTCGGCGAAAAGCTCGACATCGCCGAAAACCGGGACACCCGCCGAGCGCGCCTTGTCGGTTATCGGATGACGATTGAGCGGCACGCCTGGCGACACGACAATTCCGGCAAAGCCGCCAAGGTCGATCTCCGTCGGGTCGGCAAGGTAGGCGATTTCCGCCGCGCGGGCGCGGGCATCCTCGCTCTTGTCCCAGGCAACCACCTCGGCGCCGCTCGCCATCAGCGATCGAATGCTCGCCAACCCCGACCGGGCCAGGCCGAGCACAAAGTAGCGGCGACCGGAGAAGGCGGGGCTGGTGATCATCGCAATTTGAGGGTCGACAGGCCGGCAAGCGCCAGCACGAAGCTGATGATCCAGAAGCGGATGACAACGGTCGGCTCGGACCAGCCGAGTTGCTCGAAATGATGGTGGATCGGCGCCATGCGGAAAACGCGGCGGCCGGTGCGCTTGTAGACGGCGACCTGGATCACCACCGACAGCGCCTCGACCACGAACAGGCCGCCGACGATCGCAAGCACGATCTCGTGCTGGGTCGAGACCGCGATTGCGCCGAGCGCGCCGCCGAGCGCCAGCGCCCCGGTATCGCCCATGAAGACCGCTGCCGGCGGCGCGTTGAACCAGAGGAAGGCGAGGCCGGCACCGATGATCGCCGAGCAGAGCACGGTGAGATCGCCAGTGCCGAGCACGTGCGGAATGCCGAGATAGGCGGAGAAGATCGCATTGCCGGCAAGATAGGAGATGAGCAGGAAGGCGACGCTGGCGATGATCACCGGCATCGTCGCCAGCCCGTCGAGGCCGTCGGTGAGGTTCACCGCATTGCCGAACGCGACGATGACGAAGGCGGCGAACAGGATGTAGAAATAGCCGAGATCGGCGATCGGGGCGTTGAACACCGGGATGTGAAGCTGGGTGCCGCTGGTTGCCCCCCAGGTAATCAGCCAGACGCCAAAGCCGGCGACGACGAATTCCAGCAGCAGCCGCATCCGCCCGGAAACGCCGCGATGGCTGCTTTTTCGAATCTTGTCATAATCGTCGAGGAAACCGATCGCCCCGAAGCCGACGATGATCAAAAGGCACGCCCACAGGTAACGGTTGGAGAAATCCATCCAGAGCAGCAATGAGGCGGTCAGCGAAGTGAGGATCATCAGCCCGCCCATCGTCGGGGTGCCGCGCTTGGAGAGGTGACTCTGCGGGCCATCGGCGCGGATCGGCTGGCCCTTGCCCTGGCGAACGCGCAGCCAGCCGATGAATTTCGGCCCGATGATCAGGCCGATCAGCAAAGCGGTGGCGGTGGCGCCGCCGGCACGGAAGGTGATGTAACGAAAGAGGTTGAGCACCCCCGGGAAACCCAACTGCTCAGCGATCCAAAGGAACATCAGTCTTTTCCGTTCGCCAGTGCCTTGACCAGGGCGGCAAGGCCGATCGAGTTGGACCCTTTGACGAGCATGGCATCGCCGGGCTCGAGCAGCCGGCGTGCCATCTCTATGGCGGCCGCCGTGTCGGGCACATGGGCCAGCGCCAGGCGATTGCCAAGCGCGTCGGCGAGCACCCTCATTTCCGCGCCGACCAGGATCGCATAGTCGACCTGGGCGGCGGCAACCGGCGCGGCCAGCTCGGCGTGGAAACGGGGGGAATCGGGGCCGAGCTCGCGCATCGCGCCGAGCACCGCAATGCGGCGGCCGGCAACCTTTTCCTCGCCCAGCACCTGCAAGGTCGCCGCCATCGAAGCGGGATTGGCATTGTAGCTTTCATCGATCAGCAGCGCCTCGCCGCTTGCCAAACGCACGCGGCGGCGCTGGCCCCTTCCCTCCAGCCCGCCAAGCTCGGCCAGCGCCAGCCCGGCAATCGCGAGGTCGGCGCCCAACGCGTCGACCGCTGCCAGCAAGGCGAGCGCGTTTGCCGCCATGTGCTCACCCGGCTGGGCGACGGTGAAATTGACCTGCGCCCCGGGCAGGCGGGCCGACACCATCGTGCCACCGCTCGCCTCGCGCGCCGAATATTGCGCCCGCACGTCCGCGCCTTCACCGAAACCGAAGGTGAGAATGCGTGCGGCGTGGGGGCGGGCCGCGGCGATCAGCCGGTCGCGGTGAGGGCTGTCGAACGGCAGGATGGCGGTGCCACCCGGCTCGAGGCCTTCGAATATTTCCGCCTTGGCGTCGGCGATCTCTTCCTCGCTGGCGAAGAATTCGCGGTGCGCCGAGGCGATGGCGGTGACGATCGCGACATGGGGCCGCACCAGCCGGGTCAAGACCGCCAGCTCGCCGGCATGGTTCATTCCCAGCTCGAACACGCCATAGCGGCTGTCCCGAGGCATCCGCGCCAGGCTGAGCGGCACGCCGGTATGATTGTTGAAGCTTTTGACCGAGCGGTGGACGCGCCCCGGCGCGAAGCGATCGAGGGCGGCGAACAGGGCTTCCTTGGTGGTGGTCTTGCCGACCGAGCCGGTGATGCCGACGATGCGGGCGCCGGTGCGGCCGCGCCCGGCCCCGCCGAGCGCATCGAGCGCCGCAGTGGTATCCTCGACCCGCACGTGGGGATGGGGAATCCCGGTCGACACCAGGGCGCCCGCCGCGCCGGCGGCGAACGCCTGGCCGACGAATTCATGGCCGTCGCGTTGCGCGCCCTGCAAGGCGATGAACAGGCTGCCGGGCCCGACCTCGCGGGAATCGAAGGTCGCCGCATCGACCGTGAAATCGCCGCTCGCCTCGCCGCCACAGGCGGCCGCGATTGCGGACGAGGTCCACAGCGGGTTCATCCGGCGCACTCGCGGGCGACGGCGACGTCGTCGAACGGGAACACCATCTCGCCGATGACCTGGCCCTGCTCGTGGCCCTTGCCTGCGAGGAGGATGATATCGTCCGGGCCGGCCTCGGTGACCGCCCTTTCGATCGCCTCGCGCCGGCCGGCCACTTCGCGCGCACCAGCCGCACCCTCCAGGATCTGGCGGCGAATCGCTGCCGGATCCTCGCTGCGTGGATTGTCGTCGGTGACGATCACCAGGTCGGAGAGCCGCACCGCCACCGCGCCCATGTCCGCCCGCTTGCCGGTGTCGCGATCGCCGCCGGCGCCGAACACGGTGATCAACCGGCCGCGCGTGTGCGGCCGCAGCGCCTCGATCGCCGATTCCAGCGCATCGGCGGTATGGGCATAATCGACGTAGATCGGTGCGCCGCTGCGGGCGATCACCGCTCGTTCGAGCCGGCCGCGCACCGGCTGGACGCGGGCGAGGTTGGCGAGGGTCGGAGACGCCTCGCCGCCGGTCGCGATCACCAGCCCGGCGGCGGTGAGCGCGTTGGCCGCCTGATAGGCGCCGATCAGCGACAGCACGACCTTGTGGGCACAGCCCTCGGCCTCGATCACCATTTGCTGGCCTAGGGCCGTGGTGTCGCGGCTAACCAGCCTCAGCGCCTCGCCGTGGCGTCCGACGGTCATCACCGCAAGGCCGCGCTCGCGGCAGCGGCGAACGACCTCCTCCGATTTCGGGTCGTCGGCCCAGATCACCGCGGTTCCAGCCGGATCGATCACTTCGCTGAACAAACGCATCTTGGCTTCGAAATAGGCCGACATCGTGCCGTGATAATCGAGATGGTCGCGGCTGAAATTGGTGAACGCGGCGGCTTGCACCGGCAAACCCTCGGTGCGGTATTGCGACAGGCCGTGGCTGGAAGCCTCGAACGCGGCATGGCTTATTCCCATCCGCTCCAGCCCCGCCATGTTCGAAAGGAAGGTGACGATGTCCGGGGTGGTGAGACCGGTCTGCACCTGGTCGTCGGCGGTTGTCACGCCGAGCGTGCCGATGCTCGCGGACGGGTGCCCGGCCATCCGCCACAGCTGGCGGCACAGCTCGACATTGGAGGTCTTGCCGTTGGTGCCGGTGACCGCGACGACCACCTCCGGAAAGGGCTGGAAGAAACGCGCGGCGAGATGCGCGAACTCGCGGCGCGGTTCGTCCGCGGCGACGTGCACGGCACCTTCGACTGGCGCCTGCGGGCGAGCCACCACCGCCGCCGCGCCGGCGGCGACGGCGGCGGCGATGAAGTCCTCGCCATTGCAGCGGGTGCCCTGGAAAGCGCCGAAGACCGTGCCGGGCGCGACCTTGCGATGATCGATGGCGAAGCCGGTAACGACGGCTTCATCGTCGCTGCCGATCAGCGCTCCGAGCCGCATCAGCGCCTCGCATCGCCGACCAGCGGCAGCAACTCCGACGTATCGATGTCCCGGTGCTCGTCGGGAATGACCCCGAGCATGGGTCCGGCGCGGGCGATGACGTTGGCAACGACCGGCGCGGCGGTCCAGGCGGCGGTGGTCAAGCCATGGGACCCGGCATTGCCGCGCGGCGCGTCGATCATCACCAGCACCACATAACGCGGTTCATCCATAGGAAAAGCCGCGACAAATGTGGAAACGTTGACGCTGCGCGAATAGCCGCCGGCGGACGAGACCTTTTCCGCCGTCCCGGTCTTGCCGCCGACCCGGTAGCCGGCAACGTTGGCGTTGCGGCCGGTGCCGTGGGTGACGATCATGCGCAGCAATTGCCGCATGTGGTGGCTGGTCGTTGGCGAATAGACCCGCCGCCCCTGAGGCTCGCGGCCCGGCTCGACCCGCAGCAAGGTCGCCGGCCGCCAGGTGCCGCCATTGACCAACGCGGCATAGGCACTGGCGAGGTGGAGCGGGGTGACCGCAACGCCGTGGCCGAAGCCGGTGGTGAGCACCGTCGCACGCCCCCAGTAGCGCGGCCATAACGGCCGGGCACGCTCGCCAAGCTCGATGCCGGGGGCGCGATGGAAACCGAGCGAACGGAACGCGGCCTGCATCCGCTGCGAGCCCATCGCCTCGGCGACGCGGGCGGTCGCGATGTTGGAGGAATGGACCAAGAGCTCGGGTATGGTGATCGAGCGAGCGAGCGGATGATCGTCGCTGATCTGGAAGCGGCCGATCGGGATCGGGGCGCTGGCATCCCAGCGCTGGCTCATGCCGCTGACCACGCCGGCCTCGATCGCGGCAGCGATGGTGATCGGCTTGAAGGTGGAGCCCAGCTCGTAAACGCCCATCGTCGCCCGGTTGTAGCGCGCGTCCGGGGCCGAGCGGCCCGCCGCGTTGGGATTGAAGGTCGGTGCCGAGGCAAGCGCCAGCACCTCGCCCGATCGGACATCGAGGACGATGCCGGTGCCGCCCTCCGCGCCGAGCGAGCTGACGGCGGTGACCAGCTCGCTCTCCATCGCCGCCTGGACGCGGCTGTCGAGCGAGAGCTCGAGCGGCCGTCCGCGAAGCGCCGGATCGGCGAGCCGATGCTGCAGCGCACGCTCGATGCCGGCCGCCCCAGCGCCTTCGCGGTCGGTCCAGCCAAGCACGTGACCGGCCAAGGCGGTCTGCGGATAGAGCCGCTCGGGCTCGCGCGGGAAATCGATCGCCGGTTCGCCGAGCGCGTTCACTCGCGCGACCAGCTGCGGCATGGCGCGGCGCGCGAGATAGACGAAGCTACGCTCGGAATAGAGGATCGAGCGGTATTCAGCCAGGCTGCGCTGCGGCATCAGCTCGTGCAAGCGGCGCGCGAGCCGGTCGCGATCCCCGATCACCCGGCGCGGGTGGACGCCGATGGCCCAGGCCTCGATGGTGCTGGCGAGCGTGATCCCGTTGCGATCGAGGATGTCGGCGCGCGGCGGCAGGCCATCGTCGAGCACCGCCACGTCGGCTCGATCGACGAACAGCTGGATGTAGCCGAGCTTGGCGACAATGAGAGCGGTGGCGCCGGCAAACAGCAACAACACCAGCATCAGCCGGTGGTAGATCAGCCCAAGCCCCTCCGCCTCGCCGCTGGAAATGGGCCGGCTGGCGTCGGCAGCCAGGGTGGCCATCAGTTGCGGGCGCCTCCGTCGCGTTCGCCGCGCGACCGCATGGAAAGATCGCGAAGCGTCGCCTCGTCGAGCAAACCGGGCCCACGCTGGGTCGCGGCCGCGCGCGTCACCGGGGCGGCATTCGGCTCGGCGCGAGCCGGCCGCGCCTCGATCGCCGGACGGCGGGCCGTTGCCAGCAGCGCCGTGCGGACGGCTGGCGATTCGCTTTCCTGCTGCGGATTGGACTGCGGGGCGACCGAAGCCTGGATAAGGGCCGGTGTCACCGGCGCCGTCGCGGGCACCGATAGCTGGCGGACATGGGCGAGGGCGACCGCAGGGGCGGCCGGCGACGACGCCAAGCGCGGCGGTGCCGCTACCGGCGTCGTGCGCGGTTCGAGATCGAAGCGCGCCAGGCTGACATTGCTGTCGAGGAACTGGCCCGCGGCCGGCGTGCTGAGGGCCAGCACCTCGCTGTTCCACTGTTCGAGCTGCTGCAGGCGCCCTCGCGTCCCCAGCTCGGTCTGCAGGCTGCGGATCGAGTTGCGGGTCTGCGCGATGCGCTGTTCGAGCGCGGTGAGCTCGGCGCGCTCTGCAGCGACCTTCAACGACACCATGTACAGGCCGAGCACCGAGGCGCCGACGCCCGCGGCCCAGATCATCGGCCGCAATCCTCTCGCGATCATGGCCTAGTCTCCTTCTTCGATACCGGCCAAGGTTGAGCTGCGGTGCGCCGCGCCGCCCGCAGAGTGGCGGAGCGCGCGCGTGGATTGGCCGCCGTTTCGCGCACGCCGGGGCGAACGGCCCTGGCAACCGCGGCGAAGCTGGCGGGATGAACGGGACGGGTGGCGGGGCGATGACGGGAAGCCGCCGGCAACGCGCCGCTGCGTTCCCTGAGGAAGTGCTTGACCAGCCGGTCCTCGAGGCTGTGGAAGGTCACCACCGCCAGCCGGCCGCCGGGAGCGAGCACCTGCTCGGCCGCGGCGAGGCCACCGGCAAGCTCGCCAAGCTCGTCGTTGACGTGGATGCGCAGCGCCTGGAAGGTGCGCGTGGCCGGATCGCGTTTCGACGCGCCGCCGAAGCCGACCGCCTTGCGCACGATCCCGGCGAGCTGGTGGGTGCGATGGATCGGCCGGGCGGCAACGATCGCGCGCGCGATCCGCCGCGCCTTGGGCTCCTCGCCGTAGCGGAAGATGATGTCGGCGATCTCGCTCTGGTCGGCGCGATTGAGGAAATCGGCGGCGCTTTCGCCCTCACCCGACATGCGCATGTCGAGCGGGCCATCGGCCTGGAACGAGAAGCCGCGGTCGGCCGTATCGAGCTGCATCGACGAGACGCCGATGTCGAGCGCGACGCCGTCGACCGAGTCGACGCCGCGTTGGGAGAGCGCCTGACGCATCCGGGAGAATCGCTCCGGTACAAGCGTCAGGCGCCCTCCGCTCGAGGCGGCCAGACTTTCGCCCCACTGGATCGCGTGGGGATCGCGATCAAAGGCGAAAATGCGGGCCGCCCCTTTGGCGAGCATGGCTTTGCTGTAACCGCCGGCGCCAAAGGTGGCGTCGACGTGGGTCTCCCCGGGAGCGATGGCGAGCGCGGCCATCACCTCGTCGAGCAGGACCGGCAGATGGGAAGCGCTCACGACGCCGCTCCCCGTTCCTCGAGGCGATAGGCGGCGAGCTCGCTCAATTCGGGATCGCCGCTTTGCAGCGCCAGCTGCGGATTCCAGATCTCGAACGTGCCGCCGGTGCCGATAAACAGGGCCAGATCGTCGATCCGGCCCTTGCGGCGCATCATCGGGGGCAGGATGATGCGGCCGCTGGTATCGTAGGGCACTTCTTCGGTGACGCCGAAGGTGCGGCGGGCGCGAGCGAAATGCGCCTGGGGCTGCGCCGATTCCTCGTTCAGGCGGCGGCGCTCGTTCTCCAGAAAGAGGTGGCGCGCATGGTTGCGGTCATAGGCGATGAGGCAGGGGTCGACCTCATGGACGGCGAGGATGATCGCGCGGGCATCCGAGCGCCGTTCGATCACCGACCGGATGAACGCGGGTACCGACAAGCGGCCCTTCGCGTCGACCGCGTTGAGCGCGCTGCCGTTGAAGAGATGCTCCAAGTCCAATTGCATCCCACCCCACGATCAAGGGGCTCCCGTTCGCGGACGCGCGAAATTCGCGTCCGCGGTGCCGCAACGGCGTCACCAGAAAATGCCCCTGACTAACCCGCGGTGGATAACCGAAG
>JBQTJR010000117.1:0-7352 GCA_052386895.1 Sphingosinicella sp.
GGACCGGCTCGTCGCCGAGGCCGAGGCGGAGCAAGCCAGCGCGCGAGCAACGGTGCAATCGGCCGGGGACGAGGTCGTCCAGCGCTACACCGATTTTCCGGTCGCTGCGCCCCCCGAACCGCCGCCCGAACCGCCGGCCGACGACGACAAGGATTGAGTCAGCCTCCAGGCGCCTGATTTTGCCAAAACGGCCGATTCGCTCTCTTGCGCGGCCGGCGAATCGCCCGCGGTGAAACGATTCACCGCACCTTGCACCCACTTTGTCCCGGGAATCGCCGCCAAGGGTTGCCGCCCTTCCGCTTGACCAACATTCTCCATTTCACGCGCGCGGGGTGGGCACGTTCCGGCTTTTTGGGGGGGATGAAGTCAACCCCGGCTTTGCTGGAAACCGGCCACGATTTTTGTGGGCAGGCCGCCTCATTCGGGCCGACCGGGGAAGACGATGACCGATTTGCATTCGAACGCCGACGCCAACCTGCTCACGCGCTTTGTCGGCTGGTTCAAGCCGCGCGACCTATTCCTTCACGACGGCCGCAGCCTGCAGCGCTTCACCATCGGCGCCCGCATCCAGGCGGCCGCGGCGATTGCCGCGTTCGTGATGCTGGCATGGTCGGCCTTCGCCACCGTCCAGGCGATCGTGCTGATGAACGGCGATGTCGCCCAGATGCAGCGCCAGGTCGCGCAGATGGAGGCCGACGTCGCGGCGATGCGCATCCAGACCCAGAGCCATGCCCAGCTGCTCGAGCGGCGGCAGGCTTTTCTCGCCCGCGTTCTTTCCGGCGAGGCCACCGCCGACGAGCTTGCCTCGCTGATGCCGCAGCAGGAGCAAAGCGGCTACAATCGCATTTCGCAGGCCTATGCCGAGATTGACGGCATGCAGCGCACGCTCGCCGATCGCGCCCACGACCGCACCCTGCAGCGTTACCGCCAGGCGGCCACCGAGATCCGCCGTTTGGGCATGAACCCGGCCCGCTTCCATCGCGCCAGTGGCGTCGGCGGCCCGTACGAAGAGGTTGCGGCTGACGATGCCGATCCGCGTTATCGCGAGCTGTTCGTCAGCTGGCGCCGGCTCGAGCAGCTGGAGCGCGGCGTGGTCGCCATTCCCTCGGCGCCGCCGCTGCGCAGCGCCGCCAATTTCACCAGCGGCTTCGGCATCCGCTCCGATCCGTTCCGCCACCGCGCCGCGATGCACGGCGGCATCGACCTCGCCGGGCCCTATGGCACGCCGGTCTATGCCACCGCCGACGGCATCGTCGGCCGCTCGGAATATAATAGCGGCGGCTACGGCTATCTCGTCGAGATCAACCACGGCCAGGGCATCCAGACCCGCTACGGCCACCTCTCGCGGCTGGTCGCGCGCGCCGGCCAGCGGTTGCGCCGCGGCGACCTGGTCGGCCTGATGGGCTCGACCGGACGCTCGACCGGCAGCCACCTGCACTACGAGGTCCGCATCGACGGGCGGGCGGTCAATCCGCAGCCCTTCATGCAGTCGAGCGAGACCCTGATCGCGCTTCAGCGGCGCGTCACCGATCCCGCCGCTTTGGGCGGGCCGAGCAGCGGGGCGTCCCGCTAGCGCCGATCTCCCTGCCGCCGGCCGATGCGCAAGCTCACTTGCGGCGCGGCGGTCAGCCTCGATGGCGACATCACCGGTCCCGGCGGCGGCCTCGCCCTATGTCGCGCCGGCGGCGATGGCGACGCTGCCGCTGTGGCTGTGGCTGCTGGAGAAGATGAAGCGCGCGTAGCGCCTGGGCCGCTGCCCGGAACAAGCTGACGCCGGAATCAAATGGGGGCTGGTGTTGCCACCAGCCCCCACTTTCCCGCGGAATGAGAACCGAAGTCCGATCGTTCCTCGGAGAAGGTTCCGGCCGGAGCCTTTCGGCCCCGGTCGGTCCCTTGGGTACCGGTCCAGCCTCGCGGCCTTTCCGGTTCCCTGCCGGAACCCGCTTGGTCTTGCGACCTGCGCCTTTCCGACCCGGAAGTTCACCAGTCCATTGCTGGGCCGGCGCTCTTCCTGACGACACTTCCACCCGAGGGCGGAAGTCCCGCCGGATCGATCGAAGAAAGTGGGTTCGGCTTGCGCCTCGCGCTTCTTCCCCGGTCGTTCCGGAGATCCTGAATGACAGCCCGAACCGATTCGCGAAAGCGGTTTTTCCGCTTACCCGCCTGTGGATAACGGGGATATCGTGGATAACCTAGAACGGCCAGAATCGACGCTCATTGTCCTCTTCCACCGGCCAGCCGCCGCAGGCATTCATCGCCTGGTCGATCGCCGGGCGCACGTCGGGCAGGTCGAACACGGTGTCGAAGCGGCGGTTCTCGATGTCGCGGGTGCGGATTGCCAGCCGCCGGGCGCCGGTCAGTTCGTTGACGAACGCGGCCGCGCGCGCCTCGCGGTAGAGCTCGGCGCGGCGGTGGCGGATGCGCCACATCGATTGCTGCGGCGGCTGGTCGTCGATCCGGTACATCAGCTTTTCGTCGAACAGCACCAGCGAGGCCGGCGCCAGCCAGCGCCGCGAGTGAAATGTGACGCGGGCGCCGCGATAGCGGGCCGGGTCGCAGCTGATCACCAGCCGGTCGCCGCGCTGCCGCAGGATGGCGTGGGCGCGGACCTCGTCGGTCATCGCGTCACGCACGATCTCGACCACCATCGGCTGCGGCGCCGGCTCGACGTCCGCCGCGATCAAGGTCATCGCCAGCAACAGCATTTTTCGCCTCCCTTTCCCGCTCGATAGGAATTCGGGCCGGCGAACGCAATCGGAGTCCGGGCCCGCCCTGGGCTTGCCTGTCCCGCCGCGCAGTCCTAGATCGCCTGCGACCGGCCGCTCCCGCAGGGGCGGCCCTGATTTTTTCCGGAGATTGACATTGGTCCAGCCGCTCATGCCCCACGCCACGGCCAGCTGGCTGGTCGAGCACAGCTCGCTAAGCTTTCACCAGATCGCCGAGTTTTGCGGCCTGCACATCCTCGAGGTCCAGGCAATCGCCGACGATACCGCCGCGACCAAGCTCACCGGCCGCGATCCGATCCGCTCGGGCGAGCTGACGCTCGAGGAAATCGAGCGCGGCCAGGCCGACCCGGCCTACCGGCTGGTGATGCATCGCGAGCCGGACAAGACGATGCGCACGCGCGGCCCGCGCTACACGCCGGTGTCGAAGCGGCAGGACAAGCCCGACGGGGTCGCCTGGCTGATCCGCAACCATCCCGAATTGTCCGACGCCCAGATCGGCAAGCTGATCGGCACCACCCGCTCGACCATCCAGGCGATTCGCGAGCGCAGCCACTGGAACATCGCCAATATCCAGCCCAAGGACCCGGTGACGCTCGGGCTGACCAGCCAGCGCGAGCTCGACGCGGCGGTCGCCAAGGCGGCCAAGGCGGCGGGCGCGCCGCCGCCGCCCGATCACTCGTACGATCGCGAAAGCGTCGCGCAGATAGAACAGCTCAGGGCCGAGCGCGAGGCCGCCGCCATCGAGGCGGAAAGACTACGCGCGGCCGAGGCCGAGGCGGAAGCCGCCGCCGCCGATGCCGCCGCCGATGCCGCCGTCGCCGAAGCCGCCGTCGAGCCCGCCGAGCCCGCCGAGCCCGACGCGGAGGTCCGCTCGCCGTCCGAGTGAGCGCCGATGGCTACCGAGCCGCCTCTCTCACCCGACGCCTCGCTCGCAAGAAGCAGGATCGAATTTGGCGGAATCGCCAAAGTCGTGAATCCTGCTGTCAGATGATTATCGAAGGCGAGTGAGGCGAATCGCCGATGGCTACCGAGTCGCCTCTCTCACCCGACGCCTCGCTCGCCCAAGAGCCTTATTCCCACCGCGGGCTCACTTATCCGTTCGGCCGCACCGTGCCGGCGGCGGGCGAGACGGTCGCAATCGCCGACGATCTGCACTGGACCCGTTCGCCGGTCCCCGGCTCGCTCGATCATATCAACCTGTGGCTGCTCGACGACGGTGACGCGCTCACCCTGGTCGATTCCGGGCTCAACATCCCGCCGGCGCGCGAGGCGTGGGAGCGGCTGTTCGCCGGTTCCTTCGCCGGCCGGGCCGTCAACCGCGTCATCGTCACCCATTTCCACCCCGATCATCTCGGCCTGGCGGGCTGGCTGTGCGAGCGATTCGGCGTGCGCTTGTGGATGACCCGCGGCGAATGGCTCTACGCCCGCATGCTCGTCGCCGATGTCCGCCCCGAGCCGCCGGCCGAGGCGCTCGCCGCCTGGCGCGCCGCCGGCTGGAGCGAGGAGGAGATCGCGCGCGAGGCGGGCAAGGGCTGGGGCCGTTTTGCCGCCATCGTCAGCCCGGTGCCGGTCGGCCATCGCCGGCTGCGCGATGGCGACTCGGTCCGCATCGGCCGGCGCGACTGGCGGGTCGTCGTCGGCAGCGGCCATTCGCCCGAACATGCCTGCCTGCACGACGAAGCCGGCAAGGTGCTGATCGCCGGCGACCAGGTGCTGCCGCGCATCACCTCCAACGTGTCGTTGAGCATCAGCGAGCCCGAGGCCGACCCCCTGGGCGAATGGCTCGATTCGATCGCGCGGCTGCGGCTCCTGCCCGCCGACCTCTTGGTGCTGCCGTCGCACGGCGAGCCGTTCACCGGCCTGCACGAGCGGCTCGATGCGCTGGCCGAAGGCCATCGCGGCCGGCTCGACGCTCTCCTCGACCTGCTGGTCGAGCCGAAGCGCGCGGTCGATTGTTTCTCCAGGCTGTTCGGCCGCGCGATCGGCGAGAATTCACTGGGCCTCGCCACCGGCGAGGCACTCGCCCACCTCCGCTACCTCGAAGTGAAAGGCCAGGTCGAGCGCGAGGACCGCGACGGGGTGCACTGGTTTGCGATCCGCTGACGCGGAGACAGCCTCCTTGACCGCCTGCGGAGGCAGGACCATTGGCACCAGCGATGGACGAGCCGCCGCGCGAAGGGCCGGAGCTCAGCTTCGAGGAGGCGCTCAAGCGCCTCGAGGAGATCGTTCGCCGGCTGGAAAGCGGCGAGGCGCCGCTCGACGAGGCGATCGCACTCTACGGCGAGGGCGATCGGCTGAAGCAGCAGTGTGAGGCGCGGCTGCAGGCAGCGCAGGCCAGGATCGAGCAGATCCAGTTCGGCAAAGACGGGGCTCCGGCGGGCACGGAGCCGTTCGGAAGCGAATGAAGCAAGAGGTAACGCTCGCCGCCGCGCTCACCGAGGTCGGCGCGGAGCTGGACCGGGCGTTCGACGAGCTGCTGCGGGTGCCCGGGGACGATCCGCGCGAGCGACTGTTCGAGGCGATGCGCTACGCCGCCATCGGCGGCGGCAAGCGCGTCCGGCCGCTGCTGGTGTTCGCGGGCTGCGACCTGTTCCGGGTGGCGCGCAATCGCGCGCTCAGGGTCGCTCTCGCGGTCGAGTGCATCCACGTTTACTCGCTGGTCCACGACGATCTGCCGAGCATGGACAATGACGATGTCCGCCGCGGCAAGCCGACCCTGCACAAGGCGTTCGACGAGAGCACCGCCATCCTCGCCGGCGATTCCCTGCACGCGCTCGCCTTCGAGCTGCTCGCCGATCCCCAGACCCACGAGGATCCCTGGGTACGCAGCGAGCTGGTGCTCGAACTGGCGCGCGCGGTCGGGCCGGCCGGCATGGCCGGCGGCCAGATGATGGACCTCGCCGCCGGCGGCAGGAAGCTCGACCTCCAGGCGGTGACCCGCCTGCAGCAATTGAAGACCGGTGCCCTGATCGGCTGGTGCCTCGAGGCGGCGGCGATCGTCGGCAAGGTGCCGCCGGAGGGCCGGACGGCGCTGCGCGGCTACGCCCGCGATCTTGGCCTTGCCTTTCAGATCGCCGACGACCTGCTCGACCAGGAGGGGAGCGAGGAGCGCGCCGGCAAAAGGCTGGGCAAGGACCGCGCCGCGGGCAAGGAGACCTTCGTCTCCCTGCTCGGCCCGGAGCGCGCCCGCCAGCAGGCGCAGGCGCTGGTCGCGCAGGCGATCGAGCATCTGCGCAATCTCGGGCCGGAAGCCGACCTGCTGCGGCAGGTGGCGCGCTTCGCGGTGGAGCGCGACCACTAAGCCGTTTAAGGGAGCGTAATGCGCATCGGCGTCTATCCGGGCACCTTCGATCCGATCACCCTCGGCCACATTGACATCGTCCGCCGCGCCACCCACCTCGTCGACCGGCTGGTGATCGGCGTCACCACCAATCCCGACAAGTCGCCGATGTTCACGCTCGACGAGCGGCTGGCGATGGTGCAGCGCGAGGTCGCCGCCATCGCCGGCGACGTCCGCATCACCTCGTTCGATTCGCTGCTGATGGATTTCGCCGAGCGCGAAGGCGCGATCCTGATCGTCCGCGGCCTGAGGGCGGTGGCCGATTTCGAATATGAATTCCAGATGGCCGGGATGAACCAGCAGTTGAACGACCGCATTGAAACGGTTTTCCTGATGGCCGACGTGTCGCTGCAGGCGATCGCATCGCGCCTGGTCAAGGAGATCGCCCGCTACGGCGGCGACGTCTCGCGCTTCGTCTCGCCGGCGGTCGCCGCCGACGTGCGGGAACGGGTGGAGAGGACCGGCCGCAAGGGCGCATGAAGCGATGCGTTGCGGCTTGAGACGGCAGCGGCGGCGTCCTACAACAGGCTCACAGTCAAAGGAAAAATTGCCGATGCGGGTATTTGCCATGTTAATTGCCTTCGGGCTCGTCGCCGCCCCGGCCGCCGTCGCCCAGACCACGGATGCCGCGCAGCCGGCGGCTGCGACAGCGCAGCCGGCGGGACCGCCGCCGCCGCCGCCGGCCGCCGAACCGGAAAATGTCTGGCACCTCGATCTCACCAGCGGCGGCCGCGTCTCGATCCAGCTGCGGCCGGACGTCGCGCCGGCGCATGTCGAGCGGATCAAGGCGTTGACCCGGCGCGGTTTCTATAACGGCATCGTCTTCCACCGCGTGATCGAGGGCTTCATGGCCCAAAGCGGCGATCCCACCGGCACCGGCGCCGGCGGCTCGGACCTGGCCGATCTCGTCGCCGAGATCCGCGGGCTGCCGCATTTGCGCGGCGCGGTCGCCATGGCCCGCGCGCAGGACCTCAACAGCGCCAACAGCCAGTTCTACATCATGTTCACGCCGCGGCTGGGCATGGATCCGGACTACACCGTGTTCGGGCGGGTGATCGCCGGCATGAGTTACGTCGACGCGCTCGAGCGCGGTGAGCCGCCGGTGGTTCCGACCCGCATCGTCCGCGCCTCGATCGGCGCGGACAATGTGCCGGCGCTGACCGCCGAGGAGCTGCGCGCGGCCGCCGCCCAACTGGCGTCGGCGCCGCCGCCGCCGGTATCGACCGCTGCTGCCGGCCGCATTGCCGCACCGCCGCCGCCGCCGCCGCCGGGGCGGCCGCGGGCGC
>JBQTJR010000118.1:0-3544 GCA_052386895.1 Sphingosinicella sp.
AAGCGCACGCCCGGCACCCACCCCGTCGTTCGCAATGCTCACGACTCCCCGCCCTTCCAGGGTGGGGGGAGGGGGTGGGTCGGATGGCGCGTCATCTTATCACCCTTCGCGATGATAGGGGTGGTTCGCAAGCATCGCCGTCGCGCGGTACAATTGCTCGGCGAGCATCGCCCGCGCCAGCAGATGCGGCCAGGTCGCCGGCCCGAACGCGTAGAGATGGTCGGCGGATGCGCGTTCCGCGGCGGTAAAGCCGTCGGCGCCGCCGAGAAGGAAGCGCGCCTCGCGCCTGCCCGCGTCGCGCCATCCTTCGAGCCTCTTCGCCAGCTCGGCCGAGGACCAGGCCTCGCCTTTCTCGTCGAGCAGGATGGCGATCGTCCCCGGCCCGCGCGGCGGCGGCGCCTTGCCGACGGCCAACTCGCTCGCCTTCACCGTCCAGCCGCCACGGCCGCCGGGGATGCGCTTGAGATAGCGCTCGACCAGCTCCGCCTCGGGCCCCTTGATCCGGCCGCGGGCGAGAATGTGCAACAGCAGGTCGATGCCTGCTTCAGCCGGCGGCGGCCGCCGCCGCGGCCTTTGCCGGCGCGTCGTCGAACGCCCACATCCGCTCGAGATTGTAGAAGCTGCGCACCTCGGGGCGGAAGATGTGGACGATGACGTCGTCGGCGTCGATCAGCACCCAGTCGGCCGCCGGCAGCCCCTCGATCCGGCTCGGCCGCCCCTGCTCGGATTTGATCCGCTCGGCCAGCTTCTGCGCCATCGACGCCACCTGCCGGGTCGATCGGCCGCTGGCGATCACCATGTGGTCGGCGATGGCGGATTTGCCCTTGAGGGGAATGGAAACGACGTCGAGCGCCTTGTCGTCGTCGAGGGACTTGAGCACGAGCGCATGCAGCGCCTCGGCTCGTTTGTCGGCTCCGTCAGGGTGAGGAGCGGGTTTCTTTGCGGGCAATCGGCCTCCTTAGCTGATGCGCTTACGCGTCACGTGATGCGCCTACGCGTCACCGCGTCGCGCAGCCTTTGCGAAGAAAACGGCTTGTCGAACTTTTCGTGCCATCGGGGAAAGGATGCGCGAATGGCGGTGGCGGAGGTCTTGTCTCTCGGCACCTTGAGCATCACGAGCGAGGGCACACTCCATCTCGTCCACTGTCTGGCTCGGGCTGCGGGCCGGACGAAGCGCCGCAGCCAGCCCATCGCCGGGGCGATGAAAGCGCGGCCATGATAACCGGGGCGACTCACCACCGCAATCGGCACGATGCGGGCGATCTCCCGCCACTCGCGCCAGCGGTGGAACTGGTTCAGATTGTCGATCCCCATCAGCCACACGAAGCGCCGCCGCGGGAAGCGGCGGACGAGGTGCTTGAGCGTGTCGATCGTGTAGCGCGTCCCGATCTCGCGCTCGATCGCGCTGACCCTGATCGGCGCCCGCCGCGCCGCCGCTCTGGCCGACAGGAAGCGCGCCGGCAGCGGCGCCATGCCGCGCGCCGGCTTCAGCGGGTTGCCGGGCGACACCAGCCACCAGATCTCGTCCAGCCCCAGCTTCGCGATTGCCGCCCGGCTGGTGCGGGCGTGGCCGCGATGCCCCGGGTTGAACGAGCCCCCGAGCAGCCCGGTGCGCAGGCCGGTCTTTTTCATGCGTCGGCGATAGCAGGTCTCACGCGAAGCCGCGAAGGCGCGAAGCGCCATTCGTGTCGTCACCAGATCCTCGGAGAGGCATCGTTCCGCCGCCAGCCCCATTTGGAGCCTTCAATTCGACACTTCGCGTCTTAGCGTCTTCGCGTGCATAATGCGCGCATGGTTTCTGGCATTGAAGGCGTCGGCGAGGCGGTGACCGGCGGCATCGGCGCGCGCGCGGTCGAGCCCCAGGCTGGTGAACGCACCGCCGGCAAGCCCGGCACCTGCCTCAATTGCGGCACCGCGCTGGCCGGCCCCTGGTGCCACGCCTGCGGCCAGAAGGGCGAGGTCCACCGCACCATCGCCGGCTTCTGGCACGATTTCCTCCACGGCTTCCTTCATTTCGAGGGCAAGATCTGGCGCACTCTGCCCTTGCTCGCCTGGCGCCCGGGCGAATTGACCCGCCGCTACATCCACGGCGAGCGCGCCCTCTTCGTTTCGCCGATCGCCCTGTTCCTGTTCTCGGTGTTCCTGATGTTTGCGATATTCAGCCTGGTCGGCGGTCCCTTTGCCGGCAGCGACCCGCGCAGGGCCGCCGAGATGCGGGGCGACCTGGCCGCCGAGCTCGATTCCGCGCGCACCCGCGTCGCCCGGCTCGAGCGGGAATCTGCCTCGGACCCCGCCGTTGCGCGCGAGCTTGCCGAGGCGCGATCCGAGGTGCGGGCGATGGAGGGCGCGGAACGGCTCGTCATCGGTCCCCAGCCGCCGCGGGGAACCCGCCGCGAGATCGACCTGCGCGAAGGCGAGATCGACACCGGCTGGCTTTGGCTCGATCGCGCGCTCGAACAGGCCCGGGAGAATCCCTCGCTGCTGTTCTACAAGATCCAGACCAACGCCTATAAATTCTCCTGGGCACTGATCCCGATCTCGATGCCTTTGGTGTGGCTGCTCTTCCTCCACCGCCGCCGCTACCGCCAAGAGCTGCACGCCTACGACCCCACCGTGTTCGTCACATACTCGATCGCCTTCATGAACCTGTTGCTGGTCGCCCTGAGTCTGGTGCGGCCGGCGTTCGGCGACAGCTTCAACGCGCTCGTCCTGGCCCTCTACCCGCCGTACCACATGTACCGGCAGCTGAAGGGCGCCTACGGCCTCACGACGTTCGGGGCGATCTGGCGGACGGCGTTTCTGCTCTTCTTCGCGCTGATCGCGTCGCTCTTGTTCCTGCTGCTGCTGATCGCGGTCGGCGTGCTGGGGTAGGAGCGGCTCGCCGGAGCCGCGACGTGTCCCGGCGCAATGAATCAGGTCGCCACGTCCCCCGGACGTGGCTGCTGATGTCCGGGGGAATGATCGGGTCGCCTCGTCCCCCGGACGAGGCTGCGACACGCGGGGCATGTCGCACCCGATTCATCGCACCTGATCATGGGATCTCGTGGAGAAGGGCTCCAGCCCCTTGTCCGTCACCCCAGCGTCTGCTGGGGTCCACGCGAGCTTCGAGACCTGCAATGAGTCAGCTTGGATGCCAGCTTTCGCTGGCATGACGGTTTAGGGCTGAGGCCTAGGCCCCCGCCGGCGCAGGCCCGCCGATCGGCCGCCTCGGCCGCTTGCGCGTCGCCGGGATCGAGGAACCGGTCATCGCCGGCACCCGCGCCCGCTCGGCCTCGCCGCGGCCGATATCCTCGCCGCGAATCGCCCGCTTCGCTTCCTCGCCGTTCAGCGTCTCGTATTCGAGCAGCGCGCCGGCGAGCTTGTGCAGCTCGTCCAGTTTCTCGGTGAGCACGCCGCGCGCGGTCGCCTCGGCTTCCTCGACCAGCCTTTTCACCTCGGCGTCGATCAGCCGCGCCGTGTCCTCGGAGACGTGCTGGCTGCGCGAAACGCTGTGGCCGAGGAAGATCTCCTCCTGGTTGTCGCGGTAGCGGAGCCAGCCGAGCTT
>JBQTJR010000119.1:0-40654 GCA_052386895.1 Sphingosinicella sp.
TGTCGATCTTGAGGAACGGCACCACGCCGCGCGCCTTCAGTGCCTGCGGCACCGGCCTGCCGTCGGCCTCGCCGTCCATCGTCTTTTCGAACAGGATCGCGCCGATCACCTTGTCGCCGCTGAACGCGGGCGAGCTAATGATCCGCACCCGCATCTGGTGGATGAGGTCGAACATCTCCTCCTCGTTCGACCAGGCGTCCTCCTCGATGCCGTAGCCCTTGAGCGCCTTCGGCGTCGATCCGCCGCTCTGGTCGAGCGCCGCGATGAAGCCGTTGGCGCTGCGCATTTTTTCCATCATTTCGGAGTCTTGCATGGTTATTTTCCTCTTAAAATATCTAGCTCTGCTCTGCCGTCGCCGGTTGCCTCAGCGCCGCCACGCCGGGCAATTCGCGCCCCTCCATCCATTCCAGGAAGGCGCCGCCGGAGGTCGAGACGAAGCTCAGGTCGTCGCTCACTCCGGCGTGGTTCAGCGCCGCCACCGTGTCGCCGCCGCCGGCGACCGAGACCAGCGAACCCTCGCGGGTCAGCGCCGCGGCGGTGTGCGCCAGCGCGACCGTCGCCGCATCGAACGGCGGCGTTTCGAACGCGCCCAGCGGCCCGTTCCACACCAGGGTCCGGCAGGTCTTGAGCGCGTCGGCCAGCGCCTCCACCGCGGCCAGACCGATATCGAGAATCATCTCGTCGTTGGCGACCTCGTGCACGTTGGCGATCCGCATCGAGGGCGGGTTTGGCGCGAATTCCTTCGCCACGACAACGTCATAGGGCAGATGGATGGTGCAGCCGGCGCGCTCCGCCGCGCCGAAGATGGCGAGCGCCTCGGACTTGAGATCGTGCTCGGCGAGGCTCTTTCCGACCGCGATGCCGCGCGCGGCCAGGAAGGTGTTCGCCATACCGCCGCCGATCACCAAATGATCGGCCTGTCCGACGAGGTTGTGCAGCGCCGCCAGCTTGGTCGACACCTTGGCGCCGCCGACCACCGCCATCACCGGCCGTTGGGGATTGCCGAGCGCCTTCTCCAGCGCTTCCAGCTCGGCCTGCATCGCCCGTCCGGCAAAAGCCGGCAGCCGGTGCGCCAGCCCCTCGGTAGAGGCGTGCGCGCGGTGTGCGGCCGAGAAAGCGTCGTTGACGTAGAGCTCGCCGAGCCGGGCGAAGCGGTCGACGACAGCCGGATCGTTCTTTTCTTCGCCGCCGAAGAAGCGGGTGTTTTCGAGGATCGCGACGTCCCCCGCCTGCAGCGCCGCGACCGACGCCTCGTCGCCTTCCCAGTCGATATGGCGGACCGGCCGGCCGAGCACCGCCTCGTAGGCCTCCCGGACCTGGGCCAGCGAATATTCGGCGCTCGGCGCCCTCGGCCTGCCGAAATGGGCCAGCAGCAGCACGATCGCGCCCTTGTCTGCCAGCTCGGTGACGGTCGGCAGCGTCGCGCGCAGCCGCGTGTCGTCGCTCACCATGCCCTCCTGCATCGGCACATTGAGGTCGACCCGCACCAGCACGCGCCTGCCGGACAGGTCGCCGATCTGGTCGAGGGTAGGAAAGCCCGCCATCGGCTAGAGCAGAGCCGCCATCGCCCCCGCGGTGTCGACCATGCGGTTTGAGAAGCCCCATTCATTGTCGTACCAGGAGACGACCCGCACCAGCCTGCCTTCGAGCACAGCCGTCTCGAGGCTGTCGATCGTCGAGCTCGCCGGGTTGTGGTTGAAGTCGATCGAAACCAGCGGCTCCTCGCAATAATCGAGCACTTGGGCGAGCGGGCCGCTTTCGGAGGCCGCTCGCAGCGCGCCGTTCACTTCCTCGACCGACGTCTCGCGCGACGGCATGAAGGTGAGGTCGACCAGGCTGACATTGGCGGTCGGCACCCGTACCGCCGAGCCGTCAAGCTTGCCCTTCAGCTCGGGCAGCACCTCGCCGACGGCGCGCGCCGCGCCGGTGGTGGTCGGGATCATCGACATCGCCGCAGCGCGCGCTCGCCTCTTGTCCGAGTGGATCTGGTCGAGGATCTTCTGATCGTTGGTATAGGCGTGGATCGTCGTCATCAGCCCGCGCTCGATACCGACCGTCTGGTTCATCACCTGCGCCACCGGCGCCAGGCAGTTGGTGGTGCACGAGGCGTTCGAGACGATGACGTGGTCGGCGGTCAATTTCTGGTGGTTGACGCCATAGACAATGGTGAGATCGACGCCCTTGGCCGGGGCCGAGATCAGCACCCGCCGTGCGCCGGCGGTTAAATGCGATCCGGCCTTGTCGCGGTCGGTAAAGAAGCCGGTGCACTCCAGCGCGATGTCGATGCCGTTGTCCTTGTGCGGCAGCTTCGCCGGGTCCTTCTCTGCGGTGACCTTCACCCGTCGCCCGTCGATGATCAAATCGTTGCCGTCGGCGCGCACCTCGCCCGGCCAGGCACCGTGCACCGAATCGCGCTTGAACAGCAGGGCGTTCGATTCGGCATCCGCAAGGTCGTTGACCGCCACCAGCTCGAGCCCGCTGTTCGGCTTTTCGAGCAGGGCCCGCGCCACCAGCCGGCCGATCCGGCCGAAACCATTTATCGCAACTCTTGCCGCCATCCTGTTGAACTCCCTAGGAATTGATATTCGCGAGGATCGTCGGTGCGATCGCCTCGACGGTAAAGCCATAATGCTCGAACAAATGCTCGCCCGGCGCCGAGGCGCCGAACCGGTCGAGCCCGAACGCAAGGCCGTCGGTGCCGATGTAGCGCGACCAGCCGAGCGTCGCGCCCGCCTCGATCGCCACCTTAAGCGCGTCCTGCGGCAACAATGAGGCGCGATAGCCTTCGCCCTGGGCGTCGAAATGCGCCCAGCACGGCATCGACACCAGGTCCGTTCCTACCCCCTCCGCCTCGAGCCGCTCCGCGACCGCCACGGCGAGCGCCAGCTCCGAACCGGTGGCGACGATTACCACCCGCCGCTCGGCGCTGGCTTGCTTGAGGCGATAGGCACCCCGCGCGCAGAGATTCTCGTCCGATGCCGATGTGCGCACCTGCGGCAGGTTCTGCCGGGTCAGCGCCAGCAACGACGGTCCTTCGGTGCGGCGCAGCGCCAGCTCCCAGCACTCGGCCGTCTCGACCGCGTCGGCCGGCCGGAACACGTGCAGGTTCGGCATCGCCCGCAAGCCCATCAATTGCTAGATAGGCTGGTGGGTCGGGCCATCCTCGCCGAGCCCGATCGAATCGTGGGTCATCACGTAGATCACGCGCGCCTGCTGCAGCGCCGAGAGACGAATCGCCGGGCGGCAATAGTCGCTGAAGATCAGGAACGTGCCGCCGTAGGGGATGAGCCCGCCGTGCAGCGCCATCCCGTTCATCGCCGCGCCCATCCCGAACTCGCGAATGCCGTAATAGATATATTGGCCGGAATAATCTTCTCTTGTGAAAGGTTTCTGGTTCTTTGTTCGCGTGTTGTTGGAACCCGTAAGATCGGCCGAGCCGCCCATCGTCTCGGGCAGTTGCGCATTGATCGCCTCGAGCGCCAGCTCCGAGGCCTTGCGGGTCGCCACCGTCTGCGGCTGCGCGATCAGCCAGGCGATATGCCCGGCCATCGAGAAGTCATCGGGCAGCGTGCCCGCCATGCGCCGCTGGAATGCCGCCTTGACGTCACTCGCGGCGAGCCTCTGGGCCCATTCGCGATGCAGCGGCTGCGAGCGCTTGCCGGCGGTTAGCCACCCGTCGCGCAGCTCCGCGGGTAGCTCGAAGGGCGGGTGCCCCCAGCCTAGTTCGGCGCGCGCCGCCGCCACCTCGTCCTCGCCCAGCGCGGCGCCGTGCGTGGCGGCCGTCCCCTGCTTGTTGGGGGCGCCAAAACCACTGATCGTCCGGCAGGCGATCAGCGTCGGACGCGGATCGGCCAGCGCCTCGTCGAGCCCTCGCCGCACGTCGCCTGGGTTCAGGCCGTCGCAACGCGCGACATGCCAGCCATAAGCGCGGTAACGCGCCTCGACGTCTTCCGAGGTCGACAAGGCGGTCGAACCGTCGATGGTGATGTCGTTGTCGTCCCACAGGACGATCAGGCGGCCGAGATTGAGGTGGCCCGCCAGCCCCGCCGACTCGTGATTGACCCCTTCCATCAGGTCGCCGTCGCTCGCGATCACCCAGGTGCGATGGTCGACCAGCGCGTCACCGAACTCGGCGTTCAGTCGCCGCTCGGCTATCGCCATGCCGACCGCCATTGCCATCCCTTGCCCCAGCGGGCCGGTGGTCGCCTCGACGCCGTCGAGGAGGAAATTCTCCGGGTGGCCGGCGCAGGGGCTACCGAGCTGGCGGAAGTGGCGGATCTCGTCGAGCGTCGGCCGTTCGTAGCCGGTGAGATGGAGCAGGGCGTAAAGCAGCATCGACCCGTGCCCGGCCGAGAGCACGAAGCGGTCGCGGTCGGGCCAGGCCGGGTCGGCCGGATCGTGCTTGAGATACTCGGTCCACAGCACGGTCGCGGCGTCGGCCATGCCCATCGGCATGCCGGGATGGCCGCTGTTGGCCGCCTGCACCGCGTCCATCGCAAGGGCGCGGATGGTGTTGGCGAGCGGGCGCGTATCGGCGGGCATTCGTCCTTGGATGCTGATGTTGCGCAGGAAAGACGCGAACCAGCGCCTTTATCGGGCGGGTCGGCCCCGTCAACCCGAACGGCCGACAGGGCTAATGTTCGACTTTTGTTCTTGACTAGTAGGATCGGGCGTGCGACGCGCGCGGACGCGAATTCCCGGCCGGTGGCCCGCTCTTTGACAATCGTCGAATGAAGCTATCCCACGCGCTGCGCTGGCTGGGCGCCGCCGGCTCTGGCCGGACCCTGCCGAAGGTGACGAAAGTGACACATCCAGCGCGATCGCGCGCGCGAGGGGAATCGCCGCCCCGAAGAATCGCTCTCCTGCAAAACTGTATGAACTTCGCGACTTTCGGTAGGATTTGCGAATGGGCGCGTAGCCCGTTGGAAAGCCGCAAACTTGCGGCTATTCCTGAGCCATGAGTGACCAGCGCGCCCTCGACGCCCTGAAGCGCCTCGAGCGGGCGCTGGCGCGAATCGAAGCCGCTGCCAGCCGCCCCGCTCCCGCCCCGCAAGCCGCCGCCGACTCTGCCGAGTTCGAGCGGCTGAAGCAGGCGCACGATCGGCTTCGCCAGCGCGTCGCCGGCGCGATCGGCGAGATCGACCGACTGATCGACTCGGGAGGGCGGCGCTGATGGCCAATGTCGACGTCGACATTGCCGGCCGCCGCTACAGCGTCGCCTGCCGCGACGGCGAGGAGGATCATCTCCGCTCGCTCGCCGCGATCGTCGACAAGCGGGCGCGGGATGCCGGCGCAGCGCTCGGCAATCTCACGGAGACCCGCGTTCTCCTGTTCGCGGCCTTGCTCGTCGCCGACGATCTCAAGGACACCCGCGCCGGCGCCGGCCTGCCCGATCCGACGCCCCCTCCACCCGATCCGGCGGTCGCCGACGGGCTCGAAAAGCTGGCGGTACGAGTCGAGGCGCTTGCCGACCAGCTCGAGCAGGAAGCGGCGGCTTCCTGAATCCGACGGGTACGGCCCTAACCAAGAGCGAATGGCGCGCCGAGGGGCTGCGGCGGCGGCGCGATTTCGCCCGCGCCCTTTCCGCCGGGCAGCGCGCCGGGCTGGAAACACGGCTAGCCAGGATTGTCCTCCCGCATTTGGCCGACGCGCAGGTGATCGGCGCCTACCATTCGCTGCGCGACGAGATCAGTCCGCATGCCATTGTCGAACGGCTTTCGCTTTCGCAAACGGCCGCCTTTCCCTGGTTTGCCGGGCGCGACTTGCCGATGATCTGGCGTGCGTCGCTCGTCATGGAGCCGGGCCCGTGGGGCATGGGCCAGCCGCCCGCCGACGCGCCCACCGCGACGCCCGATTTGCTGATCGTGCCGCTCGTGCTGGCGGACCGCGGCGGCGTTCGCATCGGCCACGGCCAGGGCCATTTCGACCGCGCGCTGGCGAGGCTCAGGGAGACCGCGCATGTGCGTGCAATTGGCATCGGCTGGTCCTCGCAAGTCGTCGAAGGACCCCTGCCGGCCGATCCTTGGGACGTGCATTTGGACGCGCTCGCCACCCCGGACGAGTGGATTGACTGCGCATGACGGCAAGCGCGCGCAAGCTCGCCGGCATCGGCCTGATCGTCACTCTGATCGTCTCCTGGAGCCTGTTGATTGTTGCCGTCGCCGAGCGGCTGATCGGGGCGCACTGGGCGCTGCAGGCTTTGTTCTTCCTCGCCGCCGGCCTCGCCTGGATCGCGCCGGTAAAGCCGCTGTTACGCTGGATGGAAACCGGGCGATGGCGTCGTTGAGATGGGCTCCGCCGGCTCGATAAGCCGATCGTCCGCTGGTGATTCTGGCCGGGGATGGCGCGAGTGACGGGACTTGAACCCGCGACCTCCGGCGTGACAGGCCGGCGCTCTAACCAACTGAGCTACACCCGCATTTAGGCAGGCCGGCGAGGTAGTCACGCGCCCCTTTAGTGTCAAGCGAACGGGCGGCGTCAGTGCCTCGATTCTCAAGGGGGATTTTCGGATTTCGCTTCCTCGTGATGCTCGTGGATCAGGGTTCCTTCCTCGAACAGGAAGCCGGCAATGTCGGGCTTGCCCGCCGCCTCGAGCACGGTGCGCATGATGATCAATAGCGGCACCGCCAACAAGGCGCCGGTCGTGCCCCATACCCACGCCCAGAAACTTAGCGAGATCAGGATCAAGAGCGGGTTGATCGTCAGCCGGCGGCCGACCACGGTCGGCGTTACGAAATTGGCCTCGACGAGGTGGATGCCGATGAACGCGATCGCCGGCAGCAAAGCGTACCATGGATCGTCGAAGGTCATCAGCCCGCCGAGCGCGAGCAGCAGCGCCGAGGCGATCGGGCCGAGATAGGGGATGTAGTTCAGCACCGCCGCGATGCCGCCCCACATCAACGGCATCGGCATGCCGATGAAGTAGAGCACCACCGCCAGCGTCAGCCCCATACCGATGTTCACCACTGTAATCGTGCCGAGATAGGCCGAGGTGGCGTCCACGACCTGCTGGATCACCCGCGCCGTGGTCAGCGCGCCGCCGAAGCTGGCCCGGGCGGTGATGGTGCGCTGGCGCATCCGGGTCCAGCCGCCGAGGAAGAAGAAGATCAGCAGCACCGCGAAGAACATCTGGATCGCGGCCAGCGGCGCCGAACTGGCGATGATCTCGAGCAATGTGCTCGGCGTCTCGACCCGCACCGCCTGCGGCGCGGCCTGCGGCTGGCGGCCGAACTCGGTAACGATGTCGTCGATGAACGCCTCGAGATTGGCATAGACGTCGACCAGAGGCGCCAGCGTCTGGCGCAGCCGCCCGATGCGATCGGGAAGCTCGGCGAACCACTCGGTCGCAGGAAAGACGATCGCGGCCACCGCGATGTTGGCGATGGCAATGAACAGCAGCACGCAGATCAAGGCGGCCAGCGTCGAGGGTACGCGGTGCCGCTCGAGCCATTCGAGCATCGGCACCAGCGCGATTGCAATCACCAGCGCGGCAGTCACCGGCAGGAAGAACTCGGCGCCGGCACGCATCGCGAACGGGAAAGCGAGCGCCAACCCGATGCCGGCCATCAGCACCATCGAGGCAAGCAGCCGGTCGCGCCGGTAGGCAGCGGCCTCGAGCTCGGCTTCGAGCTCGATCGCATGATCGGGCTCCTTGCCGCCGCCCGGGCCATTATCCTGGAGCCGTTTCATGCGGTCCGATTATCCGCTGATCCGGGTAGCCGGCAACTGCCGACCTTAAAGCGAAATGGTGCCCCTGGCCCGACTCGAACGGGCAATCCTTGCGGAACTCGATTTTGAGTCGAGCGCGTCTACCAATTCCGCCACAGGGGCTTGGGACCTTTTATCTAAGTTCCCGGTCCCATCCCGACAACCTAGGTCACTGGCGCTGCCGCCTGGCCGCGCTCGGCCGCCTTCGGATCGGGTCCATATTTGTTGGGCCCCGGCGTGCCGTCGAGGAAGTAGAAGACGAGCAGCACGATCGCCATCACCACCGCGACCAGGACCAGGATCATCGCGACCGGACCCATCGTCGCCACCGCATCCTTGCTGCCGCTGGTTAGCGCGCCGGCGCTCATCGCCACGACGATCGCGTAGGGAACGATCGGTGCCAGGATCCACCAGCCGGTGCGGTTGGTGTCGTGCAGCCGCCGCACCTGCACCGCGAGATCGGGAATGATGATCGCCAGGCCGAACAGGCCCATCACCACGATCAGGATCGTCGCCGCGCCGCCGACCTGCATCATCTGCGCGGGATCGCCGGACATCATCGCTGAACCGGCCATCATGAAGAAAAGCACATACACGACCATGGAAACGAGGAACTTGAACAGCTGCCACATCCAGAATTCCATGCGCCGCGAACGGCCGGAAAATTCGGCATAGCGCCGCAGCGGCATCAGCATCCAATTCATCGATAATCCCCTCTTATGATCGCGATTCGTCGCGCCCATGCATGGTCGGGGATTCGGGCTTGGCAATCAAGCCTTCGCGGCAGCAGGGCCACCCTCTATGGGCGAAACCATGAAGCCGATGACCGAGACCCATCTGGCGATCCTGCGCCGTCACATGGTCGAGGTGATCGATATGCATTTCGACCTCGCCGGGGAGGAGATCGGCCGCGGCGCGCTGGAGCCGAAACTGCGAAAAGCCCTCCTCGACGTCCCCCGCCACCTGTTCGTGCCGACCCAGCTGATCATGGTCGCCTACCAGGACACGCCCTTGCCGATCGGCTTCGACAAGACGCTTTCTCAGCCGTTCATCGGCGCACTGATGCTGGAGTTGCTTGCCGTCGAAGCGGGCCAAAAAGTGCTCGAGGTCGGAACCGGCCTCGGCTGGCAGGCTGCGTTGCTCGCCGAGCTCGGCGCGGAGCTGTTCAGCGTCGAAGTGGTCGAGGAGTTCGCCCAGGCGGCGCGGGTGCGGCTGGCGGCGCTCGATTTCCGGGTCGAGGTTCGCGTCGGCGACGGCTCGCGCGGCTGGAGCGAACACGCGCCGTTCGACCGCATCCTGGTGACCGCCGCCGCAGACGATCCGCCGTCGGCCCTGGTCGAACAGCTGGAAGCGGGCGGCCGGATGGTAATCCCCTTGGGCGGCAAGGAGGTCCAGCAATTGAGCCTGGTCGAGAAGTCACCCGACGGCGAGGTCGCGATCCGGGAAATCATGCCGGTTCGCTTCACCAGGCTCGAAACCGCCTGATAGGGCTTGTCGCCGGCACCGTTGCTGGCTCATGACATTTTTTTGCGCGCTTGGGGAGGCGCGCCCGATGATTCTTCGCATCGCCGCCGCTCTTTCATTGCTCGGATTGCTCGGCGCCGCCGCGCCGCCGCTCGCCTTCGTGCCGCAACAGCCACGCTTCGCGCAGGCCGCGAAGGACTATCGGCAACTCTGGCGCCAGGAAGGGGCGCGCATCGTTGCCGCGCTCGAAGCCAATTCCGGCATCCGTTTTCCAACGCACCGGATCGAGGCGTTGGTACGCGACGGCCCGCCGATGGCGGACTTCGAGGGTCGCTGGCTGCGCCTGCGCGCCAGCAACTCGCTCGATTATTGCCGCGCCACCTTGATGCACGAACTCGGCCATCTGCTCGCCCGGTCGCTGCCGCGCACCGCCGAGCTGGACGATCACCGGCTCTTGTACCTGTTCCTCTACGATGCCTGGTCGGACCTGTATGGGCCGGGTTTTGCCGAGCGCTTCGCCCGCATGGAGCGGCGCGTGCCCGGGCTCTACGATTACGATGCGGCCTGGCGCTGGGCGCTGGCAATGAGCCGCGAGCAGCGCCGGCAGCGGCTCGGCCAGGTCCGGCTCGCCGCCGCTGCCTCTGAAACAATTCCGGCGCTGCGCTAGAACGCCTCGGCCGGCAGCGCCATCAGGCTGTCGGCGCCGCTCTCGACCTGGGCGCGCAGCGCGCTCGTCTGCGGCATCACCTTGTCGGCAAAGTAACGCGCCGTGACCAGCTTGGCCTCGTGGAACGCGCCGTCCTCGCCGCCATTGGCGAGGGCTTCGCCGCTCGTCTTTGCCATGCGCAGCCACATCAACCCCAGCGACACGATCCCCATCAGCGTCATGTACGGGTAGCAGGTGGCTCCGGCCTGGTTGGGATTGGCCATCGCGTTCTGCATCAGCCACATCGTCGAGGCCTGCAGGTCGGCACTTGCCCGCTCGAGCGCATCGGCCATGAATCCGATCCTCTGGTCGCCCTTCGCGGCCGTCACGTCCTCGCTGACCAGCCGGAAAAAGGCCTGGATCGCCTTTCCGCCATCCTTGGGCAGCTTGCGCCCGACCAGGTCGAGCGCCTGGATGCCATTGGTGCCCTCGTAAATCTGGGTGATGCGGGCGTCGCGGACGAACTGCTCCATGCCCCACTCGCGGATGTATCCGTGGCCGCCATAGACCTGCTGGGCGTTGACCGCGGTCTCGAATCCCTTGTCGGTGAGGTAGCCCTTGATCACCGGTGTCAGCAGCCCAAGCAGGTCTTCGGCCGCCAGCCTTTCCTCTTCGGTCTGGGCGCGGCGGGCGATGTCGACCTGCAGCGCTCCCCACAGCACCAGCGCCCGTCCTGCCTCGGTGAACGCCTTCGCTTCCATCAGCATCCGCCGCACGTCGGGGTGAACGATGATCGGATCGGCCTTGGCTTCGGCGTCGCGCTGCTCGGGCACCAGCGCCCGCCCCTGCCGGCGGTCGCGCGCATAAGCGACCGCGTTCTGGTAGGCGATTTCGCCCTGCGCCAGCCCCTGCTGGCCAACTCCGAGCCGCGCGCCGTTCATCATGATGAACATCGCCGCCAGCCCCTTCTCGGGTTCGCCGACCAAATAGCCGGTCGCGCCGTCATAGTTGAGCAGGCAGGTGGAGTTGCCGTGAATGCCCATTTTCTCCTCGATCGAGCCGCAGCTGACCGCGTTGCGCTCGCCCAGCGACCCGTCCGGATTGACCAGGAACTTGGGCACGATGAACAGCGAAATCCCCTTCACCGTGTCGGGCGCGCCGGCGATTTTGGCGAGCACCATGTGGATGATGTTCTCGGCCAAATCGTGCTCGCCCGATGAGATGAAGATCTTGGTGCCGGCGATCTTGTAGCTGCCGTCCGGCTGCGGCTCGGCGCGGGTCTTGAGCAAGCCAAGGTCGGTGCCGCAATGCGGTTCGGTCAGGTTCATCGTCCCGGTCCACTGGCCGGAGACCATGTTTGGCACATAGGTCTTCTTCTGCTCGTCCGAGCCCTTGATCAGGATGGCAGCGACCGCGCCCTGGGTCAGTCCGTTGTACATTTCGAACGAGTGGTTGGCCGACAGAAGGAACTCGTTGACCGCGGTCGAGATGACCGACGGCAGGCCCTGCCCGCCATATTGCTCGGGCGCCGACAGGGTCGTCCAGCCGCCTTCGCAGAACTGCTTGTACGCCTCCTTGAAGCCCGGCGGCGTAGTGACGCTGCCATCGTCGTTGCGAATGCAGCCTTCCTCGTCGCCGATCCGGTTCAGGGGCGCCAGCACCTCGGCGGCGAAACGGCCGCCTTCGGTCAGGATCGCCTCGATCAGGTCCGGCGTCGCATTCTCGAACCCCGGCAGGTTCGAGTAGCGCTCGATGCCGAGCACCTGCTCGAGCTGGTAGCGCATTTCGCGGACGGGTGGCGTGTAGCTGGGCATCTGTCTGTCCTTCGGGGTTCTAGGGTCTGTCGCAATCGGCGGTCTCGACCATGCCGATGAACCGCTCGAGCTCGGCGACCGTGGCGTCGATATCGTGCCTCTGCTTGCGCAGGTGCTCGACCCGCTCGCGGCATTTCTCGAGGGTGACGTGGCGCTGGCGCGCCCGGCCATCGCCGAGATCGTAAAGGTCGATCATCTCGCGGATCTCGGCGAGGCTGAAACCGACTCTCTTGCCGCGCAGGATCCAGGCGAGCCGGGTGCGGTCGCGCCAGGAATAGATGCGCGCCAGGCCCTGCCGCCGCGGCGCGATCAGCCCTTCATCCTCGTAGAATCTCAGCGCCCGGCTGGTGACTCCGAACTCGCTGCACAATTGCCCGATTGTGTAGCGGCACTCCTCTCGCTCGGGCTTGAGGTCGGCGTGACGCGCGGTCGCGGCCATCGCCCCCTCGCCTATGTTACGTTGACGTTAGCGTCAAGTTGCGGCCGGCGCCCCTCCATGCTCCACCAGCCGGTGAGGAAAAGGGGGGAGCCTATGCCACTCAATCCCGTCATCAGCCTGTGGGCCCGCACCGCCCTCGTGTGGTTCATGCTGACCATCGCCTTCGGAATGTATCTCGGGCTGACCTCGCAGTTCCAATTCTCCTCACCGCACGCTCACATGGGCGTGTTGCGGTGGGTTTCGTCCGTCTTGTTCGCACTGCTGCATGCGCTCGCCCGCATCGAGCAGACATCCGCCGCGCGCGCGCACTGGGCGATGCACAATCTCGGGTTGGTGATGATGGTCGCCGGGCTGGTGCTGACGATTCGCAACGGCGAGAGTTCCCTGACCATCCTGATCCCGCTTGGCGGCACGATCGTCTTTGTCGGCCTGGTGTGGATCGCCACCCTGCTGTGGCCGAGGCTGGCCAGCCGCTAGCCGGCTCGGTTCACCGATTCTTTTGGCTCTGGTCGGTTCCGCGGGTGGCGGAATCGGCCACGCCGTGGCTATATGGGGAGCACCTGACATGGTGCCGCTGACCCCCCACCCGTTCGACGCCGACAAGCTGCGCGAGGAATGCGGCGTGTTTGGCCTGTGGGGTCATGACAGCGCCGCAGCGATCACCGCGCTCGGCCTGCACGCGCTGCAGCATCGCGGCCAGGAAGCCGCCGGCATCACCAGCTTCGACGGCAAGAAGTTCCACAGCCACCGCGCGATGGGCCATGTCGCCGGCAATTTCGACAAGGATGAAGTAATCAGGTCGCTCGCCGGACGCGCCGCCATGGGCCACGTCCGCTATTCGACCACCGGCGAAGCGGCGCTGCGAAACGTCCAGCCCTTGTTCGCCGAGCTCGCCAGCGGCGGCATCGCCATCGCCCATAACGGCAATATCTCGAACGCGATGCGGCTGCGGCGCGAGCTCAACAAGAACGGCTCGATCTTCCAGTCGACCTCGGACACCGAGGTGATCATCCACCTTGCCGCCACATCCAGTTACTCGACCCTGCTCGACCGGCTGATCGACGCGCTACGCCAGGTCGAAGGCGCCTACAGCCTGCTGTGCCTGACCGAAGAGGGACTGATCGCCTGCCGCGACCCGCACGGGATCAGGCCGCTGGTGATGGGCAAACTCGGCGACGCGCCGGTCTTCGCCTCGGAAACCGTCGCGCTCGACATCGTTGGCGCCACTTATCTGCGCGCGGTAGAGCCGGGAGAGATCATCCTCGCCACCGCCGACGGCATCGCCAGCCACAAGCCGTTCGCGCCGCAGCCGGCCCGCCCCTGTGTGTTCGAGCATGTCTATTTCTCGCGCCCCGACAGCCTGCTCGACGGCGTCTCGGTCTATGCCGCGCGCAAGGCGATTGGCGCGGAGCTTGCGCGCGAGAGCCCGGTGGCGGCGGACTTCGTCGTGCCGGTGCCGGATAGCGGCGTGCCGGCGGCGATCGGCTTTGCGCAGGAGAGCGGCATCCCGTTCGAGCTCGGCATCATCCGCTCGCATTATGTCGGTCGTACTTTCATCCAGCCCGGCGACCAAAGGCGCCACACCGGCGTCAAGCTGAAACACAATGCCAACAGCGAATTGATCCGCGGCAAGAGTCTGGTGTTGATCGACGATTCGATCGTGCGCGGCACCACCAGCCTCAAGATCGTGCAGATGATGCGCGATGCCGGGGCCAGCGAGGTGCATATGCGCATCGCCAGCCCGCCGACCCGGCACAGCTGTTTCTACGGGGTCGATACCCCTGAGCGAAAGAAGCTGCTGGCGGCGCGCATGGATGTCGAGGCGATGAACCGCTTCATTGGCGCCGACAGCCTGGCTTTCCTGACGATCGAGGGCCTCTATCGCGCGCTCGGGCAGGCGCAGCGCGAAGCGGGCGAGCCACGATTCTGCGACGCCTGCTTCACCGGCGATTATCCGACCCGCCTGACCGATCGCGAGGAAATCGAGCGTAGCGGCGAGCTGCTGCCGGCCGCACTTTATGCCTGATCCCGCTTGATGGGCTCTTCTGCCCGGCTATCCGGCCGGCTGGCGCTGGTCACCGGCGCCAGCCGCGGCATCGGCGCCGCCATTGCCGAAGCGCTGGCGCGCGAAGGCGCTCATGTCGTGCTGACCGCCCGCGGCGCCGAAATGCTCGAGACGGCCGAGGATCGCATCCACCAGGCCGGCGGCAACGCAACACTGGCGCCGCTCGACCTGGGCGAACCCGAATCGGTCGCTCGGCTGGCGCAGGCGGTGCGCGAACGCTGGCATGCGCTCGACATCCTGGTGCTCAACGCGGCGATGCTCGGCTCGATGGCCCCGGTGGCGCAGATCGACGGCCGCGAGTTCAACAAGGTGCTGACTTTGAACCTGCTCGTGCAGCAGGCGCTGATCGCCGCGTTCGATCCGCTGCTGCGTAACAGTCCGCACGGGCGCGTCATTGCGATAACCTCGAGCGTCGGCCGACACCCGCGCGCCTACTGGGGCGCTTACGGCGCCTCCAAGGCGGCGCTCGAGACCCTGGTGCTCAGCTACGGCGAGGAAGTGAGCGGCATCAGCCCGGTTCGGGTGGCCGTCGTCGATCCCGGCGCCACCCGAACGCAGATGCGTGCCAAGGCCTATCCGGGCGAGGACCCGGCCACTTTGAAGCCGCCTGGAGAAGTCGCGCAGGCGATCATCGAGATGCTGGCCGCGGATTTCGACAACGGCGCTCGGCTGGAGGTAAGGAAGTAGCCTCCCCCACGGTCACTTCTTGACCAAGGTCACCTGCAGCACGTCGAGCGCGTCGCCGCGAAAGCCGCCCTCGCAGTACATCAGATAATATCGCCACAGATCGTGAAAACGCTGATCGAAGCCCGGCGGCAGGCGCTGCTCGCGCACCGCCGCGTCGTAGCGCAGGCGCCAGCGGCGGAGCGTCTCGGCATAATGGGCACCGTATGAACGGCGGTCACGCCATTCCAATCCTGCCTCCTCTGCCACCCTGCGGAAGATCGTCTCGCTGATCAGCAGGCCGCCCGGGAAGATGTAGGTCTGAATGAAATCGGCATTGGCGGCGTAGCGCTCGAACAACGGCTCGGCGATCGCGATCAGCTGCAGCGCGGCGCGGCGGCCTGCCGGCAAGGCGTGGGCGATACATTGCAGATAGGCTGGCCAATATTCCCGGCCCACCGCCTCGACCATCTCGACGCTGGCGACTGCGTCGAACCTTTCGTCCACGTCGCGATAGTCGCTCAGCCAGAATTCGGCGCGATCGCCGAGCCCGGCACAAGCGAGCCGCTGCTCGGCGAACGACTTCTGCTGGGCAGATAGAGTGAGGCCGACGACCTGGACCTGGTAGTCGCGGGCCGCGATTTCGGCGAGCGAGCCCCAACCGCAGCCGATTTCGAGCAGCCGCTGGCCCGGCTTCAGCTGCAGCCGGTCGAGCAGTTGCCTGAGCTTGCGCAGCTGCGCGGTTTCGAGCGGCTCGTCCGCCGCGATCGGCTCTTTGAAGATCGCGCAGGAATAGGTCAGGCTCTCGTCGAGCCAGGCGGCGTAGAAATCGTTGCCCAAGTCATAATGATGTTCGATGTTGCGCCGCGCCCGCGCCGGTGCGTTGGCGCGCAGCCGGTGGGCGACATGGTTGATCAACTTCCATGGCCCCTTGGCACGCGCCGTTTCTCCCAGGGTGACGGCGTTGCGGGTGAAGAGCTCGAACAAGGCAACGGGATCGGGGCTCGACCACTCGCCTTCCGCCCAGGCCCGGTACCATCCGACCGATCCCGAGGTGCCCAGTCGTCCCACCGCCCGCCAACTGTTCAATTCGACCCGCGCCATTGGGCCGGCTCCGCGGCCCCCAAGGCTGCGAAACTCGCCGTCGGGAAGCGTCAGGTCGAGCCGGCCGCTGGCAAGTCCCTGATCGATGCCGGCGAGCAGCCGGCCGAACCCGCGCGCGAGCAGGCGGGCGAAAAGATCGCCGCCGGTGGCAAGCCCGCGGTCGGCCCGGACCAGATGTCTGCCGCGCTGCATGGCGGAAAAATGCTTGGACGGACGCTTCGAGGCAAGCCCGGCGAGACGGCTAAATTGGGCGCGGTTCCCGCGTCACTTCCCAGGTCTGACCCTTCGATACCAACGCCTGCAGGTCGGCCCCTTTTCCGGATGCCGCTTCCTCGTTCTGCTGCCGCACCGCGCTCTCGAAGGTCGGGCGAGGGTCATCGTAGATTACGCCGAGCGCCATCGGGAAGGAGCCGAACGGCATGTCGATCAGCATGTGCGCGACCGCTTTGTTGGCCGGGTCGTGGACGATGACGTCGGCCGCCTGCCAGTCACCGCCCTTGACGTCGACCACCTTGAGGTTGAGTGCCTGGCGGTCGAGCGTCAGGCCCTTGGTGCCATCGTCGAACAACATCGGCTCGCCCGGCTTCAGCCAGATCTGCTTGGTGGCATTCTCCTTGGCGGTGAACGGCGCGAACACATCGTCATTGTAGACGATGCAATTCTGGAAGATCTCGACGAACGCCGCGCCCTTGTGGCCATGCGCGGCCTTGAGCACGTCGGGCAGGTTCTTATGCACGTCGATGGCGCGGGCGACAAAGCGCCCGCCCGAGCCTAGCGCGAAGGCGCACGGCCGGACCGGCCGGTCGACCGAGCCGAACGGGGTCGACGGCGTGCGCGTGCCGACGCGCGAGGTCGGCGAATATTGGCCCTTGGTGAGGCCGTAGATCTCGTTGTTGAACAAGAGGATCTGGCAGTCGAGGTTGCGGCGCAGCAGGTGCATGGTGTGGTTGCCGCCGATCGACAGGGCGTCGCCGTCGCCGGTGACGATCCAGATATCGAGGTCGGGATTGGCGAGCTTCACCCCGGTCGCGAACGCCGGCGCGCGGCCGTGGATGGTGTGGAAGCCATAGGTCTCCATGTAATAGGGAAAACGCGACGAGCAGCCGATGCCGGAGATGAACACCGTCTTCGCCGGATCGACGCCGAGCTCGGGCATGGTGCGCTGCACCGCCTTGAGCACCGCATAGTCGCCGCAGCCGGGGCACCAGCGCACCTCCTGGTCGCTGGCGAAGTCTTTCGGGGTGAGGCGGGTCTGGTCGTTCACGTCACGCTCTTCAGTTCAAATAATAGATCAGGGCGAGGACCAAGATCAGCATAAGCACCAGCGGGATCAGTCTAGGCGGGTTCATGCCAGCGCCAACTCGATGGCGGCATTGATCTCGGCTATCTTGAACGGCTGGCCGGCTATCTTGCTGAGCGGCCGAGCATCGACCAGATACTGGTCGCGCAGCAAGGTCTTGAGCTGGCCGCGATTCATTTCCGGCACGATGATCTTGTCGAAGGACTTGAGCAGATCGCCGAGATTCATCGGCAACGGCCAGATGTGGCGCAGGTGTATATGGGCGACCGACAGGCCGCGATCGCGAGCCCGCCTCACCGCTTGGTGGATCGGCCCGAAGGTCGAACCCCAGCCGACCAGCGCCAGCGTGTCGCCGGCCTCGCCGATACAGACCTCTTGCTCGGGCATCGAATCGGCCACGCCCAGCACCTTGTTGGCGCGGATATCGGTCATCGCCTGGTGGTTTTCCGGCGAATAATCGATGTGGCCGGTATCGACATTCTTCTCGATGCCGCCGATGCGGTGCATCAGCCCCGGCGTCCCCGGCTTGATCCAGACCCGCTTCAACTTGTCGTCGCGCGCATAGGGATTGACCGCTTCCCCATCGCCGAGCGGTCGGTCGTGGAACTCCACCGCGAACGGTTGATAATCGCTCATGTCGGGCACCCGCCAAGGCTCGGCGGCATTGGCGATATAGCCGTCGGTCAGCAGCATTACCGGCGTCATGTACTGAACCGCGATCCGGCAGGCCTCGATCGCGCAATCGAACGCGTCGGCCGGCGAACGCGCGGCGATCACCGGCATCGGCGAATCCGCGTTGCGGCCATAGACCGCCTGGTAGAGGTCCGACTGCTCGGTCTTGGTCGGCAGGCCGGTCGAAGGGCCGCCGCGCTGCGAGTTGACGATCACCAGCGGCAGCTCGGTCATGATCGCCAGCCCCATCGCCTCGGTCTTGAGCGCGATGCCGGGACCCGACGAGGAGGTGACGCCGAGCTGGCCGGCGAAACTGGCGCCGATCGCGGCGCACACAGCGGCGATCTCGTCCTCGGCCTGGAAGGTGGTGAGGCCATATTCCTTGAGTCGCGAGAGATGATGAAGGATCGCGCTTGCCGGGGTGATCGGATAGCCGCCAAAGAACATCGACAGCCCGGCCAGCTTCGCTCCCGCGATCAGTCCCAATGAAATCGCCTCGGCGCCGGTGACGGTGCGATAGAGGCCGGGCTCGGCAGGCGCCGGTCCGATCTGGTGCTGCTTTAGAGGGCTGCCGATCTCGGCGGTCTCGCCGAACGCGTGGCCGGCATTCAGCGCGGCGATATTCGCCTCGGCCAGCTCGGGCGCCTTGGCGAACTTGCCCTTCAGCCACTGTTCGACCGGGGCACGGTCGCGATCGAACATCCACAGCGCCAGGCCCAGCGTCCACATGTTCTTGCAGCGCAGCGCTTCCTTGTTGCCGAGCCCGAACGGCTTCACCGCGTCCAGCGTCATCTGGCTGATGTTGAAGCGGACCAGCTGCCAGCGCGCGAGCGTGTCATCGTCGAGCGGATTGGCTTCGTAGCCGGCCTTGGCGAGGTTGCGCGGCGTGAATTCGCCCTCGTCGGCGATGATCAGGCCGCCGGTCTTTAGCTCGCCGACATTGGTCTTGAGCGCGGCCGGGTTCATCGCGATCAGCACGTCCGGCTCGTCGCCGGCGGTCTCGATCGACGAGGAGCCGAAATTGATCTGGAAGGCCGAGACGCCGAAGGTGGTTCCCTGCGGCGCGCGGATTTCCGCCGGGAAATCCGGGAAGGTCGCAAGGTCGTTGCCAGCCAGCGCAGTCGACAAGGTGAACTGGCCGCCGGTCAGCTGCATGCCGTCGCCGGAATCGCCGGCGAAGCGCACGACCACCGCCTCGGGCGGCTCGTCGGCGCGCGCTTCGTCTGGGGTCAGCTGTCGTGTGGCGGTGGCCAAACAATCGTCCTTTCAGGGACCTGCGACGCCCCTAGCGGTCGGGCGGTCGGCGGACAATTCCAAGCCGCGCATTGCCCTAGCCTGCCGACCCTAAGATAGAGGCTGGCAAGCCCCGGTTCAAAGGTGAAGCGTGTTTGATCCCTATCGCAAGGGCGTCGGCGTGATGCTGCTCAACGCGGCCGGCCTGGTCTGGGTCGGCCAGCGGCTCGATAGCGCCTACGATGCCTGGCAGATGCCCCAGGGTGGTCTCGACGAAGGCGAGGATGCGCTCGATGGCGCCTATCGCGAGCTCGAGGAGGAAACCGGGATCGCCCGCCGGCTGGTTCGAATCCTGGCCCGCTCGAAGGACGATTTCACCTACGAACTGCCGGAAGAGCTGGTCGGCAAGGTCTGGAAAGAGCCTTGGCGTGGGCAGCGGCAGATCTGGTTCGTCGCCCGCTTCCTCGGGCGTGACGAAGACGTGGCGATCGATACACCGGACCCGGAGTTCCGGGCCTGGAAATGGGTCGAACCGGCCGAGCTTCCCGGCCTGATCGTGCCGTTCAAGCGCAAGCTCTACGAGAATCTGGTGCAGGCGTTCGCCGAGTGGCTCCAGCCTGGCTGAACTGTCCCACATTTCTGTCGGACGGCGGGTGATTTCCAGTTTGGGATTGGCTACTTGCCACCGCGATGGAAACGCTCACCGCGATCGAGGCCGCCACCGTCGAGAGGTGCGAAGCATCACCGATGCTCGAGCGGGTGATGCGCTGGTCCTCGGTCAACAGCGGCTCGCTCAATCCCGACGGACTCGACCGCATGGCGCGCCTGCTCGCCGAGGATTTTGCCGCCCTCCCCGGCGTGCTCGATCTCAGCGATCCGGTGCCGACCAAGTCAATGACCGCCGACGGCTCGATCCGCACCCTTTCCTTCGGTGCCAACCTCTACATCAAGGTGCGGCCCGACGCGCTGCTGCAACTGCTGTTCACCGGACACATGGACACGGTTTACGACGCCGACCATTCCTTCCAGGACGTATTCTGGCGAAAGGACGGCGAGATTCTGGGGGGGCCCGGCGTCGCCGACATGAAGGGCGGGCTGGCGGTGATGCTCGCCGCCTTGACCGCGGTGGAGGCCTCGCCGCTGGCCTCGCGGATCGGCTACGAAGTGGTGATCAACAGCGACGAAGAGGTCGGTTCGCCGGGATCGGCGCCTTTGATCCGGCGCGCGGCGCGGCGCAAGCTGGCCGCTTTCACCTACGAGCCCGCTCTGCTGCCCGACGGCACGCTCGCCGGCGCCCGCCCCGGCAGTGGCAATTTCAGTTTCTCGATCGAGGGCAGGAGCGCCCATGCCGGCCGCAATCCCGAGGAAGGACGCAATGCTGTTGTCGCGGCGGCCGAGCTGGCGTTGCGCTTCTCCGACGCCGCCTACCGCGGCCTCAAGGTCAATCCGGCGCGGATCGACGGCGGCGGGCCCAACAATATCGTTCCCGACAAGGCGGTGCTGCGCATCAACCTGCGGCCGGCCACCGAAGGCGACCAGATCCGGGCCCAGGAACTGATCGACCAGACCGTGAAGGACGTGTCGAAATCGCGCGATGTGCGGATCAAGGTGCACGGTGGCTTTGGTCGTCCGCCCAAGCCGGTCGATTCCAACACCCAGACCTTGCTCGATCTGGTACGGCGCTGCGGCGCCGATCTCGGTCAGGACTTGCGCTGGCGCGATACCGGCGGTGTTTGCGACGGCAACAACATCGCCGCTTGCGGCGTGCCTGTGGTCGATACGATGGGCGTCCGCGGCGGCGCGATCCACTCGGAGGATGAATATCTGATCGTCGAGAGCCTGGCGGAGCGCGCCCAGCTCTCGGCGCTGACCATCCTGCGGCTGGCGGCGAGGACAACCTTGTGAGCTTTCGCGTGCGGCCGGCGGGAAGCGCCGACTTCGAATCGATCTATGAAATGGCCAAGCTGACCGGTGGCGGCTTCACCAACCTGCCGCCCGACCGCGGCGCTCTGGTCGCAAAGCTGGCGCGCTCGGACGATGCCTTCTCATGCAACGAGGAGGGGCCGGAGGGCGACCTGTTCCTGTTCGTGCTGGAGAATTTCGTAACCGGTCAGGTACGTGGCACCTGCCAGATTTTCAGCAAGATCGGCACCTCGCACCCCTTTTACAGCTACCGCATCAGCACTCTGACCCAGACGTCGCGCGAGCTTGGCCGCACCTTCAAGGCGGAGCTCCTCAACCTGTGCACCGATTTCGACGGCGCCTCGGAGGTCGGCGGCCTTTTCCTCCACCCGGCTGCGCGTGCCGGCGGGCTTGGCCTCTTGCTGGCGCGCAGCCGCTACCTGTTCCTCAAGTTGCACCGCCAGCGATTCGCCGAGCGGGTGGTCGCCGAGCTCCGGGGCGTGATCGACGAGAAAGGGGGGTCGCCGTTCTGGGACGCGATCGCAGGCCGTTTCTTCGGGATGAGCTTCCGCGAAGCCGACGAGTTCAATGCCGCCCACGGCACCCAGTTCATCGCCGACCTGATGCCGAAAACGCCGATCTACACGGCGATGCTGCCGCCGAGCGCGCGCAAGGTGATCGGCGTCGCCCATCCCACGGGACGGGCGGCAATGAAGATGCTCGAGCATGAAGGCTTCAAGGGCGAAGGCTATGTCGACATTTTCGAGGGCGGGCCGACGATGTCGGTCCAAACCGACGATATAAGGGCGGTGCGGGAATCGCGCTCGTATCGGCTGGCCGGGCCGCTCGATGGCGAAGGCGGGCAAAAGGTGCTGGCGGCGGCCGGCCAGCTGCGCGCTTTCGCCGCCTGCAACGGCAAACTGAAAGGCAGCCGCAACGCGGCGCAGCTCGATGCAGCGTCGATCGCGATGCTGGGGCTGGAGAAGGAATCGACCTTCGTCGCCACCGGACGCTAGGGCGCGGCGATGATCGTGGAGATGAATTTCGACGGCTTCGTCGGGCCGAGCCACAATTATTCCGGGCTAAGTCCCGGCAACATCGCCTCGACAGGCAACAAGGGCCTGGTCGCCTTCCCCCGCGCCGCGGCGCTGCAAGGGTTGGAAAAGATGCGCCACAATCTGCAGCTGGGACTGGCGCAGGGCCTGTTGCCACCGCACCGCCGGCCCAACCGCGAATGGCTGCAGTCGCTCGGCACCGATCCGATGGCCGCTCCCGATTCGCTCCGGCCCGCCGCATTCTCGGCCTCGGCGATGTGGGCGGCCAACGCCGCCACCGTGTCACCCGCCGCCGACACGGTCGACGGCCGCTGCCACCTTACAGTCGCCAATCTTCGGACGATGCCGCATCGCAGCCACGAATGGCGCGAGACGCTCGCGGTGCTGCGCCTCGCTTTCGCCGACGATCGGAGCTTCGTCGTGCACCCACCGGTGCCGGCGGCATTCGGTGACGAAGGCGCCGCCAACCACATGCGCCTGGGCAGCCTCGACCAAGCCGGCATCGAGGTCTTCGTCTACGGTATTAGCGGCGGCGCCTTCCCTGCCCGCCAGCATGTCGAGGCCAGCCGGGCGATTGTGCGCCGGCACGGGCTGGACCTGCAGCGGACCATATTTGCCGCCCAGTCGCGCGCCGCGATCGACGCCGGCGCATTCCACAATGACGTCGTCGCCGTCAGCAATGGCAACGTGCTGTTCGCACACGAGCAGGCGTTTGAGGACAAGGAAGCTCTTTACGCGCAGTTGCGCGCCTTGCTTCCCGACGTCCACATCATCGAAGTGCCGGCCGCCGCGGTCAGCCTCGCCGAGGCGGTCGCGACCTATCTGTTCAATGCCCAGTTGGTGACGCTCCCCGGCGGCGTGATGGCGCTGATTCTGCCCGAGGAAGCTTGCCAATCGGTACCGGTCTGGACCTGGCTGCGGCAGATGGTGGACGGTAACGGCCCGATCCGGGAATTGTCCGTAGTCGACGTGCGGCAATCGATGGCCAATGGCGGCGGGCCGGCCTGCCTGCGCCTGCGCGTCGCCGCCGACCCGGCAACGGTAGACGCCCGCTTCCTTGTCGACGAGAGACGGCTGGACCGGATCGCGGCCTGCGTCGAGCAATGCTGGCCAGAGCAAATTTCCCCGGATGATCTCAAGCGGCCGGAGTTGATCGAGGCAATCGAGCAGGCTCGCAGCGAATTGCTTCGCTTACTCGACCTTGGCGAGCTGGAATGAGTTCGGCTTACTGACTACCCGCGGCCCCTTGCTCCATACCGGACAGCCGCACGACCACGTCGTCGATATGGACGCCTCCGCGCTCGACCAGCAGGTTCTGAAAATTGCCTTCGTCCTCGCGCGTTGTCGCCGGGATGTCGCCTTCGCGACGGAAACGACGGCGGACATAGGACGATAGCTCGCCGGCCGTGACGATGCGGTCGCCGTCGATGTCGGCATCGCCTGTCAAACCGGCGCGCAGGAAATAGGAGAGGAATCCGCCCGCCTTGAACCGGTCGGCGACCATGCTGGTCAGATCCTCTTCCGAGCTGAACAGCCCCATCACGTTCGGGCGATCGACGAGGTTGCGAAAGCCGCCGGCGTAGCAAGCGTCGATCGCCACCATCGCCAGCCGGCTGCGGACGCTTGCGAACAGCGGCGCGAGCTGGGCATCGGTCATTTCCGCGTCGAACAACTCGATTGTCTCGCTGCGCCCGTCGAGCTCGCGCATACCTGCCAGCGCGTCGACCTGGTCGCCATGGCCCGAAAAGAAGAACAGGAACAGGTCGTTGGGACCTGCCTCGGCGGCAATTCGGGCAAAGGCCTCGCTGACCGCCTTGGTCGTGGCCTCGCCGTTGATCAGCACTCGGCTTGCCGGATGCAGCAGCCCGGCAATGCGAAGACTTTCATACAGCTGCTGCGCATCCTCGTCCGTATTGGGCAGGTCCGAGGTGCGGCCTCCATAATCGGACACGCCGACCAGCAGCGCGATCACGCGCGGCCCGCCGGGTACATTGACCTGCCGCGCCAGTCCCGGACTCGGCGCAAGGCTGAGCCGGTACTCGCCGGTCACGCCCGGCTCGAAGGAGCTGACGCCCAACTCATATTCGCCATCCTCGGCCAGCACCACGTCGAGCCGGCTGTCGAGCGAGACCTCCCCGTCCGCCCTTGTGTCGTCGTTGCTGTCCTCGCTGCCATCGGGATGAGTAAGGACGAGCAAGGTGTCGAATTTCGGCGAGCTCAGCTCGGCGCGAATGCGTTGCCCTCGCCGGCCGGTGAAACGGTAACGATCGACATATTCGCCGCCCGCGCGGCGGGCGTCGCTGGCGGCGAGCCGTCCGGTGACGTTCGCGCCGAGCGCGATGGCCGTCGCCGCGGGCCGCGTTGACAACGCCGAGCCATTGGCCGGTACCGAGGTGATTAACCGGTAAGCGCCGGATTCGCCGGGCCGGAAACTAGTCGCCGAAACCCGGTAGGTGCCGTTAGCCGGGAATTCGAACGCCAGCCGGCTGTGCAGCGATTCGCCGCTTTCATCGTCATTGCCGAGCTGGAAACCGCCCGGGCCGGTGACTACCAAGTAAGGGTCGAACTGGTCCGATACGAGCCGCAACTCGATGCGCTCGCCGCGACGGCCCTGCAGAGCGAAGCTGTCCTCGTATTTACCCGATCGGCGCTGGACGTCGTTCGGGGTCAATTCGCCATTGTGGTTCTGGCCGGCGGAGATCGATGTTCCGGTCGCCCCCTGCCCACTTGCCGAAGCCACTGCCAGTAAGGCTGACGTTACCGCCACCAAGGCGATCACAGGTCGTTTCATCGCACCCTCCCGCTCGAACGCATCATAGCATGAGGCTGGCGTGCGCAAACACATATGCCGCATGAAAGGAAGATGAATGGAGGGAATGGCGCGCCCGGAAGGATTCGAACCTCCGACCCCCAGATTCGTAGTCTGGTGCTCTATCCAGCTGAGCTACGGGCGCGCGAAGGCTGCGACATAGGAATTGGCCCCTGTGCGCACAACCCCGTCCAAGCTGCCTGAAGACGGTGTTGCCGGGCCGGAAAGCGCCGCATAGGGCCGGTACCGTGAGATCCGTCGTTGCTCGTTTCCTGCTGGCCACTTGCGTAGTTTCGGCCTTGGCTGCCTGTACGTCATCGGACGGCTTTCCATCGCTGGCGCCGAGGCCGGGCGAGCGCGATCTATCAACCGAGCCGCCGGCACGAACGGCGCTTGCCATGCCAAGCGACCCGGCGTTGCGCGCGCAGATCGAAGCGCTGGTGCAGCAAGCCGAGCAAAGCGACCAGGCCTTCCTTGCAGCATTTAGGATCGCCGAGGCGGCGATCGGCCGCGCCGGAGCCGTCGGCTCGGACCGCTGGCTCGAGGCGCAGGAAAAACTGTCGCTGGCCGAGGCCGCACGGCATCCAGCCGCGGCGGCGCTAGCCGACCTCCATCAACTGGCAATCCAGCACGCCGATTTGCCGACCAGCCAGGATGATATCGAGGAACTCCAAAATGCCATGGCCCGGATCGATGCCCGGCTGGCAGTGCAGCAGGCCTGGCTCAATATCCTGATAGCCTCGCTGCCCGACCCTGCGTCCTAACCGCCGGCCTGCACCATGCGATGCCGACGGGCGAGCGCGACATAATGCGCCGCGCCTAGCCGCATGCTCGCCACTTCTTCCTCGCCCAGCTCGCGCACGAACCTGGCCGGCCGCCCGGCCCAGAGCTGGCGCGAGGGTATGATCTTGCCCTGTGTCAGCAGCGCGCCGGCGGCGAGCATCGCGTCGCCCTCGATCTCGCAGCCATCCATGACGATCGATCCCAGCCCGACGAACGCGCGGTCGTGCAGGATACAGCCGTGGATCATCGCCAGGTGGCCGATCAGCACGTCGTCGCCGATCAAGGCGGGGTAGCCTTCCGCCGGCCCTCCCGGGCGTGGCGGATCGACGTGGATGACGCTGCCGTCCTGGACGTTGCTGCGCGCCCCGATCCGGATCTTGTTCATGTCGCCGCGCAGCACGCAATTGTACCAGACGCTGGCTTCCGGGCCGAGCTCGACGTCGCCAATCAGCTTCGCACCGGGAGCGACGAACGCGTCATCGGCAATGCGCGAAGCCTTGCCCTCGAAGGTGAGCAGTTCACCCCCCGCTTCACGGGACACGGAGCATCTCCGGCAACAGGCTGCGGAAGCTGACGATCGGCAGGATCGAGGCGTGATCGTCGGTCCAGCCGGCAAAGCCCGGCTGACGCTCGAGCACCGTCCAGCTCATCGCGTCGTCGCCGCTCAGCTGCACAAGCCGTTCGATCGTCGCGCGGTTGCGCGACAGCGCAATCCACACCGATAGCGTCGCGTTCAGCACCTCCTCTTCCTCGCTGGGAAGATATTCGAGCATGCCGGCGGTCCAGCCGCCGCGCGCAGCCAATTCGGCGACCACCGGCTTCAAATCGAGATAGCGGTTGGAGACGTGGAACAGGACGAGCCCGTCTAGCTGGACGACTCGGCCATAGACCTGGAGCGCCTCGCGGGTGAGCAGGTGCATCGGCACCGAGTCAGAGGAAAAGGCGTCGACCGCGAGCATGTCCAGCGAGCCTGCCGCTTCGTTGGCCAAGCTGAGCCGCGCGTCGCCGAGCACAATGCGCACCTGGGGCGAGCATTGCGACAGGAAGGAGAAACGCTGGCGCGCGACGTCGACCATCGCCGGGTCGATCTCGAAGAAGGTCCAGTTCTGGCCCGGACGGGCGTAGCAGGCGAGCGTGCCGCTGCCGAGCCCGACGACCCCGATCCGCGCTCCGGCGCCGTACATTTCGGACGCGTTCGAGAAAGCGAGGCCAACTCCGGAGCGGCGCGCGTAATAAGAGGTCGGCATCGTTTCCAGGCCGGCAACCAAGTTCTGGATGCCGTGGAGCGTGGTGCCATGGGTGAGCACCCGAGCGGTGCCGTCGCGGCGTTGGCTGACCTCGTAGATGCCGAAATAGGATCGAGTGCGGTCGCCGTCGGCCGAGCGTGCCAGCGTCGACCAGCCGCCATAGCTCAGCATCAACGCCGCCAGGCTGACCGCGAACGGCAGACGCCGTCCCAGGCAGGCGAGCGCGAGCAGCGACACGACGACGCTGCCGATCATCGAGGCCAGTGGCGATGTGCCGAGCAGCCCGCGCTCGGATGCGAACGAGAGCATCAGCGCCAGCCCCGGCAGGCCGAACGACAACGCCCGCTGCCAATCTTCGCGCCACGGCACCAGCATATATTGCGGTACCAGCAAGGCAGCGGCGAGCACCAGCAGCGGGTGCTCGTAAGACCAGTCGAACAAGAGCGGCGCGATGATCGCGCATAACAGGCCGCCAAGCATGCCGCCGAACGACATCGCCAGGTAGAATCGCGTCAGATGTCCGACCGGTGGGCGCAGCCCGAACATTTCTGAATGCAGGGCGACCGCGATCACGAACAGCAGGAACAGGCCCAAGGTCGCCGAAAAAGCGGGGTTCTGGGTACCGCTGCTGAATGCCAGTCCGCCGGCCACCAGGATCACCAGCGGTGCCAGCACGGTGATCAACTCGGCCGGCTTGCGACGGCGGGCGAAGGCGACGACGAAGCTCAGCAGGTAAAGGCCGAGCGGCAGCGCCCACAGCAAGGGCATGGCGACGATGTCGGTGGTGAGGTGGGTGGTGGTCGAAAGCATCAGCCCCGACGGTATCGCCGCGAGGATGATCCAGTGGCCGATCTGCCGCCCGGTCGGCGGCGGCGCCGTCTCTTCCGGCACTTTCTCGACCGCGTCCGCCGGCACGGTCAGCGCGCAGCCGACCACCAGCAGCACGAGCAGGGCGTAGATCGAGGTCCACAGCCAGCTTTGCTGCTGCAGCGTCATGAACGGCTCGACCAGCAAGGGATAGGACAAGAGGCCGGCAAAGCTGCCGAGATTGGAGGCTGCGTAGAGCGGATAAGGATCGCCGCGGCTGGTTTCGAGCGCGTACCATCGCTGCATCAGCGGCGCCTGCGCCGAGACGATGAAGAAGAGCGGCCCGATCGAGCTCATCAGGAACCAGGGCACGAAGAAAAAGGGATTGGCGCCGGACAAGGGCGAAGCGGTGGTGAGGTCGATCGGCAGCCAGGTTTCGGGTAGCCCGAGGAGGCCGAGCAGCCCCCGCACCAGCCCGGCATGACCGATCGGCAACCACAGGGTGAACAGACCGATCAGCCCGATATGGATGCCGGCCTGCAGCCGAGGCCGCAGGCTGGCGATGCGATGGGCATAAGCGTAACCGGCCAATAGTAGCAGCTGGTAGACCAGCATCGCGCTGTTCCAGATCGCCGGGGCGCCGCCGACACGCGGCAGCGCCATGCGCGCGATCATCGGCTGGGTCAGGAACAGCAGGAACGATCCGGTGACGATCGTCAGCAGGAACAGGGGCCGCGCATGCCGCTCGTCGATCCTGGCCAATACCCCTGTTTTCACCTTGTCCCCCTAGCCGTCGATCAGGGTCGCTGCGACCGGCGCGTGATAGGTGAGGATGCCGGCACAGCCGGCCCGCTTGAAGGCGGTCAGCGTCTCCAGCAATAGCGCGTTGCGGTCGCCCGCGCCGGCCGCCGCCGCGGCCTCGATCATCGCATATTCCCCTGACACCTGGTAGGCGAACACTGGCACGCCGAAGCGTTCCTTCACCCGATGGATCACGTCGAGATAGGGAAGGCCCGGCTTCACCATCACCGCGTCGGCGCCTTCCTCGATGTCGAGCGCCACTTCGCGCAGCGCCTCGCGCGCGTTGGCCGGGTCCATTTGATATGTTTTCTTGTCGCCGCCGAGCCGACCGATCGAGCCGACCGCTTCGCGGAACGGTCCATAGAAGGCGCTCGCATATTTGGCGGCGTAGGCCATGATCTGAACGTTGACATGGCCCGCCCCCTCGAGCGTCGCGCGAATCGCCAGCACTCGCCCGTCCATCATGTCCGACGGCGCGATGATGTCCGCGCCCGCCTCCGCCTGGACCAGCGCCTGCTCGGTGAGCCGTTCGACGGTGGCGTCGTTCAGCACGTAGCCGGTTTCGTCGACCAGGCCGTCATGGCCGTGGCTGGTGTAAGGATCGAGCGCGACGTCGGCGAGCACGCCTAAATCGGGCACCGCGTCCTTGATGGCACGGATTGCCCGGCAGACGAGATTGTCGGGATTGACCGCTTCCTCGCCCTCCTCGTTGCGCAGTTCCGGCGGCGTGTTGGGAAAAAGCGCAACACAGGGAATGCCGAGCTCGCGCGCTTGCCGCGCTTGCTCGGCCAGTCGATCGACCGACCAACGGGAAACGCCTGGCAGCGTCGCAACCGGCTCTTCGCTGTCCTTCCCGGCCGCGACGAACAGTGGCCAGATGAGGTCGCTGGGGCTGAGCCGCGTCTCGGCAAACAAGGCCCGGCTCCAGGCGGAGGCGCGGGTGCGACGCATTCGCAAGGCGGGGAAAGCGGGCATGAACGGTCGGGCTTAGCGCGCGTGCCCGCGAGCGCAAAGCGCCTCAGCCAAGGCGAGCCAACGCCTGGCGATATTTGTCAGCAAGCTGTGACTTTTCCTCATGGTCGGCGCGCGCCTTTTCGACGGCGTCGGGGTGCGCCCGCTCGACAAAGGCGGGATTGGCCAGCCGCTTCGCCAGCGCATCGCGCTCCTGTTCGGCCGTGGCGGCGAGACGGGTCAGCCTACCCTGCTCGGACGCAACGTCAATCATGTCCGCCAGCGGCAGGACCAAGGTCGCCTCGCCGACCGGCACCAGCAGCGCGGCCCCGGCGGGCGCGTGGTTGAAATCGACGGACTCCAGCCGGGCGAGACGCTTAAGCGCTTCTTCGTGCCGGCCAAGCACGAAGCCGTCGGCCTCCGCGCCGGCAACATGGGCCGCCATCTTTGCGCCGGGCGGAACATTGAGCTCGGTACGCGCCGAGCGGATCGCCGCGACCGTGTCGATCAGCTGGCCGATTTCCGCCGATGCAGCCGGGTCGAGGCAACGCGCATCGGCGATCGGCCACTTCGCCAGAATCAGCGGATAGGAACGCTCGCTCGGGCTGTTCCACAATTCCTCGGTGACGAACGGCATGAACGGGTGAAGCATCACCAGAATCTGGTCGAGCACCCAGGCGGCGACCTCCTTGGTCTCGTCGTCCACCGCGCCCTTTATCAACTCGAGGTACCAGTCGCAGAATCGGTCCCATACGAAATGGTAGATGGTGTTGGCGCTCTCGTCGTAGCGAAGCTCGGCGAGAGCGAGGTCGAGCGCCTGTATGGTCTTGATCGTCTCGCCGATGATCCAGCGGTTCACCGGCAGGCTGGCGGCTGGCGGCTCAATCGTCGCCGAGGCACCGATGCCATTAGAACGGCAGAACCGCGCGGCGTTCCACAACTTGGTGGCGAAATTGCGATAGCCCTCGACCCGTTTCTCATCGAGCTTGATGTCGCGCCCCTGGCTTTCCATCGCCGCCAGAGTGACGCGCATGGCGTCGGCGCCGTAGCGGTCGATCAGTCCGATCGGATCGATCGTATTGCCCTTCGACTTCGACATCTTCTGGCCCTTGGCGTCGCGCACCAGGCCATGGAGATAGAGCGTCTTCCACGGCGGCTGCCCCAGGAAGTGCAGCCCCATCATCGCCATCCGCGCGTCCCAGAAGAAGATGATGTCGAATCCCGAGATGAGGACGTCGTTGGGATAATGACGGCGCAGGCGCTCGGTCTGTTCGGGCCATCCCAGGGTGGCGAACGGCCACAGCGCCGAGGAAAACCAGGTGTCGAGCACATCGGCGTCGCGCCGCAGCGGCGCGTCGCCCGCCTCGGCCCGCGCCTCGGCCTCGCTCTCGGCGACGTACACCCGGCCCTGGTCGTCATACCAGGCCGGGATCTGGTGGCCCCACCACAGCTGGCGCGACACGCACCAGGGCTGGATGTTCTCGAGCCAGTTGAACCAGGTCTTTTCCCAGGTCTTGGGCACGACTCGGATCGCGCCGCTGCTGACAGCCTCCATCGCCGGCGCGGACAGCCTCGCCGCATCCACATACCATTGGTCGGTCAGCCAGGGCTCGATCACCACCCCCGAACGGTCGCCGTAGGGAAGCTGGATCACCCGTTCCTCGATCCGCTCCAGCGCCCCTAGCTGCTCGAGCATCGCGACCACGACCTCGCGTGCCTCGAAGCGATCGAGCCCGACCAGTTCTGCAGGAATTAAGCCGTCGCCGGTCTGGACGACGCGCCCCTCGCCGTCGAACATGTTGAGCATCTCGACCGCGTTGATGCCGGCGCGGCGCCCCACTTCGAAATCGTTGAAATCGTGCCCGGGCGTGATCTTGACTGCGCCCGACCCGAGCTCGGGATCGGCATGCTCATCGGCGATGATCGGCAGCAGCCGTCCGGTGATTGGCTGCCGAATTTTCTGGCCGACCCATTTGCGGTAACGCTCATCCTTGGGGTGGACCGCGACCGCCATGTCGGCGAGCATCGTCTCGGGCCGTGTCGTCGCCACCAAGATCGCGCCCGAGCCATCGTCGAGCGAATATCGCAAGTGCCAGAAACGGCCTTGCACTTCGCGCGTCTCGACCTCGAGGTCGGATATCGCGGTCTGGAATTTCGGGTCCCAGTTCACCAGCCGCTTGTCGCGATAGATCAATCCGCTGCGATAGAGCTGGACGAACACTTTCGTGACCGCAGCCGAGAAGCCGGGATCGAGCGTGAAGCGCTCGTTCGCCCAGTCGCACGAAGCGCCCAGCCGCCGCAGCTGGCGGGTGATGCTGGCGTGCGACTGTTCCTTCCATTCCCAGGCGTCCTCGAGGAACGCCTCGCGGCCGATTTCCAGCCGCCGCAGGCCCTGGCTTTCAAGGTTGCGTTCAACCACCATCTGGGTGGCAATGCCGGCATGGTCGGTGCCAACCACCCACAAGGCGTCCTTCCCCACCATGCGGGCGTGGCGGGTAAGCGCGTCTTGCAGGGTAATGTCGAGCGCGTGGCCGATATGGAGCGAGCCGGTGACGTTCGGCGGCGGCATGACGATCGTCCATGGCTCGGCCTCGCGCCGCTCTGGGCGATAATATCCGCCAACCTCCCATTCGCGGGTCCAGCGGGCCTCGATTGCGGCCGGGTCGAAAGTCTTTGGAAGCTCGGTCATTACCACGCGCGCTTAAGCGAGTGGCTACGCGGCCGACAATGCCCTCCGTTGGAAGTCTGGCGGAATGACGCGCGAGACGAGCGCTAGCCGTCCGCTTAAATGGAGCGCGAACACGGCCACAGCGATCCCTGCCGGCAGATCGACGAAATAGTGGCCGCCCGGGACGAGCGCCGAGATGAACATTAGCAGGTTGAGGACCAGAAACGGGTAGCGCAAGACCCGCACCGGCCAGGCCGCCCAGGTACAGAGCAAGGCCGCTCCGGCATGGATAGAGGGGAAAGTGACGAGGCCGCCCGCATTGAAGAATCCGAGCTCGAAGGGGCGCTGGTCGCGCACGGCATGAAAGGACTCGAGGAAGTAAACCCCCGGTCCGGCATTGACGTTCGCGAGCACTTTCCAGTCGATGCCATGACCGACGAACGCGCCCTCGGCCGGGAAGAAGATGGCGACCGCGGTAGCTAGGGCGCACAACAGCAGCCACGCAAGCGTCAGCTGATAGGCTCGGCCCGCAAGTCCTGCGATGCATTGCATGGCTGGCAGGAGGAATAGCTGCGGTCCAAATGAGAGGTAGGCAACACTGAGCACGCTCGCGAGGAAAGGGCTGCGGTCGATCACCGCGAGGAAAACAGGCCAGTCGAATCCCAGGCCGTTGTCGATCGCGATCAGGAGCTGGTCCGATAGCGGCATCCCGAGGCGCATCGCCGCGTAGGTGAGCATGACCACCGGGATGATGAGGACAAGCCCGATCGCCATCGTTTTGACCGCCGGGATCATGGCATCGAGCCGACGCCAATAGATCCAGGGAATGAAAGGCAGGATGCAGAGGCACTGCCAGAACGAGCCGAAATCGACGCTGAAGCCGGCAAGCGGCGGCACCGCAAACAACGAGGCGAGCGCGACCGTCGCGGCCAGCAGAAAGGCCCGGCGATGGTCCTCCAGGGTGATATCCAAAGGCTGCGCCCCCACTCCGGGGCACTGCCTTAGAGACGCCAGGTTAACGCCGCTTTATCCGTGTCCGGCGCGGCCTTCGATCAGTCGGCAATAGCCCCGCCGCGGCGCAGCCAGCGATCGAGCCAGCCATGGACCTCGCGGTACCACTGGATGCTGTTGCGTGGCTTCAGAATCCAGTGATTCTCGTCCGGATAGACCACGAGGCGCGAGGGAATGTTGCGGCGCTGCAGCGCGTTGAACATGCCCAGCGATTGGCTGTACGGAATTCGGAAATCCCTTTCGCCATGGATCACCAGCATCGGCGTGCGCCAGTTTTGCACAAACCGCACCGGGTTCCAGCGCTCCATCACCTCGGCCGCTTCCGGCTCGAAATAGGGACCGCCGAATTCCCACTCGGTGAACCACAATTCCTCGGTCTCGTAGGACATTGTCCGCAAATCAAGGATGCCGGCATGGCTGACCAGGCAACTGAAGCCGTCGGGCCAGTTGCCCGCGATCCAGTTGACCATGTAGCCGCCGTACGAGCCGCCGAGCGCGCAGGCGTTGGCAATGTCGATGTTCGGGTCTTCACGACCAGCGGCAGCCAAGCCGAGCCTCAGGTCCTCGAACGGGCCGCCTCCCCAGTCGCGGTTGATCGCGTCGGTGAAAGCCTGGCCGTATCCTATCGACCCGTGGAAATCGATCGTAACCGAGGCATAGCCCGGGGCGGCGAACGCCCAGGGATTCCAGCGATAGGACCAGCCGTTGCCGAACGAGCTCTGCGGGCCGCCGTGAATGAGGAACGCGACCGGCAGCCGGCCTGAGGCGCCTTGCGGCCGCACGATCTGGCCCCAGACCGTGTCGCCGCGCGCGCCGGTAAAGCTGAACCTCTCGACATGGATTGGATCGAGCTCGGCCAGCCGGTCGGCATTGACCGAGGTCAACCGCGACCAGCGGCCGCGGCGGTCGAACCGATAGAGATCGTCGGGCGCCTGCAGGCTGTTCATCGTGTAGAGCACTGAGCCGTCGCCCACTGGCACCGCGGTGCCGACCGTGCCGAGCTGGGTCAGCCGCCGCACCCGGCCGGAGCGGGCGTCGATACGAAACAGCGCAGTGTCGAGCCCGTCGTGGGCAGTGACATAGAGGTTGCGCCCGTCGGCGGCCCAGGCGATCGAGCCGACCGACCGGTCCCACTCACCGGTCAGCGTCCGCACCGCGCCGGTGGCGAGGTTGCGCAGCATCACCACCTGGCGGTCGGCTTCATATCCCGGCCGAGCCATCGCCGCGTAGGCGAGCCAGCGGCCGTCCTGCGAGGCCGCTGGCAAGGTGTCGGTGGCATCGTTGCCGTCGGTCAGGTTGACCGGCGGCGCGCTGCCGTCGGCCGCGACCGCGAAAATGTCGAGATTGGTCGAAAGCGGCTCGGTCCGCCCGGCCTCGCGCAGGGTGAAATAGAGCGTGCTCCCGTCCGGGCTCCAGGAAATTTCCTCGGCTCCACCGAACGGCTTTGAGGGGCTGTCACCGACCAGCCGCGGCGCGAGCGGCGTGCCCGCGCCCTGCGGACGGCCGTTTACAAGGGGCAGGCTGAACAGGCGCGAGCGCACGCCAGGCTCGACCCAGAAATCCCAGTGGCGCACGAACGTCTCGTCGTAGACGCGAGCGCTGCCGCGACCGGCCTGCGCCGCTGGCAGGTTGGCGCAGTTGAGGTCGGCGCAGTCGATGTGGCGATCGGCCCAGGCGACGAGACGATCGCCGGCCGGCGACAGCAGGTAGCCGGCAAGGTCGGTGCGGAAATCGCTGACCCGCTCCGGCTCGCCGCCGGGCAGCGCGACACGCCACAATTGCTCCGATCCCGAGGCGTTGCTGAGATAATAGAGCCAGCGGCCGTCGGCGGAGAAACGCGGGTCATGCTCGTTATGCAAAGGCGTCGAGGCAATCCGCTCAGCCGCCGCAGAGGGATTGCGCAGATCGACCAGCCACAGATCGAGCCGGCCACGATTGGCTTCGAGGTCGGTTTCGCGCAGCTGGTAGACTACCCAGCGTCCGTCGGGTGAAACCGCCGGGTTGGCGAGGCGGCGCATCGTGGCGAGGTCGGTGGCAGTGAACGTGCGCGCGGCAGCTTCGGGAGCGGCGGCCGCGGCCAGCAGGCATAGGCCCGCAGCAAGGGCTTTGTTCATGGCACGCGCGCCTAGGGCACGTTCAATGAATTTAGAAGTGGCGTCCGGTGATACGGGAGATTTCGCGGGTAACCAGCCGCTCGACGATCTCCGGCAAATTCTCGTCCAGCCAGGCCTTGAGCATCGGCCGCAACATGTCTCGTACAACGCCTTCAAGCGCGCCGGCGTCGACCGGCGGCTCGGCTGCCTGGCGAAGGCTGGTCAAGGCAGCGAGGCGCTCGCGGCTGGCGGCGGCGGCATCGCTGGACAACAGGCCCGGGTCCTCGGGCACCGGCTGGTTCAACTCGAGCACGTCTTCGTCGGGCGTCGCCTCGCTTTGGTCGGGTAGGCCGCCGCCTGCGCCAGAGACACCGGATGCCGCGTGTGCGGCCGGCCGGCCATCCTCGGCGATCACGCGTTTGATCGACGCGAGGATATCCTCCATCGAAGGATCCTGCTGAATCTCGCCCATGCTGAGGGTCTTATCGCTCAATCCTGCAGGTCTGTCACCGGGCTGTTTGCATCGGCCGGGACGGTGCGGGTCGAAACCGGACGCGTCGGCGGCCCGTCGGCCCAATCCGACCAACTGCCCGCATAGCGGCGATGATAGTCGACCGGATCATAGAGCGGCCCCGATTCGAGGTTGAGATCTTCGGCCTCGGCTTGCCCCATCGTGTTGAGCAGTTGGAAGCCGGCGACATAGGCGTCGCGCCGCGCCGTCACCAGCGCCACCTGGCTGTTGAGCAGCTCCTGCTCGGCGTTGAGCACGTCGAGTACGTTGCGGGTGCCGACCGTCTGCTCGGCGCGGGTGCCTTCGAGCGCGAGCTGGTTCGCCGCCACCGCTACCTCGTTCGATTCGATCGCGGCGAGCGCCGCCTGGTAAACCGCGAAAGCCGAGCGGGTGTTGGCGACGATTAACCGCTCGATCGCGATCGATTGCTCGAGAAATTGCATACGCACCGCCTGCGCCTGGCGGACCCGCGCGCCGGCCGCGCCGCCCTGGTAGAGCGGCAGCCGCATCGACAGGCCGACACCGGTGCTGGCGGTGGTGTTGGGCAGCGTCCCTTCCGGCAAGCCGGCCCCTTCGTCGGCGGTGCCCAACGCGTTGAAGTAGCGGGTGCTGCTGACCGCGCTGATCGTCGGCAGCCGCTGGCCGCGGGCGGCGGCGACGTCGAAGCCGGCAGCGCGCGCCTGCGCCGCGATCGCGGCGAGATCGGCATTGTTGGCGAGGGCTAGCGCGACCGCCTGGTCCGGGGTCGACGGCAGCGGCGGCAGCGGCGGCGGTGCCTGCAGGTCGCCGGGCACGTCGCCGATCACCCTCTGGAAATTCTCCTCGCTGGTCTTGAGCCGGCCCTCGGCAATTGCGAGATTGCTCTGGGCGAGCGCCCGCCGCGCTTCCGACTGGGCGACATCGGTGCGGGTCAAGTCGCCGACTTCGAAGCGATCGCGGGTCGCCTGCAGATTGGTGTCGAGCACCCGCGCCTGGTTGCGATTGAGCTGGACGATCGAGCGGTCGCGGATCACGTCCATGTAGGCAGCGACCGCCTCGGTAAAGATGTCGCCCTCGGTTGCGCGCAAATCGGCCCGGCCAGCCTCGACCCTCAGATGGGCCGCGCGCACTGCGTTGCGGATGGTGCCGCCGGCAAATAGCGGCAGGCTGACGTCGCCGCCGACGCTGACATCGCGGCCGCGGGCTCCGGCGATATTGTGCCGCGCGACGTCCTGGTTGAGGCCGCCGGTAACGCTCACCTGCGGGCGCCCTGCCGAACGCGCCAGCGCGACGCTCTCGTCGAGCGAGCGCAGCTGCGCCCGCTCCGCCATCAGGGTCGGATTGGCGCCATAGGTCTTGGCCAGCGCCTCGCGCAGCGTCTGCGTCTCCGCCTGCGCGGCCGCCGCCACACTCAAGGCTATCACTCCGGCCGCGGCCATGAACCGTCCCCGCATCAACTTCCTCATTACTCTAGAATTGAAAAACCCGCGGCCGTGCAAAGCCAGGCAATGGTGCCGCCGCGGCATCGGCAAAGGCGCTCGCGCCGAACGCACCGGCAACCACGCGTCCGATTGCCAGCCGTGTCACCCCCTGGTCAACCAGCGCCAGCGCACACTCGCCGCCTTCGGCAATCTGTCCGACGATCGCCTCGGGTACATATTCCACCGCGCCGTCGACCAGGATGAAGTCGTAGGGCGCAGCGCGGGCATGTCCCCCCACCAGCGCCCCTTCGATCACCTTGACCGCAGTACCGGCAAGCGCCTTGCGCGCGAAACCGGCCAGCTCCGGCCTCTCCTCCAGCGCGACGACCGAACGCACCAACCGCGCCAGTACAGCTGACGAGTAACCGGTCGCTGCGCCGATCACCAACGCATGCTCGTGGCCGCGCAGACGCGCCTCGGTCAGCATCCGGCCCAGCGCCATCGGCGGATTGAGCTGGCGTCCGTTCCCAAGCGGAATCAAGGTGTCGGCATAAGCGAGTGCGCGCCGCTCAGCAGGTACGAAGCGTTCGCGCGGCACCTCACCCATTGCTGCGACGACGCGGGGATCGTTGACCCCGGTCGTGCGCAACTGGCTGGCCACCATTGCGCGGCGCATCTCGTTGAAAGCGTGCTCGCTCATCCTGTCCGGCTCATTCGCACGGCTGTTTTACTAATGCAATACAGTTGTTGGTTCCGGCGGTTTTTACCGATAGGCCTCGACAAGGCCAAGGAGAGATGCAGCGAGCATGGCGCACGCGCCCGAACGACCGTTCGATCGGCGCCTGCGGCGGTTGCGGCGCGACCGGGCCGCCTCCAGCAGTGGCCTCGACCCCATCCACCGCCATGGGGCAGACGAGCTGTTCGAGCGCCTGCGGCTGGTGAAGCACAGTTTCGCGGTCGCGCTCGTTCTCGGCTGTGGCGATTCCCGTCTCGGACGCCAGCTGCGCGAACAGGGCATGCCGGTGGTAAATGCCGACGCCGGCTACCGCTTCGCGGCAGCGGCGGGCGGCGTGCAGTGCGACGAGGACCTGCTGCCGTTCGCCGATGAGAGTTTCGACCTGGTGGTTTCCGCCGGCGGGCTCGACGTCGTGAATGACCTTCCCGGCGCGCTGGTGCTGATCCGGCGGGTGCTAAAGCCGGGTGGGCTGTTCCTCGCTGCCCTGGCCGGCGCCGGTAGCCTGGTCAGACTCAAGCAATCGATCCGCGCCGCCGAGCAGTTTGAGGGCCTCGTCCCAAGTCCTCGCATCCACCCTCAGATCGACGTCCGCGCCGCCGGCGACCTGCTTGCCCGCGCCGGTTTTGCCATGCCGGTAGCGGACTGCGAGACCCTGACCCTGCGCTATGCGGGCTTCGACTCATTGATTGCCGATCTTCGCGCCGGAGGCGCCACAAACCTTCTCGCAGAACGCTCCCGCGCCTGGCTAGGGCGCGGCACGCTGGAGGCAGCACGAACAGATTTTGCGGCGGCGGCCCAAGCCGACGGCAAGACCGCCGAGAAGATAGGCTTGATCTATCTTAGCGGCTGGCGGCCGGAACGAAGCGGTTAAGCCAATCGACTAGCGGCCGGTCTGCAAGCGGCATTGCCGCCGGGTCCATCTCCTGCGGCTGCAGCCACTTGAGCGCGGCGGCATCGAGCGGTCGCGGCTCGCGCTGCCAGCGCCGGCAAAGATAGAGCAAGAGAATCATTGGCCGGCCCTGGTTCGGGGCGCTGGCAAAGGCAGCGGGAACAAGGTCCTGCTCGCAAACCCGGATGCCCAGTTCCTCCTCTAGTTCGCGCACTAGCGCCGCCTCCGGCCGCTCGCCGTCTTTCGCCTTGCCGCCCGGAAATTCCCACAGGCCCGCCATAGGCCGGCCGGGCAGGCGCTGCTGCAGCAGGAACCGGCCATCGCCGTCCGCCAACGCCGCGGCCACCACGATCAAAGTGTCACGAATCATTCATTCCCCGACTGGCCGGTAGCACATCATTAACGATGTTCGGCCTAAGGCAGTCGAACGAGGGCGGTAAGGTCCGTGGCGAGAACCGGGATAATGAAGAAACTGCGCGCACTATTCAGTGATAATCAGGGCGTCACGGCCGTCGAATACGGCCTGATCCTGGCGATGATCTTCCTCGCTATGATCCTTGGCGTTTCCGCGTTCGGACAGCAGACAACGAGCATGTGGAATTACGTTGCGACCAAGGTCGTTTCGACCTGACCGCATTAAATATTTGGCAACTTCCCTCTCATACAACGGACGCTCGCTGACCCAGAATAAGAGCCCGGGCCGGCGTGGAATGTGGACCTAAGACGTGGAACCAAGGAGACCGGAAATGCAGTTCATTCGCAAGCTGTTCAAAGACAAGAAGGGTGCCACTGCCATCGAGTACGGCCTGATCGCCGCTCTGATCGCGGTTGCCGCCATCACGGCCATGCAGGGCCTCGGCAGCAGCCTCAACAGCACCTTCACCAACGTCTCGACGGCGATGAAGGGCTCGAACCCGTAAGCGATACGCTCAAGGTTTGAGACAAGGGGCGGCGGGAGCGATCCCGCCGCCCTTTTCGTTGCGCTTTTGCCCTGGTCAGCGCCGGCCGTAGACCACCAGCTTCACCTGCTGCCCGCGCTGCAGCGCGGCATTGGCGGCGAGGCCGTTCAAGGCGCGGAAACGCTCGAGCTGGTAGCTGCTATAGGCCATACGGCGAGCCAGGCTCTGCACCGTGTCTCCGGCCCCGACCGTGACGATGTCGATCACCCGTGGCCGGATCTGCGCCACCTGCTCGGCGGTGAGCCGGCGCAGTGATTGGATCATCGGCGCGAACGGCCCGATGCCGGCACCAGCTCGCGTGACCGTCACGAAATGGAAAGCGCTGTCGTTGTCGAATTCGTAGGCGACGACGGTGACGTCGACCGCGCCCTGCTGGGTGTTGGCGCGCGCGCTCGAGTGAGCGGCGCGCAGGCCGTTTATCGTCGTTCCCTGCGGCTGAGTGAATCGGATCTGCTGCTGGTTGCCGCCCAGCGCCTGGAACACTCTCGCGATATAATCGCCGAGATCGCCGCGATACTGGGCCGTTGAAAACTGCGCCTGGCCGCTGTTGCCGACGATCGACACGGCCCGCGTCCCGTTCTGCATGCCGAAGCCTTGTGGCGCAGTGAACGCAAGGCGCAGGTCGGGATGGAGGAAATCGCGCCCTTCGACGATGCCCTGCTCGGGGTCGTCGTCGAAATACATCCCCTCGATGATGTCGAGATGGCGATCGCGATTGCGAATCCCCTGCCCGGCCCGGCCGGTCTGCTGTGCCCTCTGAGTGGCGCGGCGCACGCGGTCGGCCGAAAGCGGGTGGGTCCGCGCCCAGGACGGGACGGCGCGCTGGTCGTCTTCACGGCCCTGCAAACGTGCCTCGAGATCGGTCCAGGCGCCGAGCGAATCGAGCAGGCTTGCCGAGGCATTGGGATCGTAGCCCACTGCCGCC
>JBQTJR010000120.1:0-3587 GCA_052386895.1 Sphingosinicella sp.
GCCGCCAAGGGCCACAAGCGAGCCCGCGTCGCCGTTGCCCGCAAGCTCGCCATCCTGCTGCATCGGCTCTGGCTGGCGGAAAGCCGGTTCCGCTGGGCCTGACGATCTCGCATGCACTGCAGGGGCCTTAAGGGACCCCGTCGGTGACACAGAGACGTCACTCACACTGCCGCCTGGACGCGATCATGAGGCTCGGAAAACCATCGGCGCCAACGCCCTCCCGCGACCTCGGAGACAACCATAGCCAACCGGCAGCCAGGAGAAATCAATTAGACAACAGTGCATTTAATCGACGTTCGGTTGCCGGCAGGCCGCGCTCGCTTGCTGACCGCGGGCTGATTTTCCCGCCGCCGCCGCCGCCGGTCAGGCCTGCTTGCCCTCGACTTTCCGCATCGGCAGCGATTCGAGGATCTGCTGCCGCAGCTCCTGCTCTTCCTCGCGCAGATTGGCGACGTGCGCCCGCGCCCGCTGCACCAGCAGCCGGGCGAGGATCACTTCCGGGCTCGCCTTGGTCAGCTCGGCTTTCTCGAGATCGATCGCCTCGACGAAGCGGGCACCGAAGATGCGCTCGCGGCACCAGCCGACATGGGCCGGGCAGACGCCGATCCCCGGCAGGTCGAGCCGCACCAGGTCGCCGGGGCGCACCCGCGCCTCGCACTCGGCGCGAAAGCCGCTGTCCGAGCAGTCGAGCAGGCGCACCTCAAGGCTGCTCCACTCGTTGGGATGCAGCCTGACGAGCTCGTCGACTTCCTTGCGATTGGTGCCGCGCACCTGCGCCGGATAATGCATCAGCCGTTAAGGAAATCTTGGCAGCCCAGGTTTCAGGTTTCGGGTTTCAGGTTTCGCGTTTCAGGTTTCGAGCTTCAGGATTGGCCCGGGTACTGACAAAAACCGAAACCCGACACCCGGAACCCGGAACCCGTTCGCCGTCGCATTTTGGCGCGCCGCGCTAGCATTTCGGTAAGGGTTGGGCGTGCATAGCGGCGGCGAGAGGAACCGGACGCCAGCCATGCATGAATTTCGAACCGCTCTCAGGAACGGCGAGGTGCCGGTTTCGGCCGGCCCCGTCGCCAGCAAGGAACGCTGCCGCCGCGCCAGCGAGGCCACCTTGTGCAACATCGCCATCCCGCGCGAGGAACGGCGCCGCACCAACCAGCGCCGCGAGGACCGCTTCGCCGGCCTTATCGACCGCGCCACCATCACTTTCCGCCGCAAGAAGAGCTTGGTGCCGGTAGTCAACGTCTCCTCGGGCGGGCTGATGATCGAGAGCGCCCTGATGCCGTGGATCGGCGAGCGGGTCGGCGTCGAGATCGAAGGCCACGATCGGATCGAGGCGGTGGTCCGCTGGGTCCGCGGCGGCCGCATCGGGCTCGATGTCGGTGAAGGCGCGATCGGGCTGGATTGAGGCCGCGCCCGGCCGGGCGCTGCTCCAAAGAGGAGAACGATGAGAAAGGGCCGTTTCGCCTCGTTGTCCAGGTCGGGCGAAGGGGCGCCCTTCGACCTGCGCGGCCTGTGGCGCGGGCGCGGCGCGGCAAGGCCCGATGACGCGCTCGGCGATCCCGCCGCCGCGTTCGCGATCGAGTTCGAGCAGAGCGGCAGCGGCTGGTTCTGGGAAACCGACGCCGACGGCATCGTCGACTATGTCTCGCCGGCGCTGGCTGTGGCGCTCGAGCGCGAGCACGAGGACATCATCGGCCGGCCGTTCGCCGAATTGCTGCTGGTCGAGGAGGAAGACGATTGCGGCCACCGCCCGGCTTTGGGCTTTCACCTCGCCGGCCGCTTCCCGTTCGCCAACGTGCTGGTCACGCCCAACGGCGCGAAAAACCCCTGCTGGGTGCTGGCCGGCCGCCCGCGCTTCGACGAGGTCGGCCGCTTTTTGGGCTTCCGCGGCGTCGGCGTCGGCCTGTCGCCGCCGCAGCGCGAGCAGGCCAAGTCGATCCAGCTGGCCGGCCGCGACAGCCTCACCGGCCTGCCCAACCGCGCCCGCATGCGCGCCATGCTCGACGAGGCGATCGCCAATTCCGCCGACCGCAAGGAGGGCTTCGCCCTGTTCCTGATGGACCTCGACCGGTTCAAGCAGGTCAACGACACGCTCGGCCACCCGGTCGGCGATCTGTTGCTCAAGGAAGTGGCGCAGCGGCTGTCGGCGGTGATCGGCAGCCACGGCCAGGCCGGCCGGCTCGGCGGCGACGAGTTCGAGGTGCTGCTCCCCGGCATCGACGAGGAAGGCGCGCTCGCCGAATTGGCCGGGCGGCTGATCCAGAAGGTCTCGGCGCCCTACGTCGTGCGCGGTCACAACATCTCGATCGGCGCCTCCGCCGGCATCGCCATCTCGCGGCCCGGCAAGACCTTCGCTGACGCGATGGTCAAGGAATCGGATCTCGCGCTCTACGCCGCCAAGAAAGCCGGCCGCGGCACCTACCGTTTCTTCGCCTCGCACATGCACGCCGAGGAGACCGAGCGCCAGATGCTCGAAAGCGATCTCAACCTGGCGGTCGTCAAGGGCCAGATGCGGCTGGTCTACCAGCCGGTGGTGCGGATCGAGGGCGAGGGCCTGGTCGGCTTCGAGGCCCTGCTGCGCTGGCAGCACCCGACCCGCGGCCTCTTGGAGCCGGCCGAGTTCCTGCCCATCGCCGAGGCGGGCAAGCTGATCGCCGGCATCGGCGAATGGGTGATCCACAATGCCTTCGCCGAGGCGGCGAAATGGCCGCCGCACCTGCGCCTCACCGTCAATCTCTCATTGGACGAGGTCGAGCAGCCGGGCATCGTCGCCACCGTTGCCGGCGCGCTCGCTGCGTCCGGCCTCGCGCCCGCGCGGGTCGAGTTCGACCTCGTCGAGGCGGCCTTGCTCGCCGACAATGCCGATATCCGCGCCGTCCTCGCCGGCCTCAAGGGCCTTGGCGTGCGCCTCGCGCTCGACGATTTCGGGCTCGGTTCGGCCAGCGTCAACAGCCTCAGGTCGGCCCCGCTCGACGGCCTCAAGATCCACCCCGAGCTGCTGCGCGCCGGCCTTGGCGACGGCAACCGCGCGAAGGCGCTGCTCGCCGCTCTGGTCGGCCTCGCCGGCGGCCTCGGCATGACCGTCACCGTCGAGGGCGCCGAGACCCGCGACGATCTCGACCTCGCGACCAGGCTGGGCTGCGGCGAAATCCAGGGCTTCCTGTTCGGCCGGCCGATGGTCCCGGAGGAAGCGCTCGAGCTCGCCGAGAGCAGCAAGCCGGTGGCCCACGAGAATGTCCGGCCGCGGCCGCCGCGCCACAGCCTGATCCGGCGCGGCGCGCTCACCTGGCGTGGCGGCACACTGCCGGTGCGGCTGCGCAACATCTCCGCCGAGGGCGCGATGTTCGAATGCGGCCAGGAGCTGAAGAAGGGCGCCAAGGTCGAGCTCGACCTTTCCGGCGACGTCCGCCTCGCCGCCGACGTGCGCTGGTCGGCGGGCGGTCGCACCGGCGTCCGCTTCGCGGAGACGTTCGATCTGAAGCGGCTCGGCTCCGCCCGCGGCTCGGCTGCGGCCGCCGCGGCCGCCGCGGCCGCGCCGCCGGTGCTCAAGCCCGATTATCTCGCCGGCGAGTTTGCCGGCGACAAGC
>JBQTJR010000121.1:0-3646 GCA_052386895.1 Sphingosinicella sp.
GTGACGACGCTTTCAGCGGGTGCGGACTGCCCCCGGCAATCCGCAGCCATGTCCGGTGGACATGGCGACCCGATGAAAGCTAGCCACCTCGCGCGCCTGTTCCTGTTCTGGGTCCCCGGGCTGGCTGGAAGACTTGGGCGCCGTCCGGTGCCGACGGCAAGCTCGACTGTGCCGGGGCCGCTGAGCTAGCAGGCGCTGGTGGCCATCCCGTTCGAGTTCGTCCTGTTCGGCCTGATGCTGCTCGGCGTCGCTCTGTTCCACGGAAAGGCGCTGGCGATCGGCGTTGCCGGACTCATCGTCATCCTCGCCTACCAGGTCCTGTTCGGTGCGTTCCCGACCGGCACCGGCACCGGCGCCCTGCTTCGCCACCTCGGGCACGAATGGGTCACGGTCGCCAACCTGCTGCTGCTGCTGGTCGGCTTCGAATTGCTGTCGAGTCATTTCGAGCGCAGCAACGTGCCCGATCATCTTCCCCGTCTGCTGCCCGGCGACTGGACGGGCGGTCTCGCCTTGCTCGCGATCGTCTTTGTCCTGTCGGGCCTGCTGGACAACATTGCCGCCGCCGTCCTTGGCGGCGTCCTGGCCCGCCATGTTTACCGGGGCCGGGTCGGCATCGGCTTTCTCACCGCCATCGTCGCATCGGCCAACGCCGGCGGCGCGGGCAGCGTCATCGGCGACACCACCACCACCATCATGTGGCTGAACGGCGTCTCGCCGATCGCCGTGCTGCCGGCCTATCTGGCCGCGGCCGTCGCCTTTGCGGTGTTTGCGCCCTTGGCCGCCATTGGCCAGCATCGCTTTCAGCCGGTCGTCGCCGCTGGCGGCGCGGATCGGCCGCTGCACTGGCGGCGCATCTGGATCGTCGCTGCGATCCTCGCCGTCGCGGTGGCCGCCAACATCCTCGCCAATCTGCTGAGCGAGGGAGAGGAAACGGCGCCGTGGCTCGGATTGGCGCTGTGGGCGGCGATCCTGCTGGCCAGCCCGCTTGCCAGGCCCGATTGGGCCGGCGTGCGGCCGGCGCTCAGGGGCGCGGTCTTCCTCGTCGCCTTGGTTCTCTCGGCCTCGCTGATGCCGGTAAATGCCCTGCCGGCGCCCTCGTGGCAGTCGGCATTCGGCCTTGGTCTGCTATCCTCGGTGTTCGACAACATTCCGCTGACGGTCCTCGCGCTGGAGCAGGGCGGATACGATTGGGCCTTGCTCGCTTTCGCGGTCGGCTTCGGCGGCTCGATGACCTGGTTCGGCTCTTCGGCCGGGGTGGCGCTGACCAACGACCATCCGGAAGGCCGCTCGATCAAGGCCTGGCTGATGCAGGGCTGGTTCGTGCCGGTCGCCTACCTGGCGGGGTTCGCCGTCATGCTGCTGCTGACGGGCTGGAATCCCGGCTGAGGGTTCCTGATCGCCGACTTGTTCCTGTCGAGCTTACCAGACCGGGCGTCAAATCAGCGTATCGTGTAACTTGACACCGAACGCCCGATCGAGTAGCCCGAATCGTGAGAATCGGGAACGTGATCCACAAGGGGTTGCGGCGTTTCATCGAGGATGATGATCCAAGCGGGCTGCAGCCCGCGGTCGTGGCCAAGGTCCGGCGGATGGTTTCCTTTCTCCAGGATATGGAGAAGGAAGGCGAGCTACGGACAGTGCCGGGCTGGAAGGCGCATCGGCTGACCGGCGACCGTAAGGGCGCCTGGAGCCTGTTCGTAACGAAAAACTGGCGGATGACGTTTCGGATCGACGAGGACGAGAACGCGCTGATCGATCTCGACTTTGAAGATTACCATTAGGAGACGCTCATGAATGCTCTCACCGGACTACGCATGAAGAACCCCGCTCATCCGGGCAGCTTCGTCAAATACGAGATCATCGAGCCGCTCGGCCTGACCGTGACCAGCGCGGCCGAAGTGCTGGGCGTGACGCGGGCAACGCTTTCGACCTTGCTCAACGAGCGTGCGAACCTGTCGCCTGAAATGGCGCTGAGGATCGAAAAGGCGTTCGGGGTCTCGATGGACACGCTGATGCGGATGCAGAACAGCTACGACATTGCTCGCGCCCGCAAGCGGGAATCGACGATCAAGGTGACGCCTTTCAAGGGCAGGCCTCCGCAATCGGCGACGATCTGAATGACGCGGTCGATCGCTATGAAAAAGAAAATCCCGCGTTTCAGAAGTGACGCCGAGGCGGAGCGCTTCGTCGAGACCGCCGATTTTTCCGAATACGATCTGAGCGGTTTCCGCCCGGCCGCGTTCGAGTTCAGGACGCGCGGGTGAAATTCCGCATGCCATCTCCTGACCATTGACAGGACCGATTAAAAGACCTAATAAGAGGTCATGACTTTTCCCATCCTGGCCGGCGCCGGCATCAGTATCAGCGAGCTTAAGAAGAATCCCAGCGCGGCGATCGCAGCCGCCGAGGGTTTTCCGCTGGCGATCCTCAATCGCAACACCCCCTCGGCCTATCTCGTCCCCGCCAAGGCCTGGGAGGCGCTGATGGATCGGCTCGAGGATATCGAGCTGGCCGAGATCGCGCGCGAGCGTTGGGACGAGCCCGAGATCGAGGTCTCGATTGACGACCTATAGGCTCGTCTTCAAGTCCAAGGCCCTGAAGGAATGGAAAAGGCTCGGCAGCAGCATCCGCGAGCAGTTCGCAATGAAACTTGTCGAGCGGCTGAACGATCCGCACATCGCATCCGCCAGGCTTCGTGACCTTCCAGGCTGCTACAAGATCAAGCTGCGCGCCGCCGGCTATCGCCTGATCTATCGCGTTGTCGATGACCGGCTGGTGGTGATCGTTGTTGCCGTCGGCCGGCGCGACCGCAACCAAGCCTACAAGATCGCCGCCGGCCGCCTGTCCTGATGCGGACGCGCTGGACAGCCGTCGCGCCTCCTGCCTAATCGCCCCGCCATGACGACGCCGCCGGACACCATCCTCATCGTCGATTTCGGCAGCCAGGTGACCCAGCTCATCGCCCGGCGGGTGCGCGAGGCCGGCGTCTATAGCGAGATCGCCCCGTTCAACCGCGCGGACGAGGCGTTCGCGCGGATGCGGCCCAAGGGCATCATCCTCTCTGGCGGCCCCTCCTCGGTGATGTGGGACGATTCCCCGCGCGCGCCGCAGCATTTCTTCGACGCCGGCCTGCCGATCCTCGCCATCTGCTACGGCCAGCAGGCGATGGCCGAGCAGCTCGGCGGGCGGGTCGCTTCGTCGGACAATAAGGAATTCGGCCGCGCCTATATCGAGATCACGGGCGAATCCGTCCGGTTCGACGGGCTATGGCACAAGGGCGAGACTCATCAGGTCTGGATGAGCCATGGCGACCGGGTGGAGGCGCTGCCGGCGGGCTTCGGCGTCGTCGCCAGTTCCGCAGGCGCGCCTTATGCCGTCGCGACGGACGAGGAGCGCCGCTTCTTCAGCCTGATGTTCCACCCGGAGGTCGTGCACACGCCGGACGGCGGCAAATTGCTCGCCAACTTCGTCCGTCATGTCTGCGGCCTGCCCGGTGACTGGACGATGGCAGAGTATCGACAGACCAAGATCGCCGACATCCGGGCCCAGGTCGGCGACGGACGGGTGATTTGCGGCCTGTCGGGCGGGGTCGACAGCGCGGTCGCGGCGGTGCTGATCCACGAGGCGATCGGGCATCAGCTGACCT
>JBQTJR010000122.1:0-32953 GCA_052386895.1 Sphingosinicella sp.
GCTGTCGCGTCGCTGACCCCATTCCTGCTCACAGCTGTCCTCATCGCCGCCTGCACGATGGGCAATGACCGGCGGCTGGACACCGCCCACCACGGCGCCTTGAAGGCGGCGATCGCCGCGCCGACTCGCACCCCGGCCAATGTCGCGCGCGACCGCTATCGTCACCCCTACGAGACGCTCGCTTTCTTCGGGGTGAGGCCCGACGACGATGTCGTCGAAATCTGGCCGGGCGGCGGCTGGTACACCGAGATCCTGGCACCCTATCTGCAGCGCGGCGGCGGCACGCTGCATGCGGTGACGATGAACGACAATCAGCGCGCCAGCGTCCAGCGCCTGATCGATGCCAACCCCTCGCTCTACGGCGGCGTCCGCCTCGCCACCTTCCCATCCTTCGCCGCGACCGACACGCGCGTGCCGGACGGCAGCGCCGACGTCGTCGTCACCTTCCGCAACGTCCACAACTGGATCATGGGCTACCAGCGCGACCGCGTCGCCTACGGCGAGGACGCGTTCCGCCAGATGTACGCGATGCTGCGCCCGGGCGGCGTGCTCGGCGTCGTCGACCATCGGCTGCCCGAAAGCGCCGACGCCGAACGCGAGCGAACCAGCGGCTACGTCAAGGTCTCGACCGTGATGCGGCTGGCGCAGGCGGCCGGCTTCCGGCTGCAGCAGGCGAGCGAGATCAACGCCAACCCGCTCGACACGGCCGACTGGCCGAACGGCGTGTGGACGCTGCCGCCGGTGCTGCGCCTGCGCGAGCAGGACCGTGAGCGCTATCTCGCGATCGGCGAGAGCGACCGCATGACGCTGCGGTTCGTGAAGCCGGGCTGAGGCTTTCGCCCCGACCAGCCTTTAGGCTCATGACAACCAGGCCCCTTGCATCCTTCCTGCTGATCCTCGCGGGATGGGCAGGTTTCACATCCGCGGCACTGGCGGCCCAGAAACCGGGCGATACTCCGGTCATGCCGGACCTCGGCCAGGTCCAGGAAATCGTGAGGCTCGCCGGCGAAGCGACCCGGCTTGGCGAGGAAGGACGGTATGCCGACGCGATCTTGCCGGCTCGCCGTGCGCTCGAAATGGGCGAGCGAATGCTTGGCGCCGAGCATGAGACGACCCTCACTCTCGTCAACAATTTGGCGCAAATCTACACGCGCCAGGCCCGTTTCGCCGATGCCGAGCCCCTGCATCTTCGCGCCCTGGAGGCGCGGCTGCGAACGCTTGGGACCGAGCATCGCCATACGCTGGTCTCGCTCAACAATCTCGCCTCCCTCTACCAGGAGCAGGGCCGGGCGGCCGAGGCCGAACCTTTGCTCGTCCAAGCCCTCCTGGCCAGCGAGCGGGTGGTCGGACGCGACGATCCGGCGACGCTGACGACCGCCAACAACCTTGCCTCGCTTTACCACGACCAGGGCCGATTTGCCGAAGCCGAGGCGCTCTATCTCAGGGTGCTCGAAGTCCGGGAGCGGCAGCTTGGCCGCGACAACGCGGCGAGCATCAACTCGGTCAACAACCTGGCCGTGCTCTATCGCGACCAGGGCCGGCTGGCCGAGGCCGAGACATTTCAGCGGCGCGCGCTGCAAGCGAGCGAACGCGTGCTCGGCACCGACCATCCCGACACGCTGCGGGCGCTCAGCAACCTCGCGGCGCTCCACCAGGACCAGGGCCGGCTGGCGGAATCGCGGCCGCTTTACGTTAGAGCGCTGGCGCAGCGGGAACGACGGCTGGGCCGCGACCATCCCGAGACGCTGGCCTCGGTGATCAATCTCGCCAGCCTGCACCATGCGCTTGGGCAGCGGACCGAAGCCGAATCGCTCTATCGGCGGGCGCTGGAAGCCAGCGAGCGCACGCTCGGCCGCGAGCATCCGCGCACCCTGTTCGCGGTCAACAACCTGGCGGTCCTTTACCGCGAGCAGAACCGGCACGCATTTGCCTTGCCGCTCCATCGCCGCGCGCTGGAGAGCAGCGCGCGCGTGCTCGGCGACGACCATCCCGATACGCTGATCCGCGCCTTCAACCTGCTGGTTTCGGGACTGGAAACGGGGGCGGGATTCGACGGTCTGCCGGCGGCCCGGCTGCTCGTCGCCGGCCTGCGCGCCCGCCGCGGCACCGGCCAGGCGGCGCGCTTCGCCGAAGCGCAGCAGCAACGCGAAGCCCGTTCGTCGGCCAGCCAGTACGCGCTCGCCGCCGACGCGATGTGGGGCAATACCGACGCGAGGAGCCGGGATTCGCGGATCGCGGAGGCTTTCACCATTCTTCAGGACGCCACCGCCGGCGACGGCAGCGAAGCCATCACCCGGATGGCGGTACGGCGCCAGGCGCAGGCCGCCGGACTCGACGAGCTGGTGCGGCGGCGCGAGTCGCTTTCGCGCGAATGGGTAGCGCTGGTGAGCCAGATCTCGAGCCGAGCGGAAGACAGCGCGTCCGCGACCGGCGAAGGCGGCGCCGCGCTCGCCGCCCGGCGCGACCGGATCGACCGCGAGATCGAGGCGATCGACCAGCAGCTTCGCCGCCAGTTCCCGGACTATTTCTCGCTCATTCGTCCGGACCCGCTCAGCGTCTTCGCTACCCAGGCCTTGCTGCGTGACGACGAGGCTCTCCTGCTTACAATTCCCTCCCGCTTCGGCACCCACGTCGTAATCGTGCGGCGCAGCCAGATCGGCTGGCATCGTTCACCCTGGGCGACGAGCGAGATCGGGGCGAGAGTGCAAAGGCTGCGGGTCGAAGCCGGCGCACGGGCGCAGCAACAGATCAACGCGCAAAGGCCCGTGTCGTTCGACCGGGGCGCCGCATACGAACTCTACACGCAGCTGATCGAGCCGGTCGCGGCGCGTCTCGCCGGCGCACGGCGTCTCTATGTCGTCGCCGGAGGGTCGCTGGCCGGGATGCCCTTCTCGCTGCTGGTCATCGAAGCGCCGCAGGGGGCCGACGACGATCCCGAAGCCTTGCGGGCGACAGCGTGGCTGGCCGATCGCTATGCGCTGTCGCACCTGCCGACGGTGCAATCGCTGGCCCTGCTTCGCGCCGCCGCCGGACGAACCGCACCGGCCGATTCGTTCGCCGGTTTCGGCGACCCCTTGCTCTCGGGTGCGGGAACGCAGCGAGGAATCCGCACTGCCAATGCCTTGCCGAGCGCCGAGCAGGTTCTGCAAGGCGCGCGCACCGAAAACGGGCTGGCCGATGTCGCGGCCCTTCGCCGGCTGGCGCGGCTGCCGGGAACGGCGGTGGAGCTGGCGGCGATGGAGCGCCTGTTCGGCCGCAGCAACAGTCGCCTGTTCCTCGCCGAGCGGGCGACCGAGCGGGCGGCCAGGACGACCGACCTGACGCAAACCGGCGTCATTGCCTTCGCCACGCATGGACTGGTCCCAAACGACCCGATTGAGTTCCGGCTCGCCGAGCCCGGCCTGGTGCTGACGCCGCCGGCGCAAGCCTCTGCCGAAGATGACGGTTTCCTGGCAGCATCGGAGGTGACGACGCTGCGGCTCGACGCAGACTGGGTCATCCTGTCCGCCTGCAACAGCGCCACCGGTGACAGCGCGACGGCGGGCGTTTCGCAGCTGGCCCGCGCCTTCTTCTATGCAGGCGCGCGCAACCTACTCGCTTCCCACTGGCCGGTCGCCGACGACGTGGCGGCGCGGCTCACGGTCCGGACGCTCGCGCTGGAGCGAGGCGCGGACGGGGCGCGGGCCCTGACGCGCGCAGAGGCGTTGCAACAGGCGATGCGCGAGCTGCGAATGGATCGATCCCAGGACGATACCAATGCCTCCAACGCCCATCCTTTCTTCTGGGCGCCCTTCGTGCTGATCGGCGATGGCGGCCGCTAGCCCCGGGTGCGAGGCCGGAAGAGTCCGCACGGGCCAGCGCACGCGATGCCGATCCTCCGCTTGAGGAAGGATCAGCCCGCCAGCTTGTCTAGCTTCTGTTGCAGCGCGGCGAGCTCGGCACGCAGCGCCTCGATCTCGGTTTTTTGCCGATCCCTAGCGTCCGCCTTGCGGCTGCCGACGGCGGCGGCGAACATCTCCATGTTGGCCCTTGCCAGCTCGGCGAACGGGTTGCTGGCGATCGCGCCGGCGACCGCGTCGCGGAACCGGTTCCGGTTCTTCTGCAGCTGGTCGAGCGAGGCTTCGAGATAATCGGGCACCACCGCCTGCATCGAATGGCCGTACATCGAGATCAGCTGCCGCAGGAAATTGACCGGCAGCATCGCCGCGCCGCGCGATTCCTCCTCCATGATGATCTGGGTCAGGACGCTGCGGGTAAGGTCCTCGCCGCTGTTGGCGTCGACCACCTTGAACGCCTTCTTCTCCCGGACCATCTCGGTCAGGCGCTCGAGCGTGATGTAGGAATGACTTTCGGTATCGTAGAGGCGCCGGTTCGCATATTTCTTGATGATCACCTCGTCGGTCCGGGATTCCGCCATGCCGTCTTCCTCCAGCCCAGGAAAAAGCAGCCTAGCAGCTACAAATTCCGCAGCGCAACAAAAGGGCGCCGGCGCGGCTCCAGATCCCGGCTTTCGCCGGGACAGGCATCGGCCGCGGCCGCTGCCTTTGTTCCTTGCCATGCTGCACGCCGAGAGCGCAGCACACCCGCGGCAGATGGCGCGCGCGCTGGAAGGCTTGCGCCGCTACCAGGAAGCCAAGCGGCCTCGGCCGCGCAGGCCGATGCCGGCGATCGCGCAGGCCGACGGCGCGACTTTGCGCGATTATGGCGGAACGGGCGCGCCCCTATTGTTCGTGCCGTCGTTGATCAACCCGCCCAGCATCCTCGATCTCAGGCGCGACAAGTCGCTGCTGCGCTGGCTGGCGAGAAGCGGCCACCGCGTGCTGCTGCTCGACTGGGGCTGGCCCGACGAGGCGCGGCACAAGCTGTCGGTCGGCGGCCATGTCGAGCGCATCCTGCTGCCGCTGCTCGACGCATTGGGCGAGCGGGCGCATCTCGCCGGCTATTGCCTCGGCGGCACGATGGCGGCGGCGGCGGCGCAATTGCGCCCCGTGCGCAGCCTGGCGATGATCGCCACGCCCTGGCATTTCGAGGGCTTTGAGCCCGAGGCGCGCGAACGCCTCGCCGGTTTGTGGAGCGCATCGCAATACAGCGCTTCGCAGTTAGGGGTGCTGCCGATGGAGGTGCTGCAGACCGCTTTCTGGAGCCTCGATCCGCAGCGCACCATTGCCAAGTTCGTCGCCTTCGCCGACATGGACGAGAAGGAGGCGCGCACGTTCGTCACGCTCGAGGACTGGGCCAATGACGGTCCGCCTTTGGCCTTCGCCGCGGCGCGCGAGCTGTTCGAGGACTTCTTCGCGGCCGACCGGCCGGGCCGCGGCCAATGGCGGGTCGGCGGCACGATCATCGACCCCGGGAAGCTGGACATTCCGATGCTTTCGATCGTCTCGACCAGCGACCGCATCGTGCCGGCGGCGAGCGCGGTCCGCGCCGGTGAGCGGCTCGAGCTGGCGCAGGGCCATGTCGGCATGGTGGTCGGCCGTCAGGCGCGCGAGAAATTGTGGCGGCCGTTGGATGCGTGGCTGAAGAAAAACTAGCCCCTCCACCCCCCGGCTACGCCGGGCGGTCCCCCTCCCCACTCGGTTGAGCTTCGCTCGTCTTCGACTCGCTCGCAGGGAGGATAGGCCGGTCGTGCCAGTGCTCGCCGTCGAAGGTGAAGCGCGCATGGCTGCGGCCGACGAACTCGGCGCCGTCCCATTCGATCAGCTGGACGTCGACCTCGTCGTTGCGGCGGGCGTGGACGAGGTTGAAGCTCTGCGCCTCGCCGGCGCGGATCCGGGTCGAGGTGGCGGTGCCGGCCTGGATCACGAGCGCGGGGCCGGCCGTCTTGACCATTCGCCGCGCCGAACCGGTGAAGCTGCGGTGGAAATGGCCGGCGAGCAGGATGTGCACGCCCGCCTCGCACACCGCCTGGATCGCCTCCTCGTGTCGACCGACCACTTTGCTCAATCCCTGCTCGACGATCGGCATCGAGAACAACGGGTGATGGGTAACCAGGATCCTGGTGCGGCGCTCGGGCACGTCACGGAACCGCTCGCGGATCAGCGCCATCTGCTGCCGGTCGATGCGGCCGTCCTTGAAGGTCAGCGAGCGGGCCGTGTTGATGCCGAGCACCGCCAGCCGCTCGTTTTCGAACCAGGGGCAGAGCGCGTCATCGATGAAGCGGCGGTAGCGGTCGAGCGGCCGCACGAAGCGGCTTATGACGTCGTAGAGCGGCACGTCGTGATTGCCGGGAACGCCGAGCGTCTTCAGCCCGTCCGCTTCGAGCCGGTCGAGAAAGGCGCCGGCGAGGCGATATTGCTCGACGCGGGCGCGCTGGGTGAAATCGCCGCTGATCGCCACCAGCTCGGGGCGGTTGGCCACCAGCCAGCGCTCGGCGCCGGCGACGATCGCGGGATCGTGCGCGCCGAAATGCACGTCGGAGAGATGGGCGATCCGGGCCACATCGAAGTAAATGCGGCGGGCCCGCCAGGGTTGCAAATCGAGACCCGACTCGCGCGCGCGATGCAACTGTCACTTTCGTCACCTTCGGTAGGATTTTTCGAACGAAGCCAATCGACCTCCCGGACCCCACCGAACGTGCCGCGCTGCGCGAGCGCAAGGGTGCGCGCCGATGCACCTATTCACAATTTCAAGGAACCGCGCGCCGGTAGCATTTTACAGGTTCATTGTCAAGTGTTACAAGAATCCTAGCGCCAGATGCGGTCGAAGCGCCCTCCGAGATTGGTCAGCAGTTCGTATTGGGTCAGGCCCGACTGCGCCGCGGCGCGCGGCAGGTCGTAATCGAACTCGAGCCAGTCGCCTTCCGCGAGCTGCGGCGCCTCGTCGACCCGGACCGCGGTCAGGTCCATCGACACCCGCCCGACCACTGGCAGCGTTTTGTCCTCGAACAGGGCGCGGCCGGTGCCGGAGAAAGCGCGCAGATAGCCGTCGCCATAGCCGATATTGACAATCGCCAGCTCGCCATCGCGCTCGGCCGTCCAGGTGGCGTTGTAGCCGACGCTCTGGCCGGCAGCGACGCGGCGGCGCTGGACGATCCGCGCCTCGATACGGGCGACCTGGCGGATCTGTCCCTCGGCCTCGCGCCGCGGCACGCCACCATAGAGTGCCACACCCGGCCGGGTGAGGTCGAACGCATAGTCAGCTCCGAGGCAGATGCCGGCACTGTTGGCGAGGCTGGCGCGCTTCGCCGGCACGCGGCCGGCGATCTCCGCAAAGAGCTGGCGCTGATGTTCGTTCTCCGGGCGATCCTCGTCGCCGCAGGCGAGGTGGCTCATCAGCGTTTCGATGTTCAAGCCATTGCGAAGGCTGGATTCGACCTGGAGGACACTAAGGCCGAGCCGGTTGATGCCGGTATCGACCATCAGGTCGCAGGGCCGGCCGGTCTCGCGCCAGCGCATCACCTGCTCGGCGCTGTTGAGCACCGGCCGCGCCGGCGAGGCGAGCGCACTTTCCATTTCGCCCGGGCCAATGCCGTGCAGCACCGACAGCTCGGCGCCCTGGGGCAGCGGCCCGAGCGCGTCCGCCTCGGCCCAGGTGGCAACGAAGAAGTGGCGGCAGCCGGCGCTGGCGAGCCGCTCGACGACTTCGCGGGCGCCGAGCCCGTAACCGTCGGCCTTGACCGCGGCGCCGCATTCTGCGGCGGCGCCGCCGCGCGCGGCCAGCCAGCGCCAGTTGGCGGCCAGCGCGTCGCCGTCGAGGATCAGCCGCAGGGGTGACATCCGGCGAGCGCCTAGCGCCCGCCAGGGGTCAAGTCACTGCGGGCGCATCGCGGACCGAAGCCGGCTCGGCTTCAGGCCGCTCGGGCAGCCACAGCCAGGTGACGATCAGCGCCATCGCCACCACCCCCCAGGTGTACCACAGGCCGGCATAGGGATCGCCGGTCTTGGCGACGATGAAGCTGGCGATGAACGGCAGGAAGCCGCCGAAATAGCCGGTGCCGATATGGTAGGGGATCGACATCGAGCTGTAGCGGATGCGCGCCGGGAACATCTCTGAAAGCAGCGCCGCGACCGGACCGTAGGTGGCGCCCGACAGGCAGGTGATCACCACCAGAGCCAGAAAGATGAGCGCGAGATTCGCCGGCGCCGGCACGGTCGGTTCGAAATTGTAACCAGCCGACTCGAGCAACGACTGGACCTCGGCCTTGTCGGCAACCGGCTGGGTGACCTGCCCCACGCGTATGGCAACGGGTCCGGCGGCCGCGCCCGCCGGCGCCTGCGCCGCGAACTGATACTCCACGCCGAGCCGGCCCAGTTCGCCGATCAGCTGGCCGCACAGGGTGCCCTGGTTGGCGGCGAACGGATCGAAATCGCAGGCCGAGCGCTCGATCGTCACCGGCGCCCTCAGGCTCGCCTCGGCGAGCCGCGGATTGGCGGCCGATCCCATCAGCCAGAAGACCGGGAACAGGAGCAGCAAGGTCAGCGCATAGCCGATGACGATCGGCTTCTTGCGCCCGACCCGGTCGGAGAGCCAGCCGAACAAAACGTACCAGCCGAGGCTGGTCAGGGCAGCGGCGCCGACCACCAGCTGGGCGGTGGTGGAATCGACCCGCATCGGCCCCTGCAGGAAGGCGAGGGTGGTGAACATCGCCGTGTACCAGATGACGGTGAGGCCGGCGGCGATGCCGAACAAGGCGACGAACAGCCGCTTCAGATTGCCGGGATAGGTAAAGCTCTCCTTGAACGGATTGACCGCACAATCGCCGCATTCCTTGAGAGCCTTGAACACCGGGCTTTCCGACAGTTTGAGGCGCATCCACAGCGAGATGGCGAGCAGGATCACCGAGATCAGGAAGGGGATGCGCCAGCCCCAGGCCTGCCAGGCCTCGTCGCCCATCGACCATTTGGTGACGAGCACGATCGCCAGGCTGAGCACGAAGCCGCCGACCACCGAGCCCTGGATGAAGCCGGTGTAGAAGCCCGCTTTCCCGCGCGGCGCGTGCTCGGCGACGTAGATCGCTGCGCCGCCATATTCGCCGCCCAGCGCCAGCCCCTGCAGGATGCGCAGCAATATGATCAGCAGCGGCGCGGCGATGCCGATCGTGGCGGCAGAAGGCACCAGCCCTACGCCCGCAGTGGCGATGCCCATCAGGGTGATGGTGACGAGGAAGGTATATTTGCGGCCCAGCCGGTCGCCCATGTAGCCGAACAGGATCGCGCCCAGCGGCCGGAAGCCGAAGCCGACCGCGAAGCCGGCCCAGGCAAGCAGGGTCTGCAAAGTCTCGTTGCCCGAGGGGAAGAAGGCGCGGCCGATGATGCCCGAGGCAGCGAGCGTGCCGTAGATGAAGAAATCGTACCATTCAAAGATGGTGCCGGCCGAAGAGGCGGTGATCACCAGGCGCGTGCGCGCCGGATCGAGTTCCTGTTCCGCCGCCTGCGGCGCCGCAACCGATGCCATCGAATCCTCCCCCTCTTGGCTACCGCCGTGTTCTTAGGGGAGATTTGGAGCGACTCAAGCGCCGCCGTGCAGCTTTTCGCTCGCCGACTCCCAATTGCGTCCGTCGAACTTGCGCACCGTCACGCTGAGCAGATCGGGGCGGTCGAGCGCGTGGAAATTGAGGCTCCAGGCCTCGGGATGCGAGCGCGGCTGATAGAAGCTTTTCACCCCGCAATGGCGGCAGAACAGGTGATCGGCGGCGCCCGTGCCGAAGCGGTAGCTTTGCAGGGCCTCCTCGCCCGCGAGCAGCCGGAAATCGCCGTGCGGCACGATCAGGTGCAGGAAACCGGACCTGGCGCAGATCGAGCAATTGCAATCGAGCAACTCGACCGCGTCCGATACCTCGGCCTCGAACCGCACCGCGCCGCAATGACAGCCGCCCTCGATCCTCATGCCGCGCCCTTAGCCCGCCGTGGGCCGACAGAACGAGCCCGTTCCTTGCGGAACAGGCCCGTCCCGGGACGGCGCGCGTCAGCTCGCCCTGGTCAGCTCGTCCTTGAACCGCACCGCCTCGCGCCGGACGTGGTCGGCCAGCGCCGGGTGGATGATGCTCTTGATCTGACCGGTCTGGATGCCCTGTCCGGCGGCTGTCTTGAAGTCGATGATCGCCTGTGCCGCAGCCATCACGCTGGCGGTCGAGCCGCCGCGCGTGCGGATGCCGCGGAACGTGTCGCTCGTCGCTTCGGCCGCCTCGATCAGCAGGTCCTCCTGAGGATCGAGCAGATGGGCGATGAACTGCGAATGCTCGTCCATGATCTGCGCCCAGAACGGTACCACCTCCGCGCGATCGAACGACGCGTCGCCGCCGCTGAGACGGCCCAGGCGAGCCATGAACCTCTCCGCCTCGTGCCGCGTATGCTCGAAGAAAAGCGGCCACACGAGGCTCTTGAGCTGCCCGCTTTCCTGCGCCTGCTGCATGTCGCGCTTGAACTGCGCGAACGGGCGCACGAGCTCGATCGTCGTCCGGTTCATCTGGACAAAATCGGAGCGGTCGAGACTGACGTTGCGCAGCCGCCCAAGATGACCCTCGAAACTTCGCTGGAACTGCTCGGCCTGCCCGCGCTGCGACGCCAGTTCATCGCCGGGCATCAGCATCGCGAAGAACATCGCGTGCTCCATCATGATATCGCCCCAGAACAGGGTATCGGCGACACTATGCTCGACCGGGTCCTGGCTCCCCGCCCGGGCGACGAAGACCGGCTTGGTGCCTCCATTGTGCGCGCCGACGACCGTGCCGGAGACGCTTTGCGCCCGCGCCGGCCCGACCGGCGCCGGCGGGAAGGTCATTCCCGGCGCCATGGCGCAGCCGGTGGTGCCATAAAGGGCGGTAGCGACGAGGCTGACGCCGGCGACCTGAACGAGACTGCGGCGCGTTACCAGCGTGTCGTGAAGCGGATTATCGAGATCAAAAGGCTCCAGTTCGGATGACATGGTCTTCCTCCATTTCATCCCCCCACGCCGTTGAACGGCGCATGGTCATAGCCCCTGGCGCTCCGATCGAAATCGCGGACGCAAAACCGGCCGGCGGTTTGCCGCCGCACCGTCAAGAAATCCGCTTACTTTCGGAGCCGTTATCACCCGCGCACGGCACGTCAAATAATCCAAATCATTGATCGAAATCAGGCGCGACTGCCGCCGGCTTGATTGGCCGCTTCCATGCTGAGATGATTGGTCCAGACGGAGGGGATGTGGAGCAAAGCCTGATCGCGCGCCGGTTCGCCAGGCACTTCCCCCTGACGCCGGCTGAGATCGCCAGGTTGCGGGCGCTTGAGGCCCAAAGCCGTTCGTTGGCGCGAAACGAGGTCATCCGGCGGCAGAATGGCCCTGCTGAACATGCGTTCATCCTGCAAAGCGGGTGGGCAATGACCAACGTATTGGCGGAGGACGGCAGCCGCCAGATCCTCCGGCTTCATCTCCCGGGCGACATGATGGCGATGCCAAGCGTGGCGCTTCAGCGGGAAACCGAAAATCTGGTTGCCCTGTCCGATTGTCGGGTCTCCTCGTTCACCAAGATCGAGCTTGGCGAACTGTTCATCTTCTATCCCAGGTTAGCCGCCGCCATGTTCCTGTTCGCGCAGCTGGAGCGCGTCATGTATGCGGACCGGCTGGCCTCGGTCGCCAATTCTTCCGCCAAGGCGCGCATTGCCTTCATCCTGCTCGACATCCTTCACCGACTGCGTTGGCCGGAGCCATCGCCTGGCGACACCTTCGAGCTGCACCTGACCCGCGAGCAAATGGCGGAAATGACCGGCATGACCGCGGTGCATGCAAGCCGCATGTGGACCGAATTGTGCGCGGATGGGATGATAGCAAGCGACGGCGCTTTCGTGACAATCCGGGACGAAGCGCGGCTGTCGCGACTCTCGGGTTATCTCAGCCGTTCCGGCAATCTCGATTTTTCCTGGCTGCCGCCGGCTGCGTCCGCCGCCCAGCCGGGGCCCGAGCTGATCGACTACTGACGCGGCGAGGCACAAGACATAGGTTGCGACGCGAACATCGTCGTGGATTGGCGGGAAGCGACAATGGACAAGCTGCATCGCTGCTTCCCGCCCGTCTTCGGCGCGCAAACTCGGCTGCTGCTGCTCGGCAGCCTGCCGGGGCCGGTGGCGCTGCAGAAGCAGCAATATTACGGCCAGCCGCGCAACCAGTTCTGGCGGCTGGTGAGCGCGGTGATCGGGCGCGACCTGGTGCTGCTCGATTATGAGGCGCGCCTCGCTGCCCTTCTCGAGGCCGGCATCGGCTTGTGGGACACGGTCGCCGCGGCGCGGCGCCGCACCGCGCTCGACACCGACATCAGGCTGGAGGCGACGAGCGATCTCAATTCGCTGGTCGACCGTTTGCCGGAATTGCGCGCGGTCGGCTTCAACGGCGGCCTGTCGGCGAAGCTCGGCCGCCGCCAGCTCGAGGAACGTCCGGGACTGGCCTTGATCGATCTGCCGTCGAGCAGCCCGGCGCTCACCACCCCCTTCGAGCGCAAGCTGGAAAGCTGGCTGCGGCTGCGCGACTATCTCTGAGAACGGCAGAAATCGACGGCGCGCTGCCCCAGCTCGGGCCGCGCGATCACCAGATCGGGCACCAGTGTGTCGGCATTGTTGTAGCGAAGCGGCGAGCCGTCGGCGCGGCTGGCGTGGAGGCCGGCGCCGAGCGCGACCGCCGCCGGCGCGCAATTATCCCATTCGTGCTGGCCGCCGGCATGGAAATAAATATCCGCCTCGCCGGCGATCACCGCCGCCGCCTTGGCGCCGGCCGAGCCGATCGACGCGATATCGGCGTCGAGCGCTGCCGCCAGCGCCTCCGCCTCCGGTGGAGGACGGGTACGGCTGACCAGCATCAGCGGCCGTTCACGAGGGCTGTGCGGCGGGGTCGGACAGGCGTCGGAACGATACAGCTTGTCCTGCGCCGGCAGCGCCAGCGCGCCGAGCACCGGTTTGCCGCCAAGGGCCAGCGCGACGTGCACCGCCCAATCGTCGCGGCCCTCGCCATATTCGCGGGTGCCGTCGAGCGGATCGACGATCCACACCCGCTCGCGGCCGAGACGGATGTCGTGATCCGGACTTTCCTCTGACAGCACCGCGTCGTCGGGCCGCCACTGGCGCAGCCGCGCGAGAATGAAATCGTTGGCCTCGCGATCGGCATGGCGCCCGAGAACCGCGCCACGCGCGCCCTCGGCGGTGCGCAGCCCGATCAGCAGCTTGCCCGCTTCCTCGGCGAGCATCGCGGCAAGCTCAGCATCGGTCATTGCCTGTGCATGGCGCAATTCGCACACCAATTGTAGGCAGCTCAGATGCCCGAGTCCGAATACCTCATCGTCGGCGGCGGAGTCGCCGGCCTTTCGGCCGGAGCGCGGCTGGCGGAGCACGGGCGGGTAGCCGTGCTCGAGGCCGAGGAGGCGCTGGGCTTTCATAGCTCCGGGCGCAGCGCGACCTTCTCGCACTTCGGCATCGGCAACCGCGTCGTGCGCGCCCTGACGGTGCACAGCCGTGCTTTCTTTCTTGCAGCCGGTGAAGGCGCATTGTGCCGGCCGAGCCCGGCGATGTTCATCGCCACGCCCGACATGGTACCGGCGCTCGACGCGCTGCAGCGCGACATGGCGCCGTTCACACACCGGGTGCGCGATATCGGCCGCGACGAAATGGCGGAATTGTTCCCTCCGCTGCGGATCGAGGCGATCGAGAAAGCGATCGTCCAGCAGGACGGCCTGCGGCTCGATTCGGACGCGATGCTGCAGAACTTCGCACGCACGATCCGCGAGGCCGGCGGCGAAGTGCTGACCGGCGCACGGGCTATGCAAGTCGAAGGCGGCGATGGCGGCTGGACCATTACCACCGCCAACGGCGAGCGCAGGTCGGGCCGCATCCTGGTCAACGCCGCCGGCGCCTGGGCCGACGCGATCGCCGTGCTGGCGGGGGTCGCCCCGCTCGGCCTCAAGCCGCTGCGACGAACGATCATCGTCGTCGATCCGCCCGACGGCGCCGACGTCCGCGATTGGCCGTTCGTCAAGACCGCGACCGACGATTTTTACATCCTGCCCGAATCGGGCCGGTTGATGGCCTCGCCGGTCGACGAGGTGGAGAGCGACGCCTGCGACGCCCAACCCGAGGAATATGACGTCGCGCTCGCGGCGTGGAAGGTCGAGCGCTACACGACGCTGCCGTTGGCGCGAATCGCCCATCGCTGGGCGGGCCTGCGCACCTTCACCGCCGACCGCACGCCGGCGGTCGGCTTCGACCCCCAACAGCCCGCTTTCTTCTGGCTGGCCGGCCAGGGCGGGTTCGGGCTGCAGACCGCGCCCGCTTTGTCGGAGGCGGCGGCGGCGATCGCCACCGGCGGCGAATGGCCGCCCGCGCTGGCCGCGCTCGGCGTCGCGGCGGCCGACATCGATCCGAGGCGGCTGATCGGCGCTTGAATGGCGGCGGCCGCCGTGCTTGGCGGGCAAGCGTGAGCAAGCGGAGCAACCAGCCGGGCACCCTGCAGTCGGGCGCGGCGAAGCCCCGCGCCGCGAAAACCAAGGAGGTGAAGTCCCGGGCGGCGAAGGCCGAAGGAGCGAAACCCGCCGTAACGACGATCGACGAACCCGAGCTCCCGCTCGCCCAGCGGGTCAAGAACGGCATCAAGATCGTCGCCACCCTCTTCTTGCTGGCGATCGCCTGGCTGCTCTTGACGGCGCCGCTGTCGCGCTCGCTGCAGCCGAGCGGCGCGCCCGGGCTGGTGATCCTGTCAGCCGAGGGCGAGCCGATCGCGCGTCGAGGCGCGGTGATCGAGGCGCCGGTCGACGTCGAGCAACTGCCGGACCATGTCGGCCAGGCGTTCGTCGCGGTCGAGGACCGACGCTTCTACACACATCTCGGCATCGATCCCTACGGCATCGGCCGGGCGATGGTCAGGAACCTGCGCGCGCTGCGGGTGCGCGAAGGCGGCAGCACGATCAGCCAGCAGCTCGCCAAGACCAGCTTCCTCAGCCCCGAGCGCACCGCCGCCCGCAAGATCCAGGAGGCGCTGATCGCCGTCTGGCTGGAAGTTTGGCTGAGCAAGGAGGAGATCCTCAGCCGCTACCTCTCCAACGTCTATTTCGGCGACAACGTCTATGGGCTACGCGCCGCCGCCCGTCACTATTTCAACATCGAGCCCGAGGAGCTGACCCTGGCCCAGTCGACGATGCTGGCCGGCCTGGTCAACGCCCCGACGCGGCTGGCGCCGACCAACAACCTCGAAGGCGCACAGCGGCGCTCGCGGCTGGTGATGCGCGAGATGCAGCAGGAGGGCCTTGTCAGCGAGGACGAGGTCGAGAATTTCCGGCCGGCGCGGCTGCGGCGCGGACCGCGCCAGCGCGACGTGCCGACCGGCACCTATTTCGCCGACTGGGTGGTGCCGCAGGCGGCCGAGCTGGCCGAGGCCGAATATGGCGAGCGCCAGGTGCAGACCACACTGGAAGGCAATCTGCAGCGGATCGCCGCCCGCGCCGTGCGCCGCGCCGGGCTTGGGCGGGCACAGGCGGCCTTGGTGGCAATGCGACTGGACGGCCGGGTGGTGGCGATGGTCGGCGGCCGCGACTATCGCCGCAGCGCGTTCAACCGCGCCACCCAGGCGCGGCGCCAGCCCGGCTCGGCGTTCAAGCCGTTCGTCTATTTCGCCGCGTTCCGCGCCGGCTACACGCCGCTGACGCCAGTCAACGACATGCCGATCCGGCTCGGTTCGTGGCAGCCGCGCAATTACGACGACCGGTATCGCGGCCGCATCCGGGTGCGCGACGCGGTCGCGATCTCGGCCAATTCGGTGGCGGTGCAGGTGCAGGAAAGGGTCGGGCGCGACCGGGTGATCGAAGCGGCGCGCGATCTCGGCATCACCACCCGGCTCGACCCGACTCCGAGCCTGGCGCTCGGCGTCAACGGGGTCAGCCTGCTGGAAATGACCGCCGCCTACGCCGCCTTTGCCGCCGGCCGCTATCCGATCCGCCCGCACGGCCTGCCGCGCGAAGCGGGCAACCTGTTCGGCCTAGGCCGCGAGGCAGGCCCGACGCGGCGCGACCGGGCGTTTCCGATGATGCGCGACGTGCTCTACGCGGTCGTCAATCGCGGCACCGGCCGCTCGGCCGCGCTCGGCATACCGACCTTCGGCAAGACCGGCACCACGTCGGACTATCGCGACGCCTGGTTCATCGGCTTCGCCGACGGCCTGGTGGTCGGGGTGTGGGTCGGGCGCGACGACAACCGGCCGATGCCGGGAACCAGCGGCGGTAGCTTGCCGGCGCGGATCTGGCGGAGCTTCATGGCCGACGCGCTCGGCATTCGCGGCGCCGCGCCGCCGCCGCCACAAGTGCCGCTGTCGCAGACCGACCTGGGTCTCGGTAACGAGCAGGTCGCGACCTCGGAAATTCCGGCCACCGCGCCGCCGCCCGAGGAACTGCCGCCCCCGGGCGAGCCGGAGGTGCCCGAAATCGTCGCACCGCCTCCAGTGGTCGAGGAAGAAGCGCCGCCGCCCGATCAGATCGTCTGAGCGAAGTTCCGGCGCGCCTTGCGCCGGTCGTAGAGCTTCTTCAGGCCCCAGCCTCCAAGCGCGACCGCTCCCAGCGGCGTGAAAGCCCGCGCCGCCAGCCAAGGCATGGCGGCGCCGACCAGCGCCCCTTTCAATCCCCGGTTACGGCCGGCGAGACGCTGGCCGACGCGCGCGCCGATGATCTTGCCAAGCATATAAAACTCCCTTCATGGCCTTGCCGAGACAGCGCAGCATCGCGCGCTTGGTTCCCGGAGGATATTTGAACCGGCCAGCCGAAAGCCACCGGACCTTCATCGAGCGGCTGGTGATCGCCATCGCCGTCGCCGCGGTGGCGCTGCTGCTTTGGACGCTGCGCGATCTCATCATCCTCGTATTCGGCGCGGTGCTGGTGGCGGTGATCCTCGGGCTCATCGCCGGGCCGATCCGCGAACGGCTCCGCGTCCCGGCGCCGCTGGCGCTGATGGCGGCCGTGGTGATCGCGCTGGCGGTGATCGGCAGCGCTTTCTGGCTGTTCGGCTCGGAAGTGGCCGCCCAGTCGACGGCGCTGCGCGAAACGATCCCGCGGGCGTGGGAAGCGATGCTGGCCCGGCTCGATCAATGGGGAATCGGCGAGCCGCTCCGCCAGGGGTCGGCGACGCTGGGTCGCGGCAGCGGCGTGCTCGGCAACCTCGGCGCGCTGGCACTGACGATCGGCAACGGCATCGCCGACACTCTGCTGGTGGTGGTCGCCGGCATCTACCTCGCCGCCCAGCCCGATCTCTACTGGGACGGGATGATCAAGCTGATCCCGCGACGCGGCCGCGCGCTGGCGGCCGATGCGCTTGAAGCGAGCGCGCGGGCGCTGCGGCTGTGGCTCCTGGGCCGGCTTGTGTCGATGGCGACGGTCGGCGTGCTGACCTGGCTCGGCCTGACCCTGATCGGCGTGCCTTCGGCGCTCACCCTCGGCCTGCTTGCCGCCTTGCTCGAATTCATTCCTTTCCTGGGGCCAGTCCTGGCGGCCTTGCCGGCGCTGTTGCTCGCCTTCGCTGCCGGGCCGGACAAGGCGATCTGGACGCTGGGCCTGTTCGTCGCGGTGCAGCAATTCGAAGGCAATGTGCTGGAGCCGCTAGTGCAGCAGCGCGCGGTCAGCCTGCCGCCGGCCCTCCTGCTGTTCGCCCTGGTCGCCGGCGGCCTCGCATTCGGCACCGCCGGCATCATCCTTGCCGCGCCGCTCACCGTCGTCCTGTTCGTGATGGTCAAGCGCCTCTACGTGCAGGAGGCGCTGCACACCGCGACGCCGCTGCCGGGCGAGGCGCCGAAGCGCCGGAAGCCTGAAAGCAGGAAGGCCTAACGCCCCGAAAGCAGACGCAGCGGGTTTTCCAGCAGCGCCTTCAAATCCTGGATGCAGCTCGCCGCGTCCCAGCCGTCGACGACGTGATGCGCCGACCTCGAGGCGACCTCACCGCGCTTCCCGCCATCCTTGTGTCACCTCGTTCTTGTGCGCTGCAAAGGCCGCCAGGACTTCTCCCTTCTCGCGCGCGGGCACGTCGAAATGGTCGAGCGAGCGCGACAACACAGCCGCTACGGCGTCGAATTCCTGCGGCGAGATCCGAAGATTCCTGTGGGCATTCTCAAGCCCGAGAAGTGTGCTTCCCGGCCGGACCGGTGTGTACTGGAACGGACCGCCGGCCGCGGCAGCGACCCACAAAGTGCGCATGAACTTCAAGCCGGGCAGGCGGCCAAGCTGTTGGGTATGCCATTCGCGAAGCGCGGGGTTGCGCGACTGCGCTCCCGCGACCGGATCGCGGATGATCTCATCGCTGAAATGGTTCACGACCGCGGCAATCGCGAAAATCCCGCCCAGCCGCTGGTAGAGCGAATTTGCCGATCCCGCTGGTGGGGGCGGCGTCGATGCCGGCGCCGTCGCGGTGGCGCATCCGGTAGCCAACGCGCCGGCCATCGCCACCGCCGGCAACAGCATCGCTCCCTGCAATATATCGCGCCGAGTGCCCTTCAGCGCATCTGCGCCGGTTACGCCGTCTTCGTCTACCATGATCGGGCTTTCCCTCAAGCAAGTCCCCGCTCAAGCAGCCCCCCGGCAATATGGCCGGCGGATAGCTCTTGCGGGTAACGCCGAGGAATAGCTTTTGTTATGAAACCGCAGAGGATGGCTTTTTTGCGGGACTGCGCGACATGGGACCCTTTGCCGAACGCGTGACCCGACGTTTCCGGCTCGATGCCAGCGAGCTTGCCTTTCTCAAGGAGCTGGAAGCGAGGCCCATGGCCGTGCCGCGGGGCCGCCTCGTCGCGCGGGCCGATGACCCGGCCGACCAGGCCTTCGTGCTGATGGCGGGCTGGGCGATGAGCTACACTCGCCTCCCGAGCGGCTCGACCCAGGTGCGGCGTCTGCACTTTCCAGGCGATCTGCTGGCGATGCCCAGCGTGCCGATGAACCACCATGCCGAGGACATAGAGACCCTCTCGGACGCCGTGATCGCCCCCTTCGCAAAGCGCTTGCTGGCCCGCCTTTTCGCGCTGCCCTACCTCGCGGCGATCATGTATATGTTCGCCCAGACCGAGCGTCTCACCGCCGGCGACAGGATCGCGAGCCTCGGCGGAAGCCCGGCCAAGGAGAGGATCGCCTTTCTACTGGTCGATATCCTGCATCGGCTCCGGTCGGCGGATGCGAGCGTGACGGACTCGTTCGACATGCATCTGACGCGCGAGCAGATCGCGCATGTCACCGGGATGACACCGGTTCACGCGAGCCGGATGTGGTCTGCCTTGATCGCCGACGGACTGATCGCCTGCGAAGGCCACAACGTAAGGATTCCCGATACGAGGCGGCTTGCCCAATTCTCCGGATACCGCGACCTCGACAACGACTTCGACCACGGCTGGCTCGCGCAGGTCGAGGCCCGGCCGAAGCCGCAATGGCAGGAGGAGCCCAGCAGTGCCGACGCCGCTCGGACCTAGGCTAACGCCCCGATAGCAGACGCAGCGGGTTTTCGAGCAGCGCCTTCAAATCCTGGATGAAGCTCGCGGCGTCCCAGCCGTCGACGACGCGGTGGTCGCACGATAGCGACAGGTTCATCAGCTTGCGGATCTCGAGCTCGCCGTCGACCACCACCACGCCCTCGCGCACCTTGTTGACCGCGAGGATCGCCACTTCCGGCCGGTTGATCACCGGGGTCGAGACGATGCCGCCCATCGGCCCGAGGCTGGAAATGGTGATGGTCGAGCCAGAGAGCTCCTCGCGGCTCGCCTTGCCGGCGCGGGTCGCCTCGGCAAGTCGGAGGATCTCGCCGGCGAGGTCCCACACGTCGCGGCGCTCGGCGTTGCGGATCACCGGCACCGACAGGCCGTGGTCGGTCTGGGTCGCCATGCCCAGGTGGACCGCTCCGGAGCGGTGGACGACGCCTGCCTCGTCGTCGAAGCGGGCGTTGATCTGCGGATAATCGCGCAGCGCCCGGCACATCGCGCCGATCAGGAACGGCAGCAGCGTCAGCTTGGGGCCGTCGCCGCGGTCGGCGTTCATCATCGCCCGCGTCTGCTCGAGCGCGGTGACGTCGGCTTCGTCGACATAGGTGAAATGGGGAATCCGCCGTTTCGCCTCGGCCATGTTCTCGGCGATACGCCGCCTCAGGCCGACCACCTTGACGTCCTCGTCCTGCCAGCCGCCGCCGCGCGGCGATCCCCCACCCACCGCCGCGCCGCTGTACAGGAGGTAGGAATCGAGATCGGCGTGGCGGATGCGGTCGCCCTGGGGCCTCACCGCGGCAAGATCGATGCCGAGATCGCGGGCGCGGCGGCGGACCGCCGGAGAAGCGAGCGCCTTCGATGCCGGCACGGCTTCCCTGGTGCTTTCGACCTCACCGCCACCGCGGCGCTCGCCGCTGCGCCGGTCTCCCCGGCGGCGGTCGGGTGCGCCGCGATCGACGCTGCGCCGGTCGTCCCCCGAGCGACGCTCGCTCTTGCGGCGATCGACGTTTTCTCCATCCTGGTTCGCGCGCCACTCTCCTACACGCCGGTTCGGTTCTCCGCGATCGACGCTACGGCGATCGCTGCCAGACCGTCGATCACCGGCGGGACGATCCGCCGCATCCTCGTTCTCCGTGGCGGGAACCACATCTTCGAGCGCTTCCGGCACGTCCACCATGCCGTCGGCAACCGGGTCTTCCTGCGCGGGCGCCGCGCCCTCGGTCTCGATCACCACCAGCACGCTGCCGATCGGCACCGAATCGCCGACCGCGCCGGCGACGTCCAGCACCGTCCCCGAGACCGGCGATTCCATCTCCACCGTCGCCTTGTCGGTCATCAGATCGGCGAGCTGCTGGTCTTCCTCGACCCGGTCGCCGACCTTGACGTGCCAGGCGACGATCTCGGCCTCGGCAATGCCTTCGCCAATGTCGGGCAGCTTGAATTCAAACCTGGCCATCTTGGGGTCCAGACCCTCTACCGGAGACGGCCGGGATCGGCCGGGGACGGATGGATGGCAAGGAGAGTGGCGATGACCGGGTTAGATGACCCGGTCGAGCCGATCGACGTAGCCAGGCGCCGTCCCCGGCCGACCGCGATGCGGCGGGCTGTCTTTTGTCGCCCGGCGGCGTCGTTCGGTCGGTCACTATGATTCATCATGGCTCCCTCCTCTCTCCTAGCAGGGCAACAAAATCCAGCCCGTCACGACCATCTCAGGCCGAGGGCCTGGACCCCCACCCTTAGTCCTCCAATGCCCTGCGCAGCGCCGGTCCCAATCGTTTCGGGCCGGGGAAATAGGTCCATTCCATCGAATGGGGATAGGGCGTGTCGTAGCCCGTGACCCGCCGCACCGGCGCCTCGAGCTCGTAGAAGCAGCGTTCCTGGACCAGCGCCGCCAGCTCGGCGCCGAAGCCGGCGGTGCGGGTCGCCTCGTGGAGGACGACGCAGCGGCCGGTCTTGGCGACCGAGCGCTCGATCGCGGCGATGTCGACGGGCACGATGGTGCGAAGGTCAATCACTTCGGCGTCGATCTTCTCGGCTTCGGCGGTGGCGAGCGCGACATGGACCATCGTGCCGTAAGCGAGCACGGTGACGTCTTCGCCCTCGCGGACGACCGCCGCCTCGCCAATCGGCACGCGGTAATGGCCCTCGGGCACTTCGGCGGCGGGATGCTTCGCCCACGGCGTCACCGGCCGGTCGTAAAAGCCGTCGAACGGGCCGTTATAGATTCGCTTCGGTTCGAAGAAGACCACCGGGTCCTCGTCCTCGATCGCGGCGACCAGCAGCCCCTTGGCGTCGTAGGGATTGGACGGGATCACCGTCTTGATGCCGGGCATGTGGGCGAAAAAGGCCTCGGGCGACTGGCTGTGGGTCTGACCGCCGAAAATGCCGCCGCCATAAGGCGAGCGGATCACCAGCGGCACGTGCCATTCGGCGGCGGTGCGGTAGCGGATACGCCCGGCTTCCGAGAAAATCTGGTCGAAGCCGGGATAGATGTAATCGGCGAACTGGATCTCGGCGACCGGCCGCAGGCCGTAGAGCGCCATGCCGATCGCGGCGCCGACGATACCGCCTTCGGCGATCGGCGCGTCGAACACCCGTTCCTTGCCAAACTTCTTCTGCAGACCCGCAGTAACGCGAAAGACGCCCCCAAAATAGCCGACATCCTCGCCGAGCACGACGACGTCGCCGTCGCGTTCCATCATCACGTCGTGGGCGCTGTTGAGCGCCTCGATCATGTTCATCACCGTCACTTGCGCGAAGCCTCGGCCCTGGCCGCGTCGCTTTGCTCGGCAAGGTGCCAGGGCTGCTCGGCAAACACGTCCTCGAACATCGAGCCGACATCCTCGAAATGGCCGCTGCCAAGCGTGCCTTTCGTCTCCGCTTCCTTCTGCGCGCTGCGGACCTCGGCGTTCAGCTCCTCCTCGAGCGCGGCGTGGCGCTTATCGTCCCACTCGCCGAGCCCGGTGAGATGTTGCCTGAGGCGCTCGATCGGATCGCCCAACGGCCATTCCGAGCCTGCTTCCTTCGGCCGGTAGGCGCTTGGATCGTCGCTCGTCGAGTGCCCCTCGACCCGGTAGGTGTACAGCTCGATCAGGGTCGGGCCGAGATTGAGCCGGGCACGGTCGGCGGCCCAGCGGGTGGCGGCATAAACCGCCAGCGCGTCGTTGCCGTCGACGCGCAGCCCGGCGATGCCATAGCCGACGGCGCGGGCGGCGAAGGTGGTGAGCTCGCCGCCGGCGATGCCGGCGAAGGTCGAGATCGCCCACTGGTTGTTGACAATGTTGAGCACGACCGGGGCGCGATAGACGCCGGCAAAAGTCACGGCGTTGTGGAAATCGCCCTCGGCGGTGGCGCCATCGCCGATCCAGCCGGCGGCGATGCGACTGTCGCCCTTGATCGCGCTCGCCATCGCCCAGCCGACCGCGTGGGGATACTGGGTGGCGAGGTTGCCCGAGATCGAAAAGAAGCCCTTCGACCGATCGGAATACATGATCGGCAGCTGGCGCCCTTTCAGCGGGTCGTCCCGGTTCGAATAGATCTGGCACATCATCGATACAAGCGGGTAGCCGCGCGCCACCAGCAGCCCCTGCTGGCGATACGTGGGAAAGCACATGTCGTCCGCGGCGAGCGCATGCGCGGCGGCCACCGCCACCGCTTCCTCGCCGGTCGCCTTCATGTAGAAGCTGGTCTTGCCCTGCCGCTGGGCGCGATACATGCGATCGTCGAACACCCGCACCAGCAGCATGTCGCGCAGCATCTTGCGCAAGGTTTCCGGGTCAAGCCGCGGGTCCCACGATCCGACCGCGGCGCCATCGTCATCGAGCACCCGGATCAGTGTGTAGCAAAGCGGGTGCGTGTCGGCCGGCGCGACGGTCACGTCCGGCCGCGGTGCGCTGCCGGCGGGCGGCACCTCGACCCAGTTGAATTCGACCGGATCGCCCGGGCGAGCCTCGGGCTCGGGAACGTGAAGCGATAGAGTCGGCCGGTTGCGGCGCTTGGACCTGACAGCCATCTCCACTCTTGCTTTCGTGACTTGCGGCGCTGGCGTTAATCGATTTTCCCGGGCCGTGCACCCCCACCGCGGGCCGCGCCGACGCAAGGAATTGTCAACCCAGGTTGTTGCCAATGCGTGGTCGGTAAGGCATCAATTCAAAGGGGGATGGGGCTTGGCGTACAATCCCGATCAGACGCTGCGCAGGCTTGAGTGGCTGCGCCGGTTGCGGAACCAGCCGCTATTCGCCCTGGCGACCGTCATCGTCGTGGTCGGCGCAGCGGCCGCGGCCAGGATCTACTTCCCTTATGCCCCGCAACTGATCTTCGCCACCTTCTTCCCGGCTGTGGCCCTGTGCACAGTGTTCGGCGGCATTCGCGGCGGGCTGCTGGCGTTGGTCCTGTCGCTGATTGCGGCCGACTTCTGGCTGCTCGGTCCCGGGCATTGGCTGCCGGCGGCGCCGCAAGACCAAGCCGCGATGATCGCTTTCGCGGGCAGTGCGGTCCTCATCATCCTGGCGGTCAGCCTGCTCAACCGGGTCAACGACCGGCTCGGCGACGAGACAGCCAAGGTACAAGCATTGCACGAACGCGGCGACGTGCTTTCAAGAGAAGTCAGCCATCGTGCCCGCAACCTGCTGACTTTGGTGCAGGCGATCGCGCGCAAGAGCCTGCCATCCGACCAGGCCGAACGCTTCGGCAAGGTGCTCGAAGCGCTTTCACGAACGCAGGACATATTCGCCGCAAGTCAGGCGGTGACGCTTGCCCAGCTGCTCGAATCCGAGCTGGCCGGCTTTCCGGACCAGGTCACGATACAGGGTTGCAAGCTAACCCTGGCGCCGCGCGCGGCCCAGGCTTTCGCGCTGATCGTCCACGAGCTTAGCGCCAACGCGCTCAAGCACGGCGCGCTAAGCACCGCCGACGGGCGGGTTCGGATCGCCGGCACAGCGACCGGCGACGGGCGCTTTGTCTTTCTCTGGCAGGAGAGTGAGGGGCCGGAGCCGAAGTCGGCCGTCGAACCGGGGTTCGGCCAGACAATCCTCAACGACCTTGCCCGCAGTTTCGCCAGCAACGTCGATATCGACCTGGACGGTGGCGGCCTGCGCTATCGCCTCGAGGCGCGGCTCGACCGGATTGCCGATGCATCCGAGCTCGCCGGCGAAACAGGGGAAACCAGGCCCTAAAGATCGATGCAGGCGGCGATCGATTCGAGCTTGCGCACCCGCTCCTTGAGGTCGGCGAGCTCGATCCGGTCCATCGCCGGACTGCGCGGCTCGGGACGGGCGCCGCCGGCAATCTCCCGCCGGCGCAGATCGAGCCAGCCTTGCCAACCCTTCAGCCCCGCGAACAGAAGAATGCTCAGCCCGAGCAACCCGAAGCTCGCCAAGGTGATCGTCATCATCGCTCCGCTCATCGTCTCCTCCTTCAGCTTGAAGGTGCGCGCTCGTGGCGCAGCGCCTCGATCTCGCGTGCCAGCCGGTCATTGCTCTCGCTGGCGGCCATCGCCTTCATCCTGAGATCGCGAATCCGCTCGGACGCCGGCTCGTCAGCCTCAAAGGCCTCGTAAGTATCCGGCCGTTGCTCACCCCTGCCCGGCCGGCCGAACCAGGCGGCCGCGAGATAAGCGAACACGGTCCACGGAAAGGCGCCGAGCAAGGTCACAAGCACGGCCCCGACCCTGATCAGGGTGACGTCGATGCCGAAATGGCGGGACAGGCCGGCGCACACGCCCGCCATCATGCCGCGGGCGGGGTCGGCTTCGAATCGCTCACGTTGCACGGTCATTTTTTCCTCCTGTTGGGCTCGGCTGCCGCGGCGTCGCGAAACATCAGCCGGTTGTCGACGGCAGCGATTCCCCGTTCGAAAGTCGCCAGCCGCTGCTCGATCCGCTCGATCGATGCGAGCATGCGCTCGCCGTCGAACTTGTCGTGTGGCTGCGGCTGGCGCCGCGCCTCGCGAACGTGACGCGGTTCCCCTTGCATGCGCGCGTTGCGCGCGGGGCGCACCATCAGCCAGACGATAAAGGCGATCAGCACCATCGCCAGCATCACGCCGGCGAACACTGCGACCTCGAGCGCCTGCACGAGATCGGTGCCATCGACGCTGACGGTCATGCCGCCACCTCGAGCCGGCGGCGCGGCGGCGCCAGCTGCGGCACCAGCGCCGCCTTCATCGCGGCGAGCTCGGCCTCGACCCGCTCGGCTACCTTCAATTCAGCAATCTCTTCCTCGAGCGTCCGCGGCGGCGCGGCCAGCGCCAGCGCCTCGGCATGACCCTCGGCAAGGTCGGCCTCGCGCTCAAGATTCTCGAACTGGGCGAAGGCTTCCTCGGCGCGGCTGCCGGCATAAACCTCGCGCATGCGGGCGCGGTTGTGCGCGCCCTCGATGCGCGTGGCGACCGCGTGCTGGCGGCTGCGTGCCTCCCTGAGCTTGGCCTGGAGCTTGGCGATATCGGCTTCTGACGCCTTCAGCTCGGTTTCGATCGCCTCGATCTCTTCCTCGAGCTCCTCGGCGAGGCCGACCAGCTTTTCCTTTTCCATCAAGGCGGCGCGCGCGAGATCGTCGCGGCGCTTGCTCAGCGCCAGCTCGGCGCGGCCGGTCCACTCGTCCTGCAGCATCGACAGCCGGTGGCGCTGCCGCCTTTTCTCTTTCTGGTCGGCGATCAGCCGGGCGGCGGAGGCGCGCACCTCGACCAGGGTCTCCTCCATTTCAAGGATGACGACGCGGATCGTCTTGGCCGGGTCATGCGACCGGTCGACCAGGTCGACGACGTTGGCGGCGATGATGTCGCGGGTGCGGGAAAAGATACTCATCTGCTTTGGCTCCAGTGAGGGGTTTGCGGCGGCCGGCGAAAGCTCGGAGGGGGAGGCCGAGGTGCTGGCCGCGCGCAGCCGGGCGTCAGACCCGGATCGAAACCGGAGCGGTGGTGCCGGGGCCGACCGCCGCCGCGATGCACGCGGTGGAGATGACGATCGCGCCGACGGCGGCGGTGGCGATGCGCCGGAACTTGGCTAGGATGATCATTTATCTGCTCCCAATCGAAACGCGTGGTTGAACTGAGCCACACATATCAAGGGACGTGCCAAGTCGAATTTTTGGTGGATTTTCGCGGTTTCTCGGTTCAGGAAGCGAACGAAGCCCGGCAATGGCCGACCCAGACTAGGGAATTCACGCCAACATTTGGGACGCGGTGCCGACGTCATCCTTGCGGCGGCGCTGGCCGCTGTCGCGGCGGGTGGTTTCCATCAGCCGCGCGCCGGCCATGAACACGGTACCGGTGCCGGCGACGAAGATCGCCCAGCCCAGGCCGCCGGGATAGAGGCGGACGAAATCGAAGCCGCGATCGACCACCGCGAGCGCCAGCGCATAGATGACCAGGGCCGCTTCGAAGCGGGTCTTGATGATGAACAAGCGAGCGACGCGCCGCATGCGAACAAGGGAGCAAGATGCGGGCCAGCGTCGGAAAAACGGGCCTAACGAGGGTTAACGGGTAAGGATTTGTCAACTTTTCCGACAACCGCCGGTTACAGGCCATCGAGGGCGAGCAAGGCGAAGGTGGCGAGCCAGTGCTCGCCCATATAGTCGCCGGCGACGTGCGGCAGGCTGGCATCAAGATGGGCGTCGGCCGCCGCCAGTGTCCGTTCAGCCGCCGGCCCGTCGAGCGCGTCGGCAAGGCCGCGCCAGCACCAGGCACGGCTCAAGTTGACGCCGTCGAGATGGGCGATCTTGCCGTCGCTGCGATCGGAGACGAAGGCGGGGATGAACAGGCTCGCCGGCTCGCCCTCGCCAAGACGCGGCAGGAACTTCGCGAACCAGCCCTGGAATTGCGCCGGCGCGAGGACCGCGCGCATCAGCAAGGCCTCGGTGAGCGCGCCCGACAGGAAATCGTCGCCGCCCGGCTCCCAGGCCGGGCAATCGCGGTCGCCGGAATAATAGTCGCCGGCCCGGGTGCCGATCAGCCCGGCGAGCGCACCGTCATTGGCCTCGGCCCAGCGCAGCGCGAGAACGAGCGCGAACGCGGTATTGAAATGGGTGCCGGTGCGGATCGGATAGGTGAGCTTGGGCAGATAGGCGCTGAAGCGCACCGCGAACGCCCGCGCCAGCGGTTCGAGCCGCCCGGCCCAGGGCGCCGGGAACGCCTGGGCTTCGCGATGCAGTGCCAGCAGCCACGCCCAGCCATAGGGCCGCTCAAAGCCGCGGCTGGAAGGTCGGTCGAGATAGGCCAGCTCGGCTGCGACATTCTCGGCGGTCAGCATGGTGTCGCACAAGGCCGTCACTCGCTCCGCCGCCGCCAGCTCCGGAAAGCGCCGCAGCGTGCGCAGCAGCAGCCACCAGCCGTGAACGCAGCTGTGCCAATCGAAGCTGCCGAAGAAGATCGGGTGGAGCTGGCGAGGCGAGCCCGCGTCGGCTGGCCCGTCCATCACGTGATCGAGCTTGTGCGGATATTCGCGGGTGACGTGGCCGAGCGCGATCTCGGCGAAGTGGGCGGCTATGTGAGCGGTCAGGACATGGGTCACAGCCAGGCCAGCCACCAGATCAAGAGGATGTTGACCGCCAGCAGCGGCAGCGCAGTGCCAATCTGCGCCTTGATCACGCCGTTGCGGTCCTCAAGCTCGAGCAAGGCGGCAGGAACGATGTTGAAGTTGGCCGCCATCGGCGTCATCAAGGTGCCGCAGAAACCGGCGAGCATGCCGATCGCCCCGACCACCGCCGGATCGCCGCCATAGCCCTGGATCAAGAGCGGCACGCCGATCGCCGCGGCCATCACCGGGAACGCGGCAAAGGCATTGCCCATGATCATGGTGAAGCCGGCCATGCCGAGGGCGAACACCAGCACGGTGAGGAAGATGCTGCCCTCGGGAATCACGGCGCGCGTGGCGCCGCCGATAATGTCGCCGATGCCGGCCGCGGCGAACACGACGCCGAGCGCCGCCAGCATCTGCGGCAGCACCGCCGCCCAGCCGATCGCGTCGATCAGCCGCCGCCCCTCCTGCAGCGGCGCCAGCGGCGGCGGCAGCAGCCACAGGAACAGGCAGGCCAAGGCGAGCAACACGCCGAGACCGAGCAGCACATAGGTTTCGCGCCGCGCCTCGATCAGCCCGGATTCGGCGAGCGGCGTGTAATTGTAGAGCAGGGTGCCAACGAGGGCGGTCGCGGGGATGATCAAGGCCGGCAGGAACAGCCGGTTGCCGAGCCGCTGCGACCAGCCGGCGCGTTCGTCATCGCCGGTCGTCGGCGGATGCGAACGGCCGATCAGGCCAAAGCCGGCCAGCGCGACCAAGCCGAGCACGATGAGGCCGTTGGCGAAATCGGACAGCCAGCTCCCGGCGAGCAGGCTGAGCGCCATCAGGCCCCAGAAAGCGGCATTGCCGAAGCGGCGCGAGTTGGCAGCATCGAGTGCGCTCAACAAGGCAAAGGCCGCGAACATCGCGCCGGCGAGCGTATAGAGCCATTGCAGGGTAATCATGGCGCCTCGGTCCTGTGCGTGGCTCGAGGCCCCCTCCACCATCCGGCCATGCCCGATGGTCCCCCTCCCCGGTCCGGGGAGGATAAATGCCTGTCGAACAGCAACAGACGGGCGGCGTGGATGAGGAAAGCGGCGATCGCGGTCGGAATCGCCCACAAGGCAAGCTGCAGCGGGGTCAGCTCGATGCCATAGGCCGAAAGACTCTGCTGGATCAGCACGATCGAGCCGATCGCGAAGAAAATGTCCTCGCCGAAAAACAGGCCGACATTGTCGGTGGCGGCAGAATTGGCCTTCACCTTTTCCGCTGTTTCCGGCTCGAGCGCGCCATGCTGCTGCTCGGCGGCGGCGAGCGCCATCGGCGCCACCAGCGGCCGCACCGTCTGGGGATGGCCAGCTGTCGAATGCAGGCCGATCGCGGCGGTGACCTGGCGATAAAGCAGATAGAGGATCAGCAACCGCCCGACGGTGGCGTTGCGAAAGCCCGAAATCAGGGTTCGCGCCCGTTGCTGCAGTCCGAATCGCTCGAGCAGCCCGATCACCGGCAGCACGATCCAGACGATGGCGATGATGCGATTGTCGTTGAACGCCTTGCCGAGCAACGCGATCACCGCCACCGGCTCCATCCCCGCGAGCAGGCCGGTCGCAAATGCCGCGATCGCCACCACCAGCATCGGATTGAGCTTGAGCGCGAATCCGGCGACGACAATCAGGATACCGAGCAGCGGCAGCCAGCTCATGAACCTAGTCCCGCCTGGCCGGCCGCAATGGCATCAAAGCAGTCAAACGCCGAGGGTCCGGACCCATTACCGGAGCTAGTCGTGATTGGCCGGGGAAGGATGGATGGCAAGGAGAGGCCCGAAGAGCGGGCCGGATAGCCCGGTCGAGGGTCTCGACGTAGCCAGGCGCCTTCCCCGGCCGACCGCCAAGCGGCGGGGTGTAGCCTGGCATGCAGGTGCGCCATGCACCCCGGCATGGCGCAGATCGCTCCGGGGGAGCGATCGACCTGCGAGCCAGGCGTACACCTTTGCCGGCCGGCGTCGTCGCTTCTTCGGTCACGATGAATCGACATCTCTCTCCTCCTCGCTCCTAGCCGGATCGACAAATGCCGCTCCGTCGCGACCGCTCGGGCAATGAGTCCGGACCCTAGCTGCCCGGCACGACCAGCTTCCAGCCGCGGCCGCGGAAATTGAGGATGCACTCGCCTTCGTGGAGGCCGCGCAGCTTGCGGCGGATGTTGGAAATATAGACCTCGACGATCCGCGTCTCGTCGAGCGCATCGGAATCGTAGAGGGTCTTCAACAGCGTCCCCTTGCTGACCACGCCATCGCGATTGGTCGCCAGCCGGCTCAGGATCTTGAATTCGGCATCGCTCAGCACGGTCTTTCGCCCGGCCATCTCGACGCTGCGATCGAAGGGATCGAGGGTCAGCGGGCCGATATGGATCGGATCGCGCATGCTTACCGCTTCGGCACGACCTCGATCGAGCTCCGGTCGATCGCGATGAGAACGGTGGCGTCGCATCGCCGCGCGGATCCGCGCCAGCAGTTCGCCGGGCAGGAACGGCTTGGCGACATAATCGTCCGCGCCCTGATCGAGCGCCGCTATCTTGTCCGCCTCGCTCGCCCGGCCCGATACGACCAGGATCGGCACGTCCGATTTTTCTCGCATCGCCTTCAGGACTTCGGCGCCGTCGCGGTCGGGCAGTCCGAGATCGATCAGGATCACATCGAACGGACGCGCATCGAACATCTCCAGCGCCTCTGCACCGGTACCGACGGCGTCAGCGGTAAAGCCGCCATAGCCGATCGCCGCCTGCAGGATCGACAGCAAGGCGGGATCATCCTCGACCAGCAGGATGCGCGCGCTCATCGCGCGCGGCTTTAGGCGTCGCGGAAGCCAATGAGAAGCGGCGTGGCCGCTGATGCGCCGGCCTATAGAGCGCCCGACCGACCCACCAGCAAGGCCGACGTTGCGCGCAAGCGTGGAACCAAATCAAAAAATCGGTGTTTAGCGATTGTCTAGGTAATTCTAGAGTAAAAGGACCATTAACAAGGTTAATTGTTCCTTAAATTCTCCCAGAGTTACTGAACAACCGGTACGTTTCCAAAGTTAAAGGAAACTTTAGTTTTGACTTCTTCTCGCTGGAGATAGATCATGTGCATCATTTGCAACCTAAGCAAATTGCGGCTCACCCAGACAACCGAAGGTGGCGTTTCGGCGCACCTTCGCCCAACTCCATTCGCTGAAGATTTCAGCTCCGGCGGTGCGTTCCTTGGCGAGACCCGGTTCGGACCGAGTTGGTCGCTGGAGCCCCCCGGTGTCGTGGAAACTTCCGGCCAAATTGTCTCAACCTCGCGGTTGGCCCCCAGCCCAACCTCCTTCAAGAGCTCCGAAACCGGCTCCATCGCGCCACCCGCCGACGGATCCAGCGGATCGCTGCAAAGTGCGGCGGACCTGGCGGCGGCGTCCGCTATCATCGACGACATTCCCGAAGATACATCGACCACCGCAACGCTCGTGGTCGGCGGCGACAAGATTATCTCGACGATCAACACACCGGGCGACTGGGACTGGTTCCGGGTCGAGCTGGAAGCCGGCGTCACCTACGAATTCGGCCAGTACATGACGCGCAAGGGTCCGACCGGCGTGCCGCTCGCGGACGCCTTCCTCGAAATCTACGATGCGAGCGGTGAGAAAATCACCTTCGCGGATGGCGGCGGACCGTTCACCCCATCCGGGCTCGATGCCCTGCTCACCTTCACGCCGACGGTCAGCGGCACCTACTACGTCAACGCCCGCGCGTACGACAACGAGAAGGAAGACGGAGATCGTGGCGAGGTCGTCGGCGACTATGAAATCTTCGCCAGGCTCTCTTCGTACAAGCCCTATTACAACCTCGATAGTCCGCTCCACTCCCTCGACTGGGGCGTGACCTTCGACGGATCGTCGCGCAACCCCGACGGCGCGGAAGGGCCGCGGCCGACCGGCAACCCGGTCGAGAACAAGATCGGCGGCAAGAACGTCATCACTTATTACTTTGCGCGTGAAGGCGAGATTTTCGTCGACAACGCCGCCAACCCCCTCAACCTGACGACGACCATCATCGCCAAGGGTGTCGACACCTGGGAAAAGAATGCGTTCCGGGTCGCGTTCGACGCCTATGAAAAGGTCGCCGACCTCGACTATGTCGAGACCGAAGACCGCTTCGCGGCGGACATCGTTATCGTAACCTACCAGGGCACGCCCGGCCCCGGCATCAGCCTGCTCGGGCGGATGAGCCCGCCCGACACGGCGAGCGAAGGCCAGACCGAGCAGAATGCCGGCGACGAGCGCTGGAACATGCATGGTCTGGCACCGGGCGGCTTCACCTTTACGACGATCATCCACGAGTTCGGCCACGGACACGGCCTGGCCCACCCGCACGACAATGGCGGACGGTCGAGCGTAATGCGCGGCGTCTTCCAGGAAAGCGTCGCCAATTACAGTCGCGGCGATTTCGACCTCAACCAGACCATCTTCACGATGATGTCCTACGAGGATGGATGGGAGACTTCGCCTTACGGCCAGCCGCAGGAGCCCCGGCCGCAGGGCGGGACGCGGCTCGACACCCATTCCGGCTTTGGTTTCATCAAGAGCCTGATGGCGTTCGACATCGCTGCCATGCAGGACAAGTATGGCGTCAACGAGGAATGGGCGACCGGCGATAACGTCTATGTTTTGGTGGACGAGAACAAGCCCGCGACCTTCGACGCAAACGGCAAGATCCTGACCGAGGCGACCGGCTACGAATGCATCTGGGACGCCGGCGGCACCGATTCGATAGTCTACAATGGTGCCAAGAATGCCAATATCGACCTTCGGCCGGCAACGCTGAAATACGAATTTGGCGGCGGTGGCTGGGTCTCCTACGCCTGGGGTATTTTTGGCGGCTTCACCATCGCCAACGGCGTGACGATCGAAAATGCCCGCTCGGGCGCCGGCAACGACACGCTGACCGGCAACGATGCGGCCAACATCCTCGACGCCGGCGCCGGCAACGACGTGCTGATCGGCGGCAAGGGCAAGGACACGCTGACCGGCGGCGCCGGCGACGACACGTTCGTCTTCC
>JBQTJR010000123.1:0-4076 GCA_052386895.1 Sphingosinicella sp.
GGTGGTCGAGATGCTTGGCAGCGAGATCGTCGAGCGCGTGGCTGTTGAGGCCGCCGGCGTCGAGGTTGAAGCTCATCACCAGAGTGTCGTCGTAGGGGGCGATGCGGATGCCGCGCCGCTCGAGCACGACCCAGTCGAACTTGAGGTTGTGTCCGATCTTGAGGACCGCCGGGTCCTCGAGCAAAGGCTTCAGCCGCGCCAGCACCAGCTCCGAATCGAGCTGCCTGGGCCGCTCCGAAAGCAAATCGTGGCCGCCGTGCTCGAGCGGGACGTAGCAGGCGCGGCCGCATTCGACCGCGAGGCTGATCCCGACCAGCCGGGCGGTGACGCAATCGCGGCCGTCGGTCTCGGTGTCGATCGCGACGAAGCCCTGCGCGTAGGCATCGGCGATCCAGCGGTCGAGCGCGGCCTCGTCGGTCACCGTCTCGTAGGCGGAGCGGTCGATATTGGGCTCGGGCCGGACCTGCGCCTGCACCGGCACGTCGGCAGGCGGCCCGGCCCGCGGTTCGGCGACCGAGTGAGACTGAGCGCCGAGCCGGGCGAGCAGCGAGCGGAAGCCGTGATGGTCGAGGAATTCGCGCAGCGGCTCGGGCGGCAGCCCCTTCATCGCCAGCTCTTCGAGCGGCTCGGGCAAGGGTGCGTCGCAGACCAGCCGCACCAGCTCGCGCGACAGCCGCGCCGCCTCGGCATGCTCGGTCAAATTCTGCCTCAGTTTCGGCTTGGCGATCTCGTCGACATGGGCGAGCACATTCTCGACATCGCCATATTGCTGGATCAGCTGCGAGGCGGTCTTGGGGCCGACGCCGGGCACGCCGGGGACGTTGTCGACGCTGTCGCCCATCAACGCCAGCACCTCGCCCAGCTGCTCGGGCGGCACGCCGAACTTCTCGATCACCTCTTCGCGCCCGATGCGGCGGTCGTTCATCGTGTCGAGCAGGTCGAGGCCGGGCTCGATCAGCTGCATCAAATCCTTGTCCGCGGAGACGATCGTCACCTGCCAGCCGCGCTCGAGCGCGGCGCTGGCGTAGCAGGCGATGAGATCGTCGGCCTCGAGCCCGTCCTGCTCGATGCAGGGCACCGAGAAGGCGCGGGTGGCGTCGCGGATCAGCGGGAATTGCGGCACCAGCTCGGGCGGCGGTGGCGGCCGGTTCGCCTTGTACTCGGCGTACATTTCCTTGCGGAACGTGTCCTCGGACGCGTCGAGCACGACACCAAGGTGGGTCGGGCCCTCGGACTTGCCGAGCCCGTCGATCAGCTTCCACAGCATCGTCGTGTAGCCATAGACGGCGCCGACATTGAGGCCGTGCTTGTTGGTCAGCGGCGGCAGCCGGTGGAAGGCGCGGAAGATGTAGCTCGAGCCGTCGACCAGATAGAGATGGTTCGGACGGGAGGCAGGTTGATCCATTGGCTGCGGCCCTAGCAGCCGGCGCCGGGGAAGCTCCATCCCCCGGGTCAGTCTCCGTTAAACCTCTGCCCCCTATGGTGGACCCAATGAATCGCCGCTTCTTCCTGCTGGCCGGCCTGGCGCTCGGGCTGGCCGCGCCGTGGCCCGCCTTCGCGGCGCCGGCGTTCGCGCCGTCGCGTTTCTCGGTCGAGGTGCGAGGGCAAGGGCCCGACGTGATCCTCATTCCCGGCCTGACCAGCGGCCGCGACGTCTGGGCGACGACAGTGCAGTCGCTGCCCGGCTATCGCTATCACCTGGTGCAGGTGGCGGGCTTTGCCGGCGAACCGGCGCGGGGCAATCGCGGCGGGCCGGTGGTTACGCCCCTGGCCGACGAGATCGCGCGCTACATCCGGGAGAGGGGCATCACGAGACCGGCAATAGTCGGCCACTCGATGGGCGGCACGCTGGCGATGATGATCGCGCTCAGGCATCCCTCGCTCGCCGGCCGGATCATGGCGGTCGACATATTGCCGCAGCCCGCCGGAATGTTCGGCGGCGGCCCGTCGAGCCCGCTTGGCAACTCCCTGCGCAACTATCTCGCCACCCGCGGCGGCCAGCAGCTGGTCGGCTCGCTGCTCGCTTTGTTCAGCCCGCCGCGCACGAACAATCATCTCAGCGACCCGGGGGTGGTCGCCCGCGCCACCCGGGAGTTGTCGGGCCTCGACCTCGGACCGCAGCTGCCGCGGCTGCGGGTGCCGCTGACCGTGGTCTATGCTTCGCCGGGTGCCGACCGGCAGGCGGACATCGAGCGAACGTTCGCGCGCGCCTACGCGGCGGTGCGCGGCGCCCGGCTGGTGCGGGTCGACGACAGCGGCCACATGATCATGCTCGACCGGCCGACGCGATTCGCGGCGGTGCTGCGGGACTTCCTGGGGCGCTAGCGATTGGCGGTCAGCGTTCCGCGCATGGCGGGATGGTAGCGGCAGTAAAAGGCAAAGGTCCCGGCCTGAGCGACCGTCATCCGTCGACTCTGCCGCCCGGGCAGAGCGACGTCGAAACCGTCCTGCCGGGACGTCGCCGTATGGGGAACCATGTCGCGGTTGACCCATATGATCACGTCTCCCGCCCTGATGCCGGCCGGGACGGGGCCAAAGCGCATGTTGGCCATGACGATCGTATGCGTCCGCGGCGGTGCCGCCCCCGCCGCGAAAGCAGTCGCGAGCGGGGGCAGCAACAAGGCCGCCACGATCAGGGGCTTGCGCATAAAGCGTCGGTCAACGCAGCTGCCGCGCCAGCGCCGCGGCATGCTCCTGGTGGGCAGTGAAAAGCGCCAATCCCTGCTCGAGCAGCGCCTTCAGCTCGGCATTCCGGGCGGAAGGTATGAGCGTGCTGCGAAGCGCCGCGTTGACGGCCGCGTGGTAGGCCGCTTCCCGTTCCGCATAGGCCCGGTCGAACGCCGCCCCTTCGAGCGCGGCGAGCCGCCGACGCTCGACCGTCGCCTGGCTCGACAGGGCCGCGCTGGTGGCATGCTCCTGCGGGGTGACGCCGAGACGCTGGAGCAGGACGAGCGCCTGCTGGTTCACCGCCTGGTGATCGCGAACCATCGTCTCGGCAAAGGCGCGCACTTCGGAATTTCGCGACCGCTCCAGCGCCAAGAGCCCTGCCTCGACGTCGAGCTGGCCGGCGGTATAGGCGATATGGGCGATCTGGGCGTCGCTGATAGCCGCATCATGCGCCTCCCCCGGGCCGGCGAATGCCAGCAATGACGCTCCCGCGAGCGCAAAGACCTTTTTCATCATCGGACGTTCCTCCATCTGGCGTGTCCCAAGTTCGGGTCACGCGATCTTGGATGCCGGCAGCCAAGCGAGGTTCCCGGGCCTGCCGCCGCGGCCCCTCCACCATGCCCTTAGACGCCGCTCGTTCGCCGGCAGCGAGCCGGCCCACTCACACCCACCCCCTGCCCCTCCCTTCCAGGGAGGGGAGCGGTCGAGGAGTCGGGAACCTGAGCGTCCGGCCGGCATCAAATCCAGGGCTCGTGTCCAACGAGCTGGAATTGCCCTAGGAGAGACACAGGATGATCGCGCAGGAAAAACCGGACTACGGATCGCTCGACGACCGGGCGCTTGCGCGGCTCATCGCGCACAGGGACGCGGAGGCGGTCCGGCTGGTGACGCGGCGGAACAACCAGCGCCTGTTCCGCACCGCGTGGAGCATCCTCAAGGATCGCGCGGAAGCGGAAGATTCGGTGCAGAGCGCGTATTTGCGAGCGTTCGGCGCGATCGAGAGGTTCGAGGCCCGCTCCTCGCTCTCGACCTGGCTGACCCGCATCGTCATCAACGAAGCGCTCGGCCGCAAGCGCGCGGCGGCCCGCCGCCGGCGCCATCTCGACCAGAACTCGGTCACCGTTCTCGAAGACTACCGGGAGATGCTCATGCGCGGCTCCACCAGCGGCGCCTCGCCCGAGGACGAACTCATGCGAGGCCAAATCCGCCACCGGCTCGAACAGGCGATCGCCGGCCTGCCCGCCGATTTCAGACTGATCTTCGTGCTGCGCGAGGTGGAGGGCCTCAGCGTAGAGGACGTCTCGGAAGCGCTCGGCGTCGCTCCCGCCACCGTCAAAACGCGGCACCTGCGGGCGCGCCGCCGCCTCCAGCAGGCGCTGGCGCCCGAGCTGAAGGCGGTGCTGGAGGGC
>JBQTJR010000124.1:0-4931 GCA_052386895.1 Sphingosinicella sp.
TTGCTCGACCGCATCGATCTCCACGTCGAGGTGCCGGCGGTCGCCGCCGCCGACCTCGTCCTGCCGCCGCCGGCCGAGGGCTCAGTCGAGGTAGCCGAGCGCGTTGCCGTCGCGCGGGAGGTCCAGACACAGCGATATCAGGGCCTCGAAATCCGCACCAACGCCGAGGCCGATGGCGAATTGCTCGACCAGGTCGCGACGCCCGACGAGCCGGGCCGGCGTCTGCTGGCGCAGGCGGCCGAGGCGATGCGCCTCTCCGCCCGCGGCTATCACCGGGTGATGCGGGTGGCGCGCACCATCGCCGACCTAGCCGGCGCGGAGGGCGTCGGCCGTGTCCACGTCGCGGAGGCGTTGAGCTACCGCCGGATGCCGCCGCGCAATTAGGTGCGATCTACTGCTTGTTCGATGTCTGGACGGTGACGTCGGGGACGTCGACCTCGATCTTCTCGGGCACCTCGATGTTGGGCGCGTCGACATTGACGTTGACCCCAACCTCGTCGGCCGCTTTTTCGACGTCGCCCCTGACGAAGAGGTAAAAGAGCACCAGCAGCACGACCAGCACCAGCACCGCCGCCAGCATGCCGCCGCCGCCGCGCCGGCCGCCGCTTTCGATCACCGTCGTTTTCTCGACCGTCTGCGGCCTCGGCTCCTCGACGATCACCGTCTCCTTGGTTTCCTTCTCGTCCATTGCGGCGGCTCCTTACTCCTCACGCTTTCCATCGAACGCGGTCGCGCGGCGCCGGTTCCTCTCTGGACGAGCGGCAGGCAGGGGAGTTTAACGAACGCATATGCCTGAAGGGGGGTAGATCATGTCCGAATCGTTCGTCACCGACCGCCGCAGCCTGATCAAGGGCGCCGCCGCCTCCGCCGCAATGCTCGCGCCGGGCGCGGCGCTGACGCAATCGCGCCGCGGGCGCGACCGCGACACCGTCGCCGAGGCCGTCAACGCCGGCTTCGAGCAATCACTCGCGCGCATCCGCCAATGGATCGCCTTGCCGACCATCGCTGCCGAAGGTTTGAACGTGAACGAGGGCGCCGACCATATGGCTCGGCTTGCCACTGAGGCCGGCTTCAGCGGCGTGCGCAAGGTGGCAACCGGCGGCGTGCCGGCGGTGTTCGGCGTGCTCGACGCTGGCGCGCGGCGCACCGTGGGCATCTATTTCATGTACGACGTCAAGCAATACGACCCGGCCGAATGGTCGTCGCCGCCGCTCGAGGGACGGATCTTCGATCACCAGCTGGGGCGGGCCATCCGCGGCCGCGGCGCGGTCAACCAGAAAGGCCCGGAAGGCGCGTTCCTCGCCGCGCTGCACGCGTTCCGCGCCGCTGGCCGGCGGCTGCCGGTCAATCTGGTGCTGCTCGCCGAGGGCGAAGAAGAAATCGGCTCCCCCAATTTTCTCAACGCGCTGCGCGACTCCGAGGTGCTGGCGGCGATGCGCCGGGTCGACGGCGTCATCATCCCCGGCGCGCAGCAGAGCGCCAACGGCAGCGTCACCATCAATCTCGGCGCCAAGGGCATCATCGAGTGCGAGCTGGTCGCGAGCGGCGAGCGCTGGGGACGAGGGCCGGCGCGCGACGTGCATTCCAGCCTGAAGGCACAAGTCGACAGCCCGGTCTGGCACCTGGTGCACGCGCTCACCACGCTGGTGCGGGACGAGGGAAACACCCCGGCGATCGACGGCTGGTTCGAGCGGGTCCGGCCGATCACCACCCGCGAGCGGGCACTGGTCGCGGAAAACGCCCGCACCCGAGACGAAGCGGAAGTGAAGCGGCAGCTCGGCGTTCGGCAGTGGATCGACAACCTGCCGTGGCGCGAATCGCTGGAGCGGCTGGTGTCGCAGCCGACGGTCAACATCGAAGGGCTGGTGGCCGGCTATACCGGGCCCGGCGGCAAGACGATCCTGCCGGCTCGCGGCGTCGCCAAGCTCGACCTGCGGCTGGTGCCGAACATGACTGTCGCCGATTGCCTGCCAAAGCTGCGCGCCCACCTCGCCGCGCGAGGCTTCGGCGACATCGAGGTCAACATGAGCGGGGGCTACGATCCCAACGAGACGGTCGAGGACGCGCGGGTGATCCGCGCCCAGCAGGCGGTTCTCACGCGCGCCGGCGTGACCTGGAGCCTGTTCCCGCGCAGCGCCGGCTCGTGGCCGGGCTTCGTGTTTACCGGCGATCCGCTGCGCAAGCCGGCCGGCCAGTTCGGGCTCGGCCATGGCGGCGGCGCCCACGCGCCGGACGAATTCTTCATCATCGAGAGCCGCGACGCGCGCGTGGCGGGGCTCAGGGAAGCGACGATGGGCTACGTCGATTTCCTCTACGAGATGGCGACCCTGCGCTAGCCCGGCTTGACCGTCGCCGCCCCGGCAGCGTCGGCATCGTCGGAGGCGGGGGCGTCGAAGCTCTTCGCGCGCCGCAGTTCGGGGAACCATTTTGCCCACAGGAGGGTGATGCCGATCGCGCCAGCGCCGCCGGCAACCACCGCCGCGACCGGGCCCACGAGGGCGGCGAGGAAACCGCTTTCCGCCTCGCCAAGCTCGTTCGACGCCGAGATGAACAACGAGGAGACCGAGCCGACGCGGCCGCGCATCGCGTCGGGCGTGTAGAGCTGGATCAGCGACTGGCGGACATAGACCGAGAACATGTCGGCGGCCCCGAGCAGGGTCAGGCAGAGCAGCGACAAGGCCATCGAGCGCGACAGGCCGAACACCATGGTCGCCGCGCCGAACACAGCCACCGCGACCAGCATCTTCTGGCCCACCTCGTGCTTCAGCGGACGAAACGAGAAGAAGATGGCGACCAGGGTAGCGCCGACCGCCGGCGCGGCGCGGAGATGGCCGAGCCCTTCCGGCCCGACCTGCAGGATGTCGCGGGCATAGATGGGCAGCATCGCGGTGGCACCCCCGAGCAGGACCGCGAACAGGTCGAGCGAAATGGCGCCCAGCACCAGCCGGTGCCGGCGCACGTAACGAAGCCCGTCGACCATCTGCTTCCACGGATTGCGGGGACCCTCGATCGCGCTGCGCGACTTCGGACCGATCATCAGCAGACAGAGGAAGGACAGAACGAACAGGCCGCCGGCGGCGGCGTAGGGCATATGCGGCGCCCAGGCGTAGAGATATCCGCCGAAAGCGGGCCCGGCGATCGCGCCCGACTGCCAGGCAATCGAGCTCAGGGCGATCGCCCGCGGCAGCAATTCGCGCGGCACCAAATTGGGCGACAGCGCCTGAAGCGCCGGCGTGGCGAACGCGCGCGCGACTCCGAGCAGGGCGGCGATCGCGAACAAGGCGGCCAGCGTCACGGTGTCTTGCCAGGTCAGCCAGGCGAGGATCGCGGCGCAGAAGATTTCGAGCGCGATCGTCGCCCGTGCCACCACCCGCCGGTCGAGCCGGTCGGCGGTCCAGCCGGCGACCAGGGTCAGGGCGAACAGCGGTACGAACTGGACGATTCCGACCAGGCCGAGCTGCAGCGCCGCCGCTTTCACTCCCATCGTCTGGCGGGCGATGTCGTAGACCTGCCAGCCGATCACGATGACCATGGTCATCTGGGCGATGGTCGAGGCCAATCGCGCCACCCAGTAGAAGCGGAAATCGGCAATCGCGAACGGCGAGCGGGGCGGCTCTTCCCGCTCGGCTTCAGTGCGCATCGACCGCCTCGCCCTGCGGCTGCAGGTCGATCGCCTCGAACAGGGTGACCAGCTCGGCCCGTTCCTGCTCGCCGATCTCCGGCCGCCAGATTTCGAACAGCAGGATGATGCGAGTGCGCTCGCTGCGGTTCCATGCCTCGTGCTCGAAGCTGTCGTCGAAGATGAGCGTGTGCCCTTCCTGCCAGGGACGGGTCTCGGGACCGACCCTCAATTCGCACCCTGGTGGCGCGATCAGCGGCACATGGCAGATCAGCCGCGTGTTGAGCATGCCGTGGTGCGGCGCGATGTGGGTTCCCGGCTTTAAGAGCGAGAACAAGGCCATCGGCGAGCGGTTCCTGATCACCGGCATCGGCGCGTTTTCCAGCGCGAGCATCACGCTTGGGCAGCGTTTCGCATGGTCGGCGACCGGCGTGCCGCCTTCCCACAGATAGAAGGCGCCCCAGCTGGGATCGTTGAGCAGCGGATTGTTGGGCAACGGCCGGTTCGGGGAGCCGGTCACGTAAGGCGCGAATTCGGCCTCCTCGGCGACCACCCCCATCAACTCGTCGCGCATCGCCGGATATTCGGCCTCGATCGCGGCAAGCCAGCCGAACTCCTCGCGCTCGTAGAAGGGGCGCTGCGGCAGCCCGGGGAAATAGAACATGTTCGGCTGCTGCAGATAGACCGGCTGCCTGCCGAGCAGGATCGCAAGCGCCTGGCGCATTCGTGGGCTTGCCGAACCCTCGTCGATGCCGGCGGCCTGCAGCTCGTCGAGCAGATGGGCCTCGTACTTGCGGTGGGCGTCGGCAAGAAAGGCCTGGGCGCGCTCGAGCAACGGGTGGAGCTGAGTCGGCACGCGGCCGTCGGCGGCGGCCTGGGTGAGCGCGGTGCGGAAGAAAGCGGCCGCCGAGCGTGTGTCATCGAGGCGGCGCTTCAGCTCACCCATCGCCAGCAAGGCCGGCAGATCGCGCTTGTTCAGCTCGAGCTGACGCTGCAGCGCCGCTTCCTCGGCCGCGGCGTCGCCGGCCTTGTTCCAAGCCTGGGCAAGCAGGATCCAGGGCGGCCGGCCGCCATCCGCCGCCGCTTGCTCGAACTGGGCCAAGGCAATCTGCGGATGCCCCTCGCGGGCGGCGGCGACCCCGGCCTCGATCAAGGATTGCGCGGTTTCGCTCATGCGTGTCCCTTAGGGGAGGGCGCGGACAGCGAGCAACAAAAGGGGTGAAAGTAAGGGTCAGGGCCCACGACCGGAGGTAGCCGACCGCGAAGCGGTGGGCGTCTTTTGCCGACCGGACGTCGTCGCGCGGTCGGGGAC
>JBQTJR010000125.1:0-2062 GCA_052386895.1 Sphingosinicella sp.
TCCAGACCATCTCGACCAAATATCGTCATCAACAGTCCACTGGGACGATGCCGCAGAACTTCCTGCGTCATTATTACGACGTCTATTGCCTGCTCGACGATGCGGGCGTGCAGGCATTCATCGGCACCAAGGACTATTTCGCCCACAAGGACAGGCGCTTCCCCGCGGCGGACGAGAAAGACCTCACCCGTAATCCCGCGTTTCTGCTCGAGGAGGCGGCAACGCGGGAGGCCTACGCCAAATCCTATGAGCGGACCCGCGCGCTCTACTATCGCGAACAGCCGTCCCTGGAAGCCATTCTCGCGAAGATCGGCAAAGATCTCAAGCGACTATGATGGCCACCGGCGAGCGATAATCCGAGCCATTCACACCCTATTCGAATGGTGGCCCCAATTCTGGCCGGCCAAGTGCCTGGCTTGTCCAGCGGTAGCTCGCGAAGGACGCGCCGGCTGGCTGGGGCGGCAGGATTGTCCTCGCCCTTCGGGCTCGTTCATCTCCGCTTCGCTCCGATTCCGAACCTGCCGTCGAAGAGCAAGCAAGAAAGGCGCCGTAATTACGATTGCACCAAGGCCCGGAGCGGCGGCCTTCCCCTGTCGTCGCGTGAGACTATATCAGCTGCTCGCCTGCTGGGGCGTCGCCAAGTGGTAAGGCACCGGTTTTTGGTACCGGCATTCGCAGGTTCGAATCCTGCCGCCCCAGCCAAATCGTTGCCGAACTTTTCTCTGTAATCCCAGCCTGCTCTCACGGACAAGTCCGCGGCATGTAGGGCAAATCAGGCGTTGGCGAGCCGGCGGTTGACGAGATCGGAATAATCGCGCGCGAGCTGGCGGACGAGGTCGCCGACCTCGAAGTTCCACGGGCCGGCCGAGCGCACCGGCGTGATCTCGGCGGCGCTGCCGGTGAGGAAGAATTGCTCGAAGCTCTCCAGCTCCTCGGGCCAGACCGCCCGCTCGATCACGTCTAGCCCGCGGCGGCGGGCGAGCTCGATCACCGTTTGGCGGGTGATGCCGTCGAGGAAGCAATCGGGCGTCGGCGTGACGATCGAGCCGTTCCTGACGAAGAAGGCGTTGGCGCCGGTCGCCTCGGCGACCTGGCCGAGCCAATCGAACATCAAGGCATCGTCGAAGCCCTTCCCCTGCGCGACATGGCGCGACAGGGTGCAGATCATGTAGAGGCCCGCCGCCTTCGACTGGGTGGGCGCGGTGTAGGGCGCCGGGCGCCGCCAGGGCGAGATGTCGAGGCGGATGCCGCGGGTCGCGGCTTCGTCGCCGAAATAGGCGCCCCATTCCCAGGTGGCGATCGCCACCCGCGTCGTGGTGCGCTGCGCCGACACGCCCATCTGCTCGGAGCCGCGCCAGGCGACCGGCCGCATGTAGGCGTCGGTGAGGTTGTTGGCGCGCAGCACCTCGCGGCAGGCCTCGTCGAGCTGGTCGACGCTGAACGGGATTTCGAAACCGAGCAATTCGGCGCTGCGCCTGAGGCGGCGGCTGTGATCGCTGAGGCGGAACACCTCGCCGCCATAAGCGCGCTGCCCCTCGAACACCGAGGAGGCGTAATGGAGGGCGTGGGTGAGGACGTGGACCTTCGCATCGCGCCACGGAACGAGCTTGCCGTCGAGCCAGATCCAGCCGTCGCGATCGTCGAAAGGAGGGGGTTCGGCCATGCCGGGCCGGATAGGACCGGCCCTATTAACGGTCAATCAAAGCCGGTCGGGGACCGGGGACTGGGGACTGGGGACTGGGGACTGGGGACTGGGGACTGGGACTGGGGACCGGGATCAGGATTTGGGGGACAGGCTGCTCGCGGCCTCGGCCAGCGCCTGGCTGCGCCGCTGCGAGGCCTTAAGGGTTTGCTCGAGCAGCCCGGACAGTGCGCGTTTCGCGTCGAGCACGGCGAGGCCAGCCTCGGTGGTGCCGCCGGGGCTGGCGACCCGGCGCGCCAGCTCGGCCGGGCTCTCGCCGGAGGCCGCCGCCAGCGCCGCCGCGCCTTCGGCCATGACGACCGCCAGCCGCGCCGCCTGGCCGGCCGGCATGCCGAGGCCGGTCGCGGCGCCGGCCAGCGC
>JBQTJR010000126.1:0-15482 GCA_052386895.1 Sphingosinicella sp.
GGAAGCTGGCGCCGGCGACATCGTCGCCATTGCCGGCCTCGATCGTGCGACAGTGGCTGATACCATCGCCGACCCGGCGGTGGAGACGCCGCTGCGGGCGCAGCCGATCGATCCGCCGACCCTGGCGATGACCTTCAGCGTCAACGATTCGCCGATGGGCGGCCGCGAAGGCAGCAAGGTCACCAGCCGGATGATACGCGATCGGCTCGAGCGCGAGGCCGAGGGCAATGTCGCCATCCGTGTCGTCGAAAGCGCCGACAAGGACAGCTTCGAGGTCGCCGGCCGCGGCTAGTTGCAGCTTGGCGTATTGATCGAGACGATGCGCCGCGAGGGCTTCGAGGTGTCGATCAGCCGTCCGCGCGTCCTGTTCCGCGACGGGCCTGGCGGCCGCGAGGAGCCGTACGAGACCGTCGTCATCGATGTCGACGACGAGCATGCCGGCGTCGTTGTCGAGAGGATGGCGCAGCGCAAGGCGGAGATGACAGACATGCGGCCATCGGGCGCCAGCAAGACCCGGATCACCTTCTCCGCGCCCTCGCGCGGGCTGATCGGCTATCATGGCGAATTCCTGTCGGACACCCGTGGCACCGGCATCATGAACCGGCTGTTCGAGCGCTACGGCCCGTGGCGCGGCCCGATCGAGGGACGCAAGAATGGCGTTCTCATTTCCAACGCCGCCGGCGAAGCGGTCGCCTATGCGCTCAACGCCCTGGAGGAGCGCGGCGTGCTGATGATCGGCCCCGGCGAACAGGTGTACGAGGGGATGGTGATTGGCGAAAACGCCAAGCCCGAGGATCTCGAGGTCAATCCGCTGCGGTCCAAGCAGCTCACCAACTTCCGCGCCGCCGGCAAGGAGGACGCGATCCGGCTGACGACGCCGCGCCGCCTCACCCTCGAGCAGGCGATTGCCTATATCGACGAGGACGAGCTGGTCGAGGTGACTCCGAAGAACATCCGGCTGCGCAAGCGCTTCCTCGATCCGCACGAGCGCAAGCGGCAGGCCAGGAAAGCTGCCGCCTAGCCACGCAAGGTTCGATTACCGGTCGGCGAGCTCCAGCACCGCCTGCCATTCGGCTTCGCGCACCGGCGACACCGACAGCCGCGACTGGCGGATCAGCTCCATCTGCCTAAGACGCGGATCGGCCTTGATCGCCTGCAGTGCCACCGGCGACTTGAGCGAGCGCACCGGCGCCACCGCCACCGACACCCAGGCACCGTCCTCGCCGTCCGGCCGCCCTTCGCGGACGATGCGCATGATCCCGATCACGGCGCGCTCGTCGCCGCTATGGTAGAACAAGGCGAGGTCGCCGGCCCGCATCGCCCTCAGGTGCAGCCGCGCGGCGGCGTTTCGCACCCCGTCCCACTCGGTGCCCTGGTCACGCACCAGCTCCGCCCAGCCATAGCTGCCGGGCTCGGATTTCATCAGCCAATAGGCCAGGATCCCTCTCCTCCTGCAGCCGCGCGTAGCCCGTCGCTGCTGGCGGCTCAACGAGGCGATTCGGTAGGGCGGGGGGCGCCCACCGTGGCTCTTCGCACCGCGAGTCGAGCGGTTCCGACGGCGAATGGATAGGGTTCCGCAACTCATCGCATCGAAGCGGCCATCCGTCGTTTGTGCAGTGCAGCAATCTTGTCTTGTTTATACTTTGAACCCATCTCATGCTTCGTTGAACGGGAGCGGGGTGCCGCCACGCGATGATCGCGGCGGCCACGCAAGTCGGACGGCTCGGGGCGGACGCGAATGGCGTCCGGGTTAAGAGCCGCCCGCACATGAAAATGGACGTTGATGAAACCGACCTTTCGGGCCGCTGGCGCGGCCGTGGCAGCTCTTGCGCTGGCCGCGACCTCGGTGTGGAGCACGCCCTTGCAGGCGGATGAAGGCGAGACTTCGCTGTCCGCCACCCATTATCTCGATCATGGCGACGCCGCGCTCGAGGCCGGCGAGATTGGCCTCAACGAGGGTGCCGGCGCCGGCGGCGGCGACGCCGCCAGCCCGGCCGAGCCGGAGCAGCCGGCGTTCGGCAATTTGTTCGAGCATCTGACCGCGGTCGCCGAGGCGATCGTGCCGGGCCGGGCACTGGTCGAGCTGGTCGACGCGCATCTCGCCGTCGCTACCAGCAATCGCGAGCAGGACTGTCTTGCCAACGCGGTCTATTTCGAAGCCCGCGGCGAATCGCTCGAGGGCCAGCTGGCGGTGGCCGAGGTGGTGCTGAACCGCAGCCGTTCGGGCCGCTATCCGGGCACGATCTGCGCGGTCGTCACCCAGCCCTGGCAATTCTCGTTCGTGCGGCGTGGCCGCATCCCGGCCGCCAATCGCGGGTCCGATGCGTGGCAGCGCGCGGTCGCGATCGCCCGCATCGCCGAGACGCGGGCGAGCCGGCTGCTGCCCGAAAACGTGCTCTGGTATCATGCCGATTATGTCCGGCCGTCCTGGGGCCGCCGGCTGGCGCGCACCGGCAAGATCGGCGCCCATATCTTCTACAGCTAGGCCTGAGGTCTTCGGTTCGGATTCCGGCGCAAGCCGGGATCCGGCGATCCGCGACTAGCGCTTTTGCCACTCTACCGGGCTTCCTCTAAGGGAGCGGGCGATGTCCACCTACACCATCGATACCGCCACCAGCCGGGCGACCCCGGTGCCGGCGCCGATGAAACGGCTGACCGCGCCGGCGATCCTGGCGCGCAAGGGCGGCGAGCCGATCGTGGCGCTCACCGCCTACACCATGCGCATGGCGCAGCTGCTCGATCCGCACTGCGATCTGCTGCTGGTCGGCGACAGCCTCGGCCAGGTGATCTACGGCCTTCCCTCGACGCTGCCGGTCAGTCTCGACATGATGGTGGCGCACGGCGCGGCGGTGGTCCGCGGCTCGTGGCACGCGTTGGTCGCGGTCGACATGCCGTTTGGCTCCTACGAGGAAAGCCCTTCGCAGGCGTTCCGCAACGCCGCGCGCCTGCTCAAGGAAACCGGCGCGGCCGCGGTCAAGCTCGAGGGCGGAGAGGACATGGCGGACACCGTCGCTTTCCTGGTCAAGCGCGGCATTCCCGTGGTCGGCCATGTCGGGCTCACGCCGCAGGCGGTCAACGCGCTTGGCGGCTACCGTGCCCGCGGCCGCGACCAGGCGGAGGCGGACAAGATCCTCGCCGATGCCCGCGCCGTCGCCGCGGCGGGCTGCTTCGCGCTGGTGCTCGAGGGCGTGCTGGAGCCGATCGCGATCGAGATCACCCGCAACGTTGCCTGCCCGACGATCGGCATCGGCGCGTCCTCGCAATGCGACGGCCAGATCCTCGTCACCGAGGACATGATGGGCCTGTTCGAGCGCACCCCGCGCTTCGTCAAACGGTTCGGCGACCTGGCGGGCGAGATCGGCGCCGCCGCTGCCGCTTATGCCGCCGACGTGCGCTCGCGAAATTTCCCTACCGCGGAGCAGGTCTATCCCGCGAAATGATGGGCGCTTTTTCGCCGGCCATTGACCGCAGCGCGGGTCTTTCCCTGCCGCCGCCCGCCCGTTAAGGAGCGCCGGCGGCGCACGCCGCCGCGGGACCTTCCCTGACCAGGAGTGAGTATTTGGCTGTCCAGCCGACCGATGCCGACACCTTCGTGCGCGAAGTCGAGGAAGAGCTGCGCCGCGAGCGGCTCGGCAATTTCCTTTCGCGCTACGGCTGGGCAATCGGCGCCGCCATCGTGCTGCTGCTCGGCGCGATCGGCGGCTCGATCTGGTGGCAGGGCCGGCAGCAGACGCAGGCGGCGGCGCAGGGCGAGCAGTTGCTCAAGGCGCTCGACGAGATCGAGGCCGGCAACCGCCGCGCGGCCAATACCCGCATTGCCGAGCTCGGCCAGAGCGGCCGCGACGGCTATCGCAACGCCGCTCTGTTCACCCGCGCCAACGCCGAGATGGAGGCGGGCAATCGCGCCGCCGCGATAGCCACCTTGCGCTCGATCGCCGGCGACGAAGACTTCGCCGAACCCTATCGCCAGGCGGCGCTGGTGCGACAGACGGCGCTCGAGTTCGACACGCTCGCACCGCAGGAGGTGATCCGCCGCCTGTCGCCGCTGGCGCGGCCGGGTCAGCCCTGGTTCGGGACGGCGGGCGAGCTGGTCGCGATCGCCTGTTTGCGCGCTGGCCGTGCGAATCGCGCCGGCCCGCTGTTCGCGGCGATCGCCCGCGACGAAAGGGTGCCGCCGTCGATTCGTACAAGAACCGTTCAGATGGCCGGTTCGCTAGGTATCAACGCGATGCCGGACAGCATTACCCAGCCGGCACCCGCTGCTCCGGCCGGCGCCGCGACAGAGGAAAATCAGCAATGAAGCGTATCCTAATGTCCCTCGTGGCCGTCAGCCTGCTGGCCGGCTGCGGCATCTTCAACCGGCGCGGTCCGACCACGCCGACCGTTGGCCAGCGCATCCCGGTGCTCGGCATCGAAGGCCAGGTCGAGGTGGACGCCGCGCTCGCCGCCATCCCGGTCACCGTGCCGGCGCCGGTGGCGAATGCCGAGTGGGCGCAATCGGGCGGCAACGCCGCCAAGTCGGTCGGCCACCTCGCGCTCGGCGATTCGATCGCGCAGGCGTGGAGCGTCAGCATCGGCGAAGGCAGCAGCGTCACCGCCCGGCTGGCGTCGGAGCCGGTCGTCGCCGATGATCGGGTCTATACGATCGACGTGCGCGCAATGGTGCGGGCATTCGATGCCAATAGCGGCTCGCTGGTCTGGGAGCGGCAGGTGCGCGGCGAAAACAGCCCGCGCGAATCGCTCTACGGCGGTGGCGTCAGCTACGACAATGGCAGGCTCTACGTCGTCAACGGCGCCGGCGACGCCGCCGCGCTCGAGGCCGCCACCGGCAACCCGATCTGGCAGGTCAAGCCCGGCGGCCTGCTGCGCGGCTCGCCGACGGTCGGCGGCGACAACGTGTTCGTCATCAGCCAGGATAACCAGCTGTTCGCTTTGAACAGCGCTACCGGCGAAACGCGCTGGACCGGCTCGGGTGCGTTCGAGCAGGCCGGCGTGTTCGGTTCCGCCGCGCCGGCCTTCGCCCAGAGCACGCTGGTCGCCGGTTACTCATCGGGCGAGCTCACCGCCTATCGCTTCGAGAACGGCCAGGTGGTGTGGCAGGATGCGCTGGCGCGTACCGGCGTCAGCACCGTCGTCGGCACCATCTCGGACATCGATGCCGATCCGGTGATCGACCAGGGCCGGGTGTTCGCGGTCGGCCAGGGCGGCCGCATGGTCGCCGTCGAGCTGATCACCGGCCAGCGCGCCTGGGAGATCAACATTGCCGGCACCTCGACGCCCTGGGTTGCCGGTGACTGGCTGTATGTCGTCACCGACCGTGCCCAGCTGCTGGCCATTTCACGCGGTTCGGGCGGAATCCGCTGGATTTCCCAATTGCCGGCCTTCCGCCGACCGCCGGTGCAACGCCGGGTAAGTCGCGGGGACATGCAGGCCGGGCGAACCGGCAGGGTTAGGCCGGGCGAAGGTGCGATCTTCTGGCGCGGGCCGGTGCTCGCCGGCAACCGCCTCATCCTGGTCAGCTCGACCGGACAGATCGCCTTCGTCTCGCCGTTCGACGGCACCCAGCTGTCCACGACCGCGACGCGCACGCCGATCTCGTTGCAACCGGTGGTCGCCAACAACACCCTCTATATTCTCGACGATACCGGCCGCCTCACCGCTTGGCGGTAGGGGTCCGGCGAGGCTCATGTCCCGGCTGCCGACCGTCGCCATCGTCGGCCGCCCCAACGTCGGCAAGTCGACCCTGTTCAACCGGCTGGTCGGCAAGAAGCTGGCGCTGGTCGACGATCAGCCGGGCGTGACCCGCGACCGCCGCGAGGGCGATGCGCGGCTGGCCGGGGCCGCGTTCCGCGTTGTCGATACCGCCGGCTTCGAAGACCAGGATGCGGCGACGCTTCCCGGCCGGATGCGCGCGCAGACCGAGGAAGCGGTGAGCGCTGCCGACGTCGCCTTGTTCATGGTCGACGCGCGCGCCGGCATCACGCCGCTCGACGAGGAGATTGCGCGCTGGCTGCGCGCCCAGCCGACGCCGGTGATCCTGGCCGCCAACAAGAGCGAGGGCCGTGCCGGCGAGGCGGGCGTGCTGGAGGCCTGGCGTTTGGGCCTCGGTGAGCCGCTGTCGCTCAGCGCCGAGCATGGCGAAGGGCTGGTCGACTTGTTCGATCGGCTCCGTCAGATCATCGATGCCGCCGCCGCGGAGCCGACCGGCCCGGACGAGGCGCCGCTGAAGCTGGCGATCGTCGGCCGCCCCAATTCCGGCAAGTCGACCCTGGTCAACCGCATGCTGGGGGAGGAGCGGCTGGTCACCGGCCCGGAAGCCGGCATCACCCGCGATTCGATCGTGATCGATTGGCGCTGGCGGGACAGGCCGGTGCGGCTCGTCGACACCGCCGGCATGCGCAAGCGCGCCAAGGTCGAGGACAAGCTCGAAAAACTGTCGGTCGCCGACGCCCGCCGCGCGGTCGATCTCGCCGAGGTGGTGGTGCTGCTGCTCGACGCCACCCGCGGCCTCGAGGCGCAGGATCTGAAGATCGCCGCCGACGTGCTGGAAGAGGGGCGGGTGCTGATCGTCGCGATCAGCAAGTGGGATGTCGCCGAACAGGCAAGCAGCCTGTTCAACGGCATCCGCGCGGCATTGGACGAGGGCCTCGCGCAGGTGCGCGGGGTGCCGCTGCTGACCGTATCGGGCCAGACCGGCAAGGGAGTCGACGCCTTGGTGGCGGCCGCGTTCGAGGCGCGCGAAACCTGGTCGCACCGCGTGCCAACCGGCGAGCTCAATCGCTGGTTCGAAGCGGCGCTGGAGCGCAATCCGCCCCCCGCTCCCAGGGGCAGGCGCATCAAGTTGCGCTACATCACCCAGGTCAGCGCGCGCCCGCCCAGCTTCGTCGTCTTCGGCACCCGCACCGAGCTGCTGCCGGAAAGCTATCGTCGCTACCTGGTCAACAATTTGCGGCAGGAGCTGGGCTTCGGCCCGGTGCCGGTCCGGCTGGCGCTGCGCGGCGGAAAGAATCCGTACAGCGGATCGTGAGGCTTTTTCGAGGTCGTTGATAAAGCGCGTGTTTACCTGGCGCGGCTAGGGTGCGCTTTGGGTGAACAGATGAGCGAAGGTTCTGTTTCGTTGATCGACTGGGCCGCCTTCGAGCGGACACGCAGCCTGCTTGGTGCCGATTTCATCCGCATTTTCGGCTATTTCCGCGAGGACGGCGAGAAATCGGTCGAGCGGATCGAGCAGGCGGTACGGCTTCGCGACACGGCCGGCTTCATCCTTCCCGCCCACACCATCAAGTCGGAGGCGCGCCAGTTCGGTGCGCTGCAGCTCGGCGAGTTGGCCGAGCAGATCGAGCTGGCCGGCCGCCGCGCGCTCGAATCGCGCCTGTTTCCCGACGAGGTGGTGGCCAAGGCGGCGACGCTTCGGCCGCTGCTGGTCGAAGTGATCGCGCAGCTCGAGCAGGCGATCAATCCGCTCGCCGCGCGTTCGGCGGAGCCGCGCGCTTCTACCGCCTAGGCGGTCGCCGTGGCGCGCCGCATCGGCTGCGGCCGCAGCCTCGCCAGCGAGCGCCATAGCCATTCGAACGGGCCGTAGCGGAACCGGTCGAGCCACGGCTTCGACCACAGCAGCATCAGCGCCCACATCGCGATCACCACGATCCACAATTCGATGCGGCTCATCGTCCCGTAAAAGCCGAGGCCGTAGCCATAGAAGAAGGTGGTCATCACGATGCTGGTGCCGAGATAGTTGGAGAAAGCGGCGCGGCCGGCGGCGGCGATGCGCGCGACCAGCGCTCCCCCGTTGCGCGTCAGCAGGATGATCAGGGCCGCGTAGGCGACGATCATGAATGGCCTGAACGGCACCGTCGCGGCGAACATCCAGGCAAAGATGTTTTGCGTTCCGAATCCGACCTCGCTCAGCTTCCAGGCGATCAGCGCGTAACCGGGCAGGCCGACGGCGAGGCCGATCAGCGCATATTTGCGGTAGCGCGCGACGCTCCATTCGCCCTTGAAGAAGCCGCTCTTCAGCGCGGCCATGCCGAACAGCATGTAGGCCAGGGTTTCCCAGATGAAGAAAGCGAGGCCGCCGATCGGTTCGAAGGTGCTTTCGAACAGCCGGTCGTCGACCAGGCCGCGCCAGGGGCCCTGGAACATCGCCACCTTGTCCGCCAGCGCCTGGCCGGTCGGCGCGCTGAACTCCGTGTTGAGCTCCTGCCAACTGCGGACCAGTTCCGGGTCGGCGTTCGGCGCTGTCGCACCGAGGAACATGAAATAGGGACCGAACTCGACCAGCGCCTGGATGACGAGCAGGCCGATGCCCCAGGCGATCAGCCCGCGGATGCCGACGTTCTTGAAGAAGAAGAGCAGCAGCCCGGCAATGGCGTACATGAACAGGATGTCGCCGAACCAGATGAAGTAGAAATGGGCGAGGCCGAACAAAGCGAGCCAGATCATCCGGCTGTAATGGACCCGCGCCGGCGATTCGCTGGCGGCGCGGGCCCGCTCGATCACCAGCAGGGTGCTGGCGCCGAACAGGAAGGAGAACAGGCCACGCATGCGGCCGTCGACGAAAATGAAGTTGAACAGCCAGGCGCCATAGTCGGCGGCGCTTTCCATGCCGTAGGCGAAGGGGTTGAAATAGGCCTGGAAGGGCATCGCGAAGGCGACGATGTTCATCGCCAATATGCCCATGATGGCGACGCCGCGGACGACGTCGAGCGTGACGATGCGCGGGCCTGGCTCGGTTGCGGCCGTCATGATTTCCCCCCTCGGCTGACCGGCGTCAGCCTAGCTGAGCGCCGGCGCCCGCTCAATCCTCGGCCGGCTTCGATTGCAGCTGGATGTAGTTCTGCAGCCCCATCCGCTCGATCATGTCGAACTGCTGCTCGAGCGCGTCGACGTGCGCCTCCTCGTTGTCGAGGATTTCGCTTAACAGGTCGCGGCTGACATAATCGCGCGCTTTTTCCATGTGGGCGATCGCGCCCTTCAGCTGGTCGATGGCCTCGAGCTCGGCCGCAAGGTCGGATTTCAGGATCTCCTCGACGGTCTCGCCGATCCGCAGCCGCCCGAGCTTCTGGAAATTGGGCAGGCCTTCGAGAAACAGGATGCGCTCGGCGAGCTTGTCGGCATGCTTCATCTCGTCGATCGATTCGTGCCGCTCGAACTCGGCGAGCCGCTTGACGCCCCAATTGTCGAGCATGCGATAATGCAGCCAATATTGGTTGGTCGCGGTCAGCTCGTTCCTGAGGCTCTCGTTGAGGAGCTCGATGATCTTGTCGTCGCCGCGCATCGCCGCCTCCCTGCATGGGCTGCCGGCATAACGAAGCGGGCGCCAAAAGGCACCGCGAAAAACGGCGGAAATCCGGGAGAATCTTTGCTCTTGCTACGCAGTCGCGCGTTCGGCGGCGATGATCTCGCGTGCGAATGAGAAGCATTGGCCGCAGCGCGGCTTGCGGTCGAACTGGCGGTAGGCGCTGGTCGGGCAGGAGGCGCCGTCGCGCGCCGCCTGGCGGACATCGGTTTCCCTCAGCGCGTTGCAGATGCAGACGATCACGAAAACCGTCTTATCGATATTGCGAAACATTCGCAATAGGGAATCAGCGCCGCTCGCGGCGGATCGCCAGCTTGAGGCCAGACCAGGTGGCGTCGACCGCGCAGACCTTGACGTCGACCAGGTCGGTATCGGGCAGGATCACCTCGCGGATCGCGTCTTCGCTGATGTCCGTGGCCACGCCCGACGCTTTCTTCGGCCAGCTCACCCAGATGAAACCGGCTGGCGACAGCAGCGGTCGCAATTCGTGCAGCCTGGCCTCCATCTCCCCGCGCGAGGTGACGAAGATGTGGGCGGCGTCGATCCTTGCCTCGAGCCGGCTGAGCAGGATGAGCGGCATGGCTTCGCTTTCGATCTCGGCGCGCACGGTATCGGGCATGGCGTCGAACCAGGCGCGCATTCCCGGCTTCAGCGAGAGCTTTCTCGCCAGCGGGGTTGCCGAATAGCCGGACGTCATGCGGCGACGCGCGGTTCGCCCAGATACCTTTTCGCGATCAGCGCGATCGGCAGTCCGGCCAGGATGCAATGCGAGAAGAGCTGGTTGCCGATGCCCCACAAACTGCTCGGCAGCGGCGCGTCCGGCCAGCGCAGCGGCTTCACCACCCAGTACATGATCACCCACAACAGGAAGCATAGGCGAGGCCGGCGACGATCGGGTGGCGAAGCAAGGCAGGGATGCGGGGAGCGGCGTACATGTAGGCCGCGACCATCGCCGCCATGATCGCGAAATGGACCGCGAGGCCGATCGCCGCCCAGCCGGCGCGGCCCTCCCGTGCAGAGTCTCCGAACGGTCCGCTGGCGACGTAGCGCAGCACGCCGCCGGGATCGACGCCGGCCATGCCGGCGAACAGGAATGCAGAGAATATGTCGAGTGTGCCTGCGACCAACGTCGCGACGGCGATCGGCTTCAGCATTCTCAGCCCCCTCCCAATCCAACCATAGCTCGGTCGAGCTGTCCGCTGCTGTCAAGCGATCGCCGGCTCGCTGCGCATCAGCTCGGGAAAGAATCGTTCATGGGCGCGGCGGAGATCGGCTAGGCTGACGCGCTCAAGATAGGCATCCGGATGACTGGCGTCGCCATAGCAAAGTTCGCTGCCGCCGGTTTTGCCCAGACAATGCGCTTGTACATTCCTCACCGCAGCACGCTCAATTAGCTCTTCGACGCGGGCTATCGGAGCCGTGACTATGTAACGGCTCTGCTCTTCCCCGAACATGAAGGCCGTCACATTATCGGCCGGGTAGCCGCAATGATCCCATGCCGCCCCGATGCCGCCGGCAATCGCCATTTCCGCGATGGCAACGGCCAAACCTCCGTCCGCAATATCGTGAACGGCGGTCACCAGATCGTGGGCGATGAGCGCCCTGACGACGTCTCCGGCCTCGCGTTCATTGTCGAGATCCACCGCCGGAGGCGGACCGTCCTCGCGACCACGAGTCTCGCGCAGCCACAATGATTGACCGAGATGGCCCTCGATGAAGCCGAGCAGGAGAATGACCTCACCCTCGGCTTTGAACCCGATCGTCGCCGCCTTGCGCCAGTCGTCGATCAGCCCGACGCCGCCGATCGCCGGGGTCGGCAGGATTGCCCGGCTCCGGCCATCCTCGCCGCGCGTCTCGTTGTAGAGCGACACGTTGCCGCTCACGATCGGGACGTCGAGCGCGCGGCAGGCCTCGGCCATGCCCTCGATGCAGCCGACCAGCTGGCCCATGATCTCGGGCCGTTCGGGATTTCCGAAATTGAGGCAATCGGTCGCCGCCAGCGGCCTCGCTCCCACCGCGCACAGGTTGCGCCAGGCCTCGGCGATCGCCTGCTTGCCGCCTTCATGGGGATCGGCCTGGCAGTAACGCGGCGTGCAATCGGTGGTGATCGCCAGCGCCTTGTTACTGCCATGAATGCGCACCACCGCCGCGTCGCCGCCCGGCGGCTGCACCGTGTCGGCGCCGACCTTCTGGTCGTATTGCCGCCAGATCCAGCGCCGGCTGGCGAGGTCGGGCGACGCCATCAGCTTGATGAGATCGCCGGCGATGTCGGTCGATTCCGGGATGTCGCGCAGCGGTGCCGGTGGCTTCGGCCGCGCATAGCGTCGCTCGTATTTCGGCGCCTCGTCGCCGAGCGGTCCGAGCGGGATGTCGGCGGTGGTCTCGCCATTCCACTTGAGCACCAGCCGTCTTGTGTCGGTCACTCGCCCGATCACCGCGAAATCCAGCTCCCACTTGCGGAATATCGCCTCCGCCTCGGCCTCGCGGCCGGGCTTGAGGATCATCAGCATCCGCTCCTGGCTCTCCGACAGCATCATCTCGTAGGGCGTCATCCCTTCCTCGCGGCAGGGCACGGCGTTCATGTCGAGCTCGATGCCGACGCCACCCTTCGACGCCATCTCGACCGACGAAGAGGTAAGGCCGGCCGCGCCCATGTCCTGGATCGCAACGATCGCGTCCGATGCCATCAGCTCGAGGCAGGCCTCGATCAGCAATTTCTCGGTAAACGGATCTCCGACCTGCACCGTCGGCCGCTTTTCCTCCGAATCCGCGGCGAAATCGGCCGATGCCATGGTCGCGCCGTGGATGCCGTCGCGGCCGGTCTTGGAGCCGACATAGACCACCGGATTGCCGATCCCGGCCGCCGCCGAATAGAAGATCCTGTCCTTGTCGGCGATGCCGACGGTCATCGCGTTGACCAGGATGTTGCCGTCATACGCGGCATGGAAATTCACCTCGCCGCCGACGGTCGGCACGCCGACGCAATTGCCGTAACCGCCGATGCCGGCGACGACGCCGGCAATCAGGTGGCGCATCTTGGGGTGATCCGGCCGGCCGAAGCGCAGCGCGTTCAAATTGGCGATCGGCCGCGCGCCCATCGTGAACACGTCGCGCAATATCCCGCCCACCCCGGTCGCCGCGCCCTGGTAGGGCTCGATGTAAGAGGGGTGATTGTGACTCTCCAGCTTGAACACCGCCGCCTGGCCGTCGCCGATGTCGACCACGCCGGCATTCTCGCCCGGGCCCTGGATCACCCATGGAGCCTCGGTCGGCAGCTTCTTCAGATGCGCGCGCGAGCTCTTGTACGAGCAATGCTCCGACCACATCACCGAGAAGATGCCGAGCTCGGTGAGGTTCGGCTCGCGCCCGAGCGCGTGCAGCAGTCTTTGATATTCTTCTTTGCTGAGGCCGTGCTGGGCGACGATTTCGGGGCTGGGGCGATCGGCCATCGGCGGCGCTCTAGCAACCGTCGCCGCTTTGTCGACGGCGCGTGCCGGCGCTAGGAGGCAGGCGGCAGGAAACCAGGAGAGCGGCGATGGGCGGCATTCCCGAGGGCTATCAAGGCGTCATCCCTTATCTGATCGTCGACGGCGCGGCCGAGGCGATCGGCTACTACCAGCAGGCATTCGGCGCGACCGAGGTGGAGCGGCTGGCGCGGGGTGACCGCATCGCCCACGCCGAGATCAGGATCGGCGAGGACATCGTCATGCTCGCCGATGAATTTCCCGATCTGGGTATGGTCGGGCCGAACCGGCTCGGCGGCTGCGCGGCCAGCTTCATGATTTACGTCGAGGATGTCGATACCGTGTTCGCCAGCGCGATTGCGGCCGGCGGGCGCGAGGAGCGGCCGGTCAAGGACCAGTTCTACGGCGACCGCTCGGGCGCGCTCATCGATCCGTTCGGGCATCGCTGGACGCTGGCCACCCATGTTCGCGAGGTGACCATCGACGAAATGCGCGCGCACCTCGCAGCGATGGCCGGGAGCGATTGATCGGTTCCGCCCGCGTCTAGGCGCGGCAGCTCAAGCTGCCCTTGCCCGGCGCGGTGAGGCTTATCTGCGGCGCGTTGGCGCTCACCGAAAAGCCGGGCGCGGTGTAGGGCGGGTTGCCGTCCGCCGCGGTCAGGATCGTCATCTCGCCTGCTTGCGCGGTCCGCAGCTGGGCGGTGTTGTTGGTGAAGAAGTCGATATAGACCAGGCTGTTGTCGCGGCAGCGATAGGTGCGGCTCGCCAGCATCATCGGCGGCACTTCCGGCGGCGCGGCATTCTGCAGCGCCCCGTCCTGGTTGGTTGCCTCGGGCTCGCTGCTGCACGCGGCCAGCGCGCCCAACAGGACAAGTTTCAGGATCGATTTCTTGCTGGTCATTTCGGCCCCCTTGCCGGCGCATCGAGCGGACAAGGATGACGCGTTGGCCCGCAAATGACAAAAGGCGATTCGACGATCCGTCCGGCGCTTTCGACAAGCGCCGCGCCCGTGTTACAACGGGTTTTCGATGAGCGTCGAGAACATGCAGCGGGGCATCCAGCGCGTCCGCATCGGGCTGACCGGCCTGGCCTTCGTGTTCCTGGCGGTGCTGCTCGCGATGGTATTCACCCGCCAGCCGGCCAGCGAGGAGGCGATCACGCCCAACATGCTCGAGCGGCAGCAGGCGAGTGGCGGTCCCGTCGGTGCCGAGGCCGAAACGCCGACCGAGCCGCTGGCCGAGATGGGCGTTGCGCCCGGCAATCCCGCAGCCGGCAATGAAGCGGAGGCCGCGCAGCCGCCGGCGCAGTCCGCGCCACGCTGAATTTCACGCTGTCGCGTTTGTTTTTCGCCGCAGCGGCGTTTGCCGCGCTGGAACTGGCGTTGGCGCTTGCGCTGGGCTTCTTTGCGGTCGGCCGGGCGGACGCCTTGCTGTTCCTTGCGATTCGGCCGTGGCTGATTCTGGTCTTCGCAATCCTCGTCGCCGGCTGGCGCCGGCGCCAACGCGGCTTGTCCTACGCGCTGGCGATCGGCACCGCCGGACTGAGCGAGTCATTCTTGCTGCAGGGCCTCGGCGGCTTACCCTGGATTGAAATGATCCGCGGCTGGGCCGGCGCGGCGCTGTTCGCTTTGGCGGTCGACTTGCTCGTCCAAAACGGCAAGCGGCTGGCGGCGAACTGGGGCTTGGCGGCTGCCGCCTTGCTCGGGGTGATCGTGTTGGTCCTGCCGGGCGCGATGACGCCCTACGAAGTCATCGTAATTGCGCGCGATCCACCTCCATCGGAACAGCGCCCGCGCCTGCTGTTGATGACCTCGTTGCCGTTGGTCTGGGGCGAGACCGGCCCGTTTGATCCGGCCAGCCGCCCGGCCGCTGCCTTTCGCTACTTCGAGCGCGAGTTCACCGTCGTCCCGGTCGACCATCTCGATGCGCGCTGGCTGGCGCGGGCGCGGTTGATGCTGCTCGCCCAGCCGCAGGCGCTGACGCCGCGCGAGCTGGTGACACTCGATACCTGGGTGAGGGGAGGCGGACAGCTTTTGATCCTCGCCGATCCGAACTTGGCCTGGCCATCCCCTCTGCCGACCGGCGACGTCCGCCGTCCGCTGCGGAGCAACAGTCTCGAACCCTTGTTCGCGCACTGGGGTGTCGAAATGACGACCCCCCCAAACGACGGCGTGGAGATCGATTGGCAAGCGTGGGACGAACGCCCGCTTCGGTTCGCACTGGCGGGCAGCGGCATCTTTCGTTTCCGCCCGAACGGCCGATGTCTGTTCCACGGCCGAACCTGGCTTGCATTCTGCCGCATCGGGTCAGGCCGCGCTTTATTGGTTGCCGATGCCGACCTGCTGCACGACCGGCTCTGGACCCTGCCCGGCGGCAGCGGCGAGGCGCATTTGCGCACCGCCGATAATCCGCTCCTTATCGCCCGCTGGCTTGACCTGTTGGCCGGAATCCAGCGGCCGCGAGTCGCCCGGGAAATCGCCTGGATCGACCCCGCAGCGAATCGGGGACGGGCGCTGGCGATCGCCGTTCTGCCGATTCTGTTGCTGCTTGGAGGGGCGTTGCACGCACTTGTCCACAAGCATCGACCGAGAACAGACAAAGAACAGAGAGGCGGAACAAAAGCAGAATAGACCTCTTTATCCCCTCTCAAGGCATAAAATCCCTATTTTAGGCATGAAAAACCCTTTCCATCCCGCGCGGCTTCGGTTATCCACCGCGGGTT
>JBQTJR010000127.1:0-2797 GCA_052386895.1 Sphingosinicella sp.
CGCCTGCACGTCGAAGGCGATGCAATCGTCGATGCCCAAGGCGGTCTGGACGCGGGTGGCGCTGGCTGGGAAGGTATGGTCGGGCGGGGCGGTGGCGAGCACGATGAGGCCGATCTGTTTCGCGTCGAGACCCGCCGCCGCCAGCGCCTCGCGCGATGCCTCGGTGGCCAGAGTGGCGGTGGTCTCGCCGTCGCCGGCGATGTGGCGCGCCTCGATGCCGGTGCGCTCGACGATCCATTCGTGGCTGGTCTCGACCCGCTCGGCCAGCTCGGCGTTGGTCACCCGCCGCGGCGGCAGCGCCGCGCCGGTGCCGGTGATGACGGAACGGCGGTTTTTCGGGCGGCCGGTCATTGTGCCGCCTGCTGAGTCGATTTCAGATCCGGCTCCGCCGGTGGCGGCGCGGGCGCCGGCTGCGGCCGCGCGACGCTGGCAAGGTCCTCGGTAATCCTGCGGGTGAGCTCGTGCTTCACCATCCGCGCGGCGACGCCGATGGCGGTGGCGACGCCGTTAGCGGTGGCGCTGCCGTGGCTCTTCACCACCAGGCCGTTCAAACCGAGGAAGACCGCGCCGTTATGGTTGTTGGGATCGAGATGGTGGCCAAGCAGCCGGGTGGCCGGGCGCGAGATCAGGAAGCCGATCTTCGAGCGGAGCGAGCTCGAAAAAGCGCGGCGCAGCAGATCGACGACGAAGCGGGCGGTGCCCTCGACCGATTTCAGCGCGATGTTGCCGGAAAAGCCGTCGCTGACGACGACGTCGGCGCCGCCGCGCGACAGCTTGTCGGCCTCGATAAAGCCGTCGAAGCGAAGGCCGAGATCGGTCGATTGGCGCAGGATCGCGGCGGCCTCCTTGAGCTGGTCGGTGCCCTTCAGCTCCTCGGTGCCGATGTTGAGCAATTGCACCCGCGGCCGCTCGAGCTCGCGCACGACGCGGGCGTAAGCGGCGCCCATCACCGCGAACTGGACGAGGTTGTCGACGTCGCACTCGGTGTTGGCGCCGAGATCGAGCATCACGCAATCGTTGTCGCCCAGCGTCGGCAGCAGCGCCGACAGCGCCGGGCGGTCGATGCCGGGCATGGTGCGCAGCGCCAGCTTGGCCATCGCCATCAGCGCGCCGGTATTGCCGCCCGAGACGGCGGCGTCGGCTTGCCCGCCCTTCACCGCGGCGATGGCGCGGCCCATCGAGGTGGTAGCGGCGCGGCGGATCGCCTGGCTCGGCCGCTCGGTGCCGGAGATGATGTCGTCGCAATGGACGATCTCGCTCGCTTGGGCGAGCGCGGGTTGGCCGTCGAGCTGCTCGCGGATCGCCGCCTGGTCGCCGAACAGGAGGAAGTGAAGCTCGGGGCGCTTTCTGAGCGCGAGCGCGGCGCCGGCGATCATCGCCGGCGGACCGCTATCGCCGCCCATTGCGTCGATCGCGATCCGTGGCCGGCTTTGCATGATATCGAGCCCTTACGACTCCGTCTTCACCACTTCGCGGCCGCGATAGTGGCCGCAGCTCGGGCAGACGTTGTGCGGCAGCCTCAGCTCACCGCAATTTGGGCATTCCTGGTAGCGCGTGGTCTTCAGCGCATCGTGGCTGCGGCGCATGTTGCGGCGCGAGGGCGAGGTCTTTCGCTTGGGGACGGCCATGGGGGCACCTGTTGTTTCGAAGAAGGACGGCAAAAGCAAGCGAGCGCGATCATCACGGGCGGCGCCACCTTCAAGAAACTGGGGCCGCGTACGCCGGCCTCGCGGCCGGTTTCGCTCTCGCTCGAAGGCTGCGGCCTATAGACCATCCGGCCGCCGTTGCAAGCGAGGGCGGGGCGTGCGAATCTGCCGGTAAAGCAACAGGGGACCGGCCATGATCCTGCAGATCACGCTCACCTTCGCCGGGGCGATGGCGCTGCTCAACATCTGGCTCGCCGGGAGGGTCTCGCGGCTGCGCCGGGGCCTCAAGGTCAGCGTCGGCGAGGGCGGCCAGGAGCCGCTGCTCAGGCGGATGCGGGCGCAAGCCAATTTCGTCGAGCACGGCCCTTTCTTCCTGATCCTGGTGCTGCTGATCGAGCTCGGCACGGGCGGGAGCCTGTGGCTGTGGGGGGCGGCGATCCTGTTCGTGCTGGCGCGGATCGCGCACGCGATCGGCATGGACCAGCCGAGCCCGAGCCGGCTGCGCACCGCCGGCATGATCGCGAGCACGCTGGTGATGATCGCCCTCGCCGGCTGGGCGATTTTCCTCGCCTACCAGGCGCCGGGGATCAGCCGCGGCATCATGATCTCGCCGGGTTATACGGCGTAAAGGGGCGCTGCACCGGACGGATGCACCGGATGAGTCCCAGTGCCGGCGAAATTCGAGAAGTAACGGCTGACCCTAAAATGGATGAATTCAAGCGCCGCTCTTTGGGCAGCTGGGAAATTGGGGGCGCCGAGATGCGCCTTATTTGGCCCGGTTAAGGCCGACCGCAGAGAGTGTAGTGGGCAAAATCCCATTCTTGCGCTTCGGCGACTAGACAGCTTGCCAGGACCGGATCGACAAAATTAAATGCACTGGAACGGAACTCCGGTGCCATTCATATAGTAGCGGTGGGTGGTTTACCCGTGGGCACAAAATCGTTGATCAACTCGCCGCTTCATCAAGAAAAACAGTTCAATCGGATCGGCTCAAAAGCCTCTGAATTTCACCGGAAGTTAGATCCCTCACATCATCTATGCGCCGCACTAGGACGTAGACTCATAAGTTCGCAACCAGAGCCGCATTGAGGCGAGCTGGACCATGGCGAGGAAGTTGGCTGCCAGTTTGTCGTAGCGGGTCGCGATTCTTC